>NZ_BAABWK010000001.1:907500-1235910 GCF_040362765.1 Pyruvatibacter sp. HU-CL02332
AGTACAATGATGAAGACGGTGAGCGCGTGAAGACAGGCGACATCCTGTTTGCATCCCTGCAGACCGGCAAGAAGCCAATGACACTGTGGCGCTTTGAGATTCCCGGCGAAGACACCGTGGACTACTTCGATGAATCCGGTCGCAGCACCAAGAAGTTCCTGATGCGCACCCCCATCGATGGCGCACGCATCTCTTCCAACTTCGGCAAGCGCCGCCACCCGATCCTTGGCTACACCAAAATGCACACGGGCACTGACTTCGCAGCGCCCACGGGCACACCCATCTACGCGGCAGGCAACGGCACCATCGTCAAGGCCGGCTGGCAGGGTGGCTATGGCAAATACGTCAAGATCCGCCACGCCAACGGTTATGAAACGGCCTACGCCCACATGAGCCGCATCGGCAAGGGCATCACGCCCGGCGCCCGCGTCACTCAGGGCCAGACAATCGGCCGCGTCGGCACAACGGGCCGGTCCACTGGCCCGCACCTGCACTACGAAGTGCATGTGAAAGGCAAGAAGGTGAACCCAATGGCCATCCGCGTGCCCACGGGCCGCAAGCTGGAAGGCAAGGCACTCAACGCCTTCAAGGCAGCCCGCGACGGCATGAACGCGGAAATGGCCCAGGTAGAGCCCCTGAAGCCGGCGATCGAATCCGCCAGCACAGCAACACCGGACGAAAACAATTCAGTCGAGTAAGCGTCTCGACATCGGACACGAAAAAGGGCGGCTCAAACGAGCCGCCCTTTCTTTTTGTCGTTGGCAATCAGGCTAGTGCACAACCGGCCCTTCCGGGTCGTCACCAACCGGTGGAACCGTCGGCAAATCAGAGCCGAGCCCGCCAAAGTCAGCGCTGACATCGCGCCCGTTGATGATCAGGCCACCTTCTCCTGCATCCACTTTGACCGTCTCGCCATCATGGACAGCGCCCTCAAGCACAAGCTCTGCAAGGGGATCCTGCAGGGCGCGCTGGATGACACGCTTCAATGGACGCGCCCCATAGGCGGGGTCATAGCCCTTCTCAGCCATCCACAGCTTGGCGGCGTCTGTGAGCTCCAGCGTGATCTTGCGGCTCTCCAGCAGGCGCATGAGGCCGCCCATCTGGATATCCACAATGCCGGACATCTGATCGCGTCCCAGACGGTGGAACAGGATGATTTCATCCAGCCGGTTGAGGAACTCAGGCCGGAAATGCATCCGCACCGACCCCATCACCTGCTCACGCACGGCTTCTGAGTCTTCGCCATCCGCCTGCGCCACCAGATATTCAGCGCCCATATTGGACGTCATGATGATAAGCGTGTTGCGGAAGTCGACTGTCCGGCCCTGCCCGTCCGTCAGGCGTCCATCATCGAGCACCTGCAGCAGGACGTTGAACACATCGGGATGCGCCTTCTCGATCTCGTCAAACAGCACGACCTGATAGGGCCGTCTGCGGACAGCTTCGGTCAGCGCACCGCCTTCTTCGTAGCCAACATAGCCGGGAGGTGCGCCGATCAAACGAGCAACCGAGTGCTTCTCCATGTATTCGGACATATCCATCCGAACGATGGCGCTGTCGTCATCAAACAGGAAGCCAGCCAGAGCCTTGGTCAGCTCCGTCTTGCCAACACCGGTTGGCCCAAGGAACATGAAGGAGCCAATGGGCCTGTTGGGGTCCTGCAGACCCGCGCGTGCACGGCGCACGGCACGGCTGACAGCGGCCACAGCTTCCTTTTGACCAATCACGCGATTGGCCAGTGCTGATTCCATCTGCAGCAACTTCTCGCGCTCGCCTTCCAGCATCTTGTCGACGGGTATACCCGTCCAGCGCGAGACGATGCCTGCCACATGCTCATCCGTGACTTCTTCATCGAGCATGGCACCGGTGTCCGCGTCCTCAGGCTCCGCCAGCTTCTTCTCAAGCTCAGGGATGATGCCGTAAGCAAGCTCACTGGCCTGCTCCAGATTGCCCGCACGCTGCGCCTTCTCAAGGTCGCCTCGTGCCTGATCCAGCTGCTCTTTCAGCTTCTGAGAGCCGGCAAGCTTCTCTTTTTCGCTTTCCCAGCGCGCCGTCAGTTCAGACGCCCGTTGCTCAAGCTCGGCCAGGTCCTTCTCAAGCGTTTCAAGACGGTCCTTGGACGCTGAGTCGGTCTCCTTCTTGAGGGCTTCACGCTCAATCTTGAGCTGGATGACCTTGCGGTCGAGCTCATCAAGCTCTTCGGGCTTGGAATCCACCTGCATCCGCAACCGGCTGGCCGCTTCATCCACAAGGTCAATCGCCTTGTCCGGCAAGAACCGCTCGGTGATGTAGCGATCGCTAAGCTGAGCAGCAGCCACGATGGCAGAATCGGTGATTCTCACCCCGTGATGCAGTTCGTATTTTTCCTTCAGCCCACGGAGAATCGAAATCGTATCTTCGATTGTCGGCTCATTGACCATCACAGGCTGAAAGCGACGCGCCAGAGCCGCGTCTTTTTCAACATGCTTGCGATACTCGTCCAGCGTCGTGGCACCAATACAGTGCAGCTCACCGCGTGCCAGAGCAGGCTTGAGCAGGTTTGAGGCATCCATGGCCCCATCCGTCTTGCCGGCGCCCACAAGCGTGTGCATTTCGTCGATGAAGAGAATGATCTGGCCATCAGCCGCGGTCACTTCGTTGAGAACCGCCTTGAGACGCTCCTCAAATTCACCGCGATATTTGGCCCCGGCAATGAGCGAACCCATATCGAGGGCCAGCAATGCCTTGTCCTTGAGGCTTTCCGGCACATCGCCATTGACGATTCGCAGTGCCAGACCTTCCGCGATGGCAGTCTTGCCCACCCCCGGCTCACCAATGAGCACGGGATTGTTCTTGGTACGGCGCGACAGAACCTGAATCGTCCGGCGAATTTCTTCGTCACGGCCAATCACCGGGTCGAGTTTGCCGTCCCGCGCGACCTGCGTCAGGTCACGGGCATATTTCTTGAGCGCGTCATACTGGTCTTCCGCCCCGGCACTGTCGGCCGTGCGACCCTTGCGCAGGTCCTGGATAGCGGTGTTGAGCCCGTTGGGCGTCACGCCTGCTTCCTTGAGCGCTTTGCCAGCATCCGTCTGTGTCGCCATGACGAGGGCAAGCAGCACCCGTTCAGCGGTGACAAAGCTGTCGCCTTCCTTCTTGGAGATTTCTTCTGCCGTATCAAACACGCGCGCGGTCTCCGGCGCGAGATACAGCTGTCCGGCACCCGTCCCTTCCACCTTGGGAAGTTTATCGAGTGTCAGCTCAACCGCCTGCAGCGCCACGTCAGGGCGTCCACCGGCTTTGCGAATGAGATTGGCAGCCAGGCCTTCCTCGTCATCGAGGAGGACTTTGAGCATGTGCTCCGGCTTGAATTGTTGATGGCCTTCGCGAACGGCCAGCCCCTGCGCAGATTGCAGAAAGCCTTTTACGCGATCTGTATAGCTCTCGAGATTCATCGAGGTCCCTCTTTTCAGCCCTTATTGGCACTGTATGAAACGTCCCCATTCGGGCAACGTTCCGGAGTTATGTTTGACGCAGGATCGCCCAAAAGAGGCACGTTCCTGCCCATTACATGTGGTGTGCCATTTACGCCACACAAGTGCCCAGCTTCACAAAAGCAGCGGAAAATCGAGCCGAAAGCCGCTGATTTGACAAGGCTACCCCATCAAGGTTGCCATGACCTTCACGCGAAGATGTCCTTCACCGCATGCCGACCACCTCACGAGTTTGGAGAAACGACCCTAAATGGCTGATTCACGCGTTACAGCGCTCTACCGCTACCCCGTCAAAGGCCTGTCAGCGGAAGAACTTGGAAAAGTCAGCCTCAAAGCGGGCGGTACCATGCCTTGGGATCGCGCCTTTGCCATTGAAAACGGGACAACGGATTTTGATCCCAGCGACCCGCAATACTTCCCAAAGACCAAGTTCCTGATGCTGGCCAAGAACGAGCGGCTGGCCACTCTCGAAACCCAGTTTGATGATGACAGCGGCACGCTGACGGTGCTGCGCCGCGACAAGGGCGGCAAGGCCAAGCAAGTGGCAAAAGGCGACATCACCTCACGCATCGGCCGCCAGCTGATCGAACACTTTTTGACCAGTTACATGGAAGACGATCTGCGTGGACCACCGCGCATTGTGACAGTGCCCGACGCTGCCGGTGCCGGGTTTTCGTTTTCTGATGTGCCAATGAAAGTTCTGTCGCTCATCAATATGACAAGCGTGCGCGACCTGGAACGGGTGACGGGTGAACCGGTTGATCCACTTCGGTTCCGCGGCAACGTCTATGTGGATGACTTGCCCGCCTGGAGCGAACTGGAATGGGAGAACAAGACATTCTCCATCGGATCGCTAAAGGTAAAAGGGATTTTGCGCACCCAACGCTGCGCTGCCACTAATGTCAATCCAACAACTGCCAAGCGGGACATGAATGTGCCCCAGACCCTGCGCATCGGCTATGGCCACATGGATATGGGGCTGTATTGCGAAGTGTTGGAAGACGGAGATCTCGCGACCGGTGATGTTCTGACACCACCGGCCTGATCAACATGCAGGCGAATGATCCGTGCCCTAGGCAGGCTCACTCACGGCATCATCCGTATCGCCCTCAGGCGCTGGAGCAGGCGTCAGCTTGATGACTTCCGCCTCATTGGGGGAATCATCGTCGGCATCACCGCCCGTATCTGCATCTGAGTCTGCATCCGCGCGATTACCATCCACCTCGGCGGAAGGCGCTTCATTGTCTGCAGCGGCTTCGGTTTTCTCCTGGACGTTGTCACGACGTCGGCGACCACGACGGCGATTGCCACCTTCACGTCCACCGTCAGACTTTTCAGCGTTGCCATCTGCGGCGCCGCCATCAGCGTTGCCATTGGCTTCCGCTTCTGCCGCAGCACGCTGTTCGCGTTGCTCACGCTGCTGCTGGTTCTGCTGCTGTGTCTCAAGCACCATGCGGTAGTAATGTTCCGCGTGCTGAAGATAGTTTTCAGCCCCAACACGGTCTCCGCTGGCTGCCGCATCGCGGGCAAGCTGCTGGTACTTTTCGCTGATGTGGCTCGCGTTACCGCGAATCTTCACATCCGGCCCGTTGCTTTCATAAGACCGGTTGGCATTGTTGCCACCGCCACCAGGCTTACGCCCACGGCCGCGTGATCTGTTGTTCTGCTTGTTATTCGCCACTGTGTGTTCCCATTACGTGGTCAAAACATCTGTCAGGGTCGGCACATCGCCACGCGACATTCCGTACCACTGAAATTTCGGACGAGCCGGGGTCCATCACCCGGCGCCATCATGTGTCGTCTTGCTTTTGGCGGTTTTTCAAGCGCGCTGGGCCCATATGGCCGCGCCGCTCAGTTTCTGCCGCAAAACTGCTATTCCCGATATTGACCCTGCAAGCCGCTGCCACCGCATCCATTCAAACCCTGCCTGCATATGAATCGGTGCGGGCAAAGTACATGTCACCAACCGCTTTATTCCTGAGGCCTGTGACAATCACAGGGTTCATTTTCGCGGTCTGTGGTGGGCAGGAGAGCGCCTCAAAAGGCCGGAGCGCACATATGCGCGTATCCCCTTGCATTCAACCTAGCCGCTCACCCGGCCCAAACCAAGCCCTTTTTGGTTAAGGCGGAAAACACCGTAAATCAGCCGTCAACGGCGTGGCGCGCGGGCCACAACGACCCGGGGACGCCCCGCCAGGTCCCGCAGCATGCCAAGCCCCCGGCCCGACACGTTTGCGCCGACACCCCGCAAGATTTCCTGAACAGCGGTAGCCTGAGTCGGCCCGATTTCAAAAGCCAGCAGCGCGCCAGGCAAGGCGACCAGAGGCAACTGGCCAGCAATACGCCGATAGGGCTCAAGGCCATCAGCGCCCCCATCCAACGCCTGCACCGGGTCATGCCCGCGCACGTCACGCATCAGGCCCGGCAGCTCCCCACGCGCAATGTAGGGTGGGTTGGAAACAACCACATCCGCCAGACGGGTCGGCACCCTCCCCCAATCAGACAGGACAAACGCCGCACGATCATCAACACCGGTCGCCCTGGCATTGGCACGCGCCATCCGCAGCGCGCCGTAAGACAGATCAGACCCCAGCCCGCGCGCCTGTGGCAAAGCTGTGAGCAGTGCCAGCAATATGGCGCCAGACCCTGTTCCCAGATCGCGAATGAAAGGGCGTTGTTGCCCCCCCACACGGGCCAGCACTGCCGCGACCAGAGTTTCAGTATCAGGGCGCGGGTCTAGGGTGTCGCCGGACACACCAAGCTCCAGCCCCCAGAATTCCCGGCGGCCCAGGATACGCGATACAGGCTTTCCGCCAGATCGCGCGTCCAGAAACACTTGAAACGTCTGATTGGCTTCGATCGCAATGGCTCTATCGCCATGCATCACCAGCGCCTCATGGCTCAACGCGGCGGCTGCCTGCAGCAAAAGGCGTGCATCGAGCGCGGCTGTTTCAATGTCATGCTGAGCAAGAAACGCCCGCCCTCGCGATAGCGCCTGCGACAGGGTTTCACCTGTCACACGGGCACTCACGCGTCTTCAGGCTCGTTGATGGCGGCAAGGCGTGCGGCCTGATCTTCCGTGATCAGTGCGTCCACAACTTCATCCAGCGCATCGCCGGAAATGACCTGATCGAGTTTGTACAGCGTGAGATTGATCCGGTGATCCGTGACACGGCCCTGCGGAAAATTGTATGTCCGAATGCGCTCGGACCGATCGCCAGAGCCAACCTGGCCACGTCGTGCTTCGGCACGTTCCGCATCCACCTTGGCACGCTCTGCATCAAAAATCCGGGCCCGGAGAATCTTCATACCCTTGGCGCGGTTCTTGTGCTGCGACTTTTCATCCTGCTGCGACACCACAATGCCAGTTGGAATATGGGTAATGCGCACCGCACTGTCCGTGGTGTTCACCGACTGGCCGCCGGGACCCGATGCACGGAACACATCAACGCGCAGATCTTTTTCCTCGATCTGCACGTCCACTTCTTCGGCCTCGGGCAGCACGGCAACTGTTGCGGCCGACGTGTGGATACGTCCTGACCCTTCCGTCTCCGGCACCCGCTGAACACGATGCACGCCGGATTCGTACTTCAACCGGGCAAACACGCCTTCGCCCTTGATGCCGGCAATGACTTCCTTGTAGCCACCGACGTCACCTTCAGACACGGAAATGATCTCAAGTTTCCATCCCCGCAATTCGGCATAGCGCTGATACATGCGGAACAGACTGCCCGCAAAAAGAGCTGCTTCGTCACCACCGGTGCCCGCACGCACTTCGAGAATGGCATCGCGAGCGTCAGCGACGTCCTTTGGCAGAAGCAGGATGGAAATCTCATGCTCAATGTCAGGAATGCTTGCTTCAAGCTCCGCGCGTTCTTCGCTGGCCATCTCGCGCATGTCCGCGTCGAGGTCCTTGTCCTCCAGCATGACCGCCAGATCAGCCAGCTCCGTGCGTGCGCTCTGTAGCTTGCGCGCAGCGGCAACCACCGGCTGGAGTTCAGCAAACTCCTTCGACAGCGCTACATAGGCGTCAGGATCCGGATTGTCAGACATCTTGGTTTCAAGATCGGACTGACGGGCCAGCAATTGTTCTATTTTTTGCTCGGAGAGCATGAGGGCCAACGCTACTTAAGGGAAACGAGATACGGCGGGATAGGCTGCCGCGTATCGCTACTGCCCTGAAAGCGAGGCTGGATCAAGAGGAATGTCCGCAAGAGGTTTCCCGACCGGCCCGGCAGTTCCAGCGGACTTGCCATCTACAAAGAGCTGCAAGGCGCCTGCATTACGCGTAGCCAGCACCATTCCAGCTCGGTTGGGCGCCCGATAGCTTTCGCCTGCCCGAAGCGTGCGCGACAGCAATACATTGCCATCCCCATCTTCGACCCGGACCCATGTCTGCGCATTGGCACGAATGAAAATGCGGCTGTCGTGGTTCTGCTGGCCATAAACGAAACCTTCCCAAGAGCGCTCAGCACCGGTTTCAAGCGGAGACACCTGGTCTTCGGAAGGGGTCACCGCCGCTGGAGACATAGCTAGTTCTGGTTCGGAAGCTGTTTCAGTCACGGCTTGCCCTGCCACACCGGCTGCCTCACCGGAAATTTCGCCGGCTGTACCATCAACACCAGCAGCCGTTTGGGCAGGTGTGCCCACGTCAGCGGACGCGTTCGTTTCAATAGCAGAATTGTCAGTCTGCGGTGTCCCGGCACCGGCCACATCACCAGTATCAGATGCGGTCACACTGCCGTCAGTTGACGCCGCTTCACGGCCTTCAAGACCCGCCTCTGTAGTTCCTGCCGTAGCAGAACTGCGTTCCACCGCGGTGCGCGGCAGAGACGCCGGACGCACTGCCGGAGCAACACGTGTTTCAGGAACAACGCTTGGCACACCGGTTGTGCGTTCTTCCACGACACGGTCAGCCGACACCGTCAGCGTCCAAACACCATACAGAGCCGCCAGCGCCAAAACGGCAATCACCACAAACGCCCCACGCGGTATCCGCGATTCTTCTTCAGCTTCCGGGAATACCAGCGCCGGCCCGGAAGTCTGGGCCGCGTCAAACTCAGCCTTGAATGCCGTCACAGTCTCAACTTCATCAAGACCAAGATATTCAGCATACGTACGAACAAAGCCGATGGAGTAAGCCCGGCCAGGCAGCGCATCAAAATCACCGCCTTCAATGGCCTCAATCTGATCCCGGCGAATGCGCAGCTGACCGGCGACTGCAGAGATGTCTTCGCCCAACGCAAGCCGAGCCGCATGCATCTGAGCACCGGTGGTGCCGCGCGGTTCGGGATTGTCATCCTGAATGTCGCGCAGGTGCAGCCGTCGCGTCGAACGAACCGACGCATCTTCCAGATTGAGTTTAGTCACTTTGCCCATAATTACGGCCTGCGTGTCCCCATTGGCGCCTGGATGCCGCGCCCTGCCGGGGCATCTCATGTCGCCGAAACCAATATGTATCCCGTCCCCGCGCGCCTCGATGCACATCAAAATACAGCCGAGGCACCGCGCAGCTTGTGGATATCTTCCACTCAGGATGTCAGAAGATGGTTACTAAACAAAAAACCACCCGTAACTGCAATGGTTTAGGGCTGTTTAGAGCGGAATCTTGTTGTCGAAGGCAAATTCGGCCAACTGAGACCGAAGGCTGCTGTCCGGCAGGCTGAGGCGTTCGTTCACAAAGTCTGCAAGCTTGCCCGCATCCAACTCCAAAATCATGGCCTTCACCGGACCGACGGCAGCAGGCGGAATGGAGAGTGTCCGGAAACCAAGCGCGACCAGCGTCATCGCCTCAAGCGGGCGACCAGCCATCTCCCCGCACAGGGATACCGGCACATCATGAACACCGCATTGGGCAACAACATGCTGCAAAAACGACAGAACCGCAGGACTTAGCAGGTCATACCGGTCGCCGACGCGGGGGTTTCCCCGATCGCTGGCAAAGAAAAACTGCAGCAGATCATTGGATCCGATGGATATGAAATCCACCAATGGCAGCAGGGCATCAAGCTGCCAAGCCAAAGACGGCACCTCCAGCATTGAACCTACTTTGATGTCCAACGGCTTTGGCTGGCCAAGCCGGTCCAAGCGCGTCAGTTCCTTCTCCAGCAGCTCCCGAGCCGCCTGAAATTCACTTACCTGCGCAACCATTGGGAACATCAACCGCAGGTTTCGTCCCGCCGCCGCCTGCAAAAGGGCCCGCAACTGGTAACGCAACAGCCCTGGCCGATCGAGCGCGATACGGATCGCCCGCCAGCCCAAAGCCGGGTTTTCCTCTTTTCCGTGCGCCAGATAGGGCAGCACCTTGTCGCCGCCCACATCCAGAGTGCGGAAAGTCACTGGCTTGTCACCTGCCTCGTCCAGCACTTCCGTATAGAACGCGCGCTGCTCGGATAGTTTGGGCATGGCGGACGCGATCAGAAACTGCAGTTCGGTCCTGAACAGGCCAATTCCATCTGCCCCTGCTTCATGCAGATGCGGCAGGTCCACCATGAGGCCGGCATTGATCGTCAAGGATACATCTATGCCGTCCTTCGTCACGGCCGGTTTGTCGTGCAGCTCGCGGAACTGAGCCTGTCGCTTGGCCCTGAAACGCGCTTTTTCGGAATAGGAATCGACAATTTCCGGGGACGGCAGTGCGTAAACTTCGCCCGTGTCACCATCGGCAATGACGGCATCACCTGCTTCAAGCAGATCCGTAATGCCTTCCACGCGGCCAATCATCGGAATGCCAAGCGCCCGCGCCACGATGGACACATGCGCCGTCGCAGATCCTTCTTCCAGCACCAGGGCGCGCAGCTTGTCACTGTCATAATCCAGCAGTTCAGCCGGGCCCATATTGCGCGCGATGATGATGGCATCTGTCGGCAGGTCGTCACCGGCGGCAGTCAGAGGCACACCAACAAGGTGGCTCAGCAACCGGTTGGCGAGATCATCAAGGTCATGGAGCCGCTCGCGCAGATAGGGGTCTGTCTGCCGCATGAGGCGTGCGCGGGTTTCGTTCTGCACCCGCTCAACAGCCGCTTCAGCCGTCAGACCGCTCTCGATTGCCTCGCGTAAACGCGCCAGCCACCCGCGGTCGTTCGCAAACATGCGATACGTCTCAAGAATTTCACGATGCTCGCCTGCCCGGCCCAAATTGTCTCCCGACAACATGGCGTCAACCTGCGCCCGCAACTGGCCGATGGCTTCTTCAATACGGCCAAGCTCCTCGGCGGTATCCTCGGCAATGATCTTGGTAACGTGAAATCTTGGCTGGTGCAGAACCGCATGGCCGAGGGCAATGCCTTCGGAGATTGCAACGCCGTGATGGTGCATGGCGCGGTCATCAACCAGCTCGGCTTGATGCAACGCCGCCAGGTTCACCAGTTCGCCAGACGCCACCATCTCCGCCAGCACCATGGCCACGGTTTCAAGCGCTTCCATCTCTTCAAGCTTGTAGGCACGCGTTGTGGCGTTTTGAACCGCAAGCACGCCAAGCACACGCCCGGACCGCAGCAGCGGCACGCCAAGATAGGAAAGATAGGGGTCTTCACCCGTCTCTGGGCGATGGGCAAAGGCCGGGTGCTGCTGCGCATGAGATAGAGCCAATGGCCGCGCTGTTTGCGCCACCGTACCAACCAGACCTTCACCAAGCGCCAGAAAGGTATTGTGCACGGCCTCCGCACGCAGTCCTTCCGTCGCAAACAACTCTAGTCGGTTGTCAGGCTGTAGCAGGTAGATGGAGCACACTTCGGCCACCATATTGGAGGCAATCAGGCGCACGACAGTCTGCAGCCGGTCATCAGCTGACCCGGACTGTGCCATCACTTCCCGAAGGCTTCTCAATAATGTGCGCGGACCGTGCGCTGTCGCTACCACCGGCGGCTAACCTCTATCGCTATATGTCGCTGGACTGGAGACGCGAGCGCGTCGCCAAATACAAGTGCCGCAAAAAAGCGGCTCAAATTTGATCTACGAACAAGATCATCACGAATGCAGCTCTTATAGCATGGACAAGATTGCCCGACGCGCTATTGACCCTACTAGGTCAGCCACACCTGTTTACCTGTGCTAGGCCGCTTCGCCGTCAAGGCCGTAGGCCGTATGCAATGCACGCACTGCAAGCTCGGTGTATTCCGCATCAATGAGCACGCTCACCTTGATCTCGGACGTGGAGATCACATGGATATTGATGTTGCGGTCAGCAAGGGCGCGGAACATTTTCTGCGCAACGCCTGTGTGGCTGCGCATACCAACGCCAATGACCGAGATCTTCGACACATCACCGTCTGCGATGAGGTGCTGATAGCCAATCTCATCCTTGGCCGCTTCGATGACAGCGCGGGCTTTGTCCAGCTCCGCATGGCTGACCGTAAAGGTCAGGTCCGTCATCGAGCCATCTTCAGACACATTCTGGACGATCATGTCGACATTCATGCCTGCATCGGCCAGCGGGCCAAAAATTGCCGCTGAGACACCCGGCTTGTCAGCCACTTTCACCAGCGTGATCTTTGCTTCATCGCGCGAATACGCAATGCCGGTCACGAGTTCCTGTTCCACAATTTCCTCCTCGTCGCAGACGAGCGTTCCTGGCAGGTCTGAATTGCCGTTTGTCGCAGCCACAAGTTCGGGCGCGTGGGGATCATCAAAGGACGAGCGCACCAGCACTCTGACCTGATGGGTCATTGCCATGCCAACGGATCGCGTCTGCAGCACCTTGGCACCCTGGCTGGCCATCTCCAGCATTTCTTCATAGGTGATCTTGGCAAGCTTTCGCGCTCGCGGCGTCATCCGCGGGTCCGTCGTGTAGACCCCATCAACATCCGTATAGATATCACATCGGTCTGCATTCAGTGCCGCAGCGAGCGCTACAGCGCTCGTATCAGATCCACCGCGCCCAAGCGTTGCGATGCGATTGTTTTCGCCAATGCCCTGAAAGCCTGCCACCACGGCCACTCGGCCCTCGGCGAATGCCTGTTCCATGGCATCCGTCTCAATTGCCTCGATGCGGGCCGCACCGTGCACGCCGGTTGTCCGAATGGGAATCTGCCACCCAAGCCAGGAACGCGCGGGCACACCCATGTCACTTAGCGTAATGGCAAGCAGGCCGGATGTAATCTGCTCACCGGCGGACACAACGGAATCATACTCGCGCGCATCATGAAGCGGCGCGGCTTGCTTGCACCAGTCTACAAGCTGGTTGGTCGTTCCGGCCATGGCCGACACGACGACGGCAACTTCATTGCCCGCGTCTACTTCACGCTTCACATGCGCAGCCACGACACGGATACGTTCAATATCCGCGACGGACGTTCCGCCGAATTTGAGCACCAGACGCGCCATGTGACCTGTCAGCACACCGGCCAGCCATCGCTGGACCAATTGGCACGGTGCGCCATATCCTTCCTGAAACTGATAGATACACGCCTTGAAACCGGCTCTGTGAACCGGCAAAACGCGGCGTACACATACAGTGAGCGCCATCAGCCTGCAACCAGCCCGGCTCAACTCGTGCACATTTGAGGAACACCCCATGGCAGCCATGCCAGAGGCTTCATCCAAGACCGATAGTCCCCAGAATGGGACCGTAGATGCACAGGAAATAGCCAAATTCTCCGCCATGGCGGCTGAATGGTGGGACCCTCACGGCAAGTTCCGGCCCTTGCACAAATTCAATCCGACCCGTCTGGCCTACATCCGCGAGCATGTTTCGGCCCATTTTGGCCGCGCTGCTGACGCGCCAAAGCCCCTTGAAGGCCTGCGGCTGCTGGATATCGGCTGCGGCGGCGGCCTGCTCTCAGAACCCATGACTCGCCTTGGCGCCAACGTCACAGGCGCCGATGCTGGTGAGAAAAACATCAAGACAGCATCGGTCCACGCTCAAGAGCAGGGTCTTGAGATCGACTACCGGCACACCACGGCAGAAGCGCTTGCGCAAGCCGGGGAGCAGTTCGATGTCATCTTGAACATGGAAGTCATCGAGCACGTCGCCGACACGCAGGTTTTCATGAAGGAGTGTGCAGCGTGTCTGAAACCGGGTGGCCTGATGATTGTTGCCACCCTCAACCGCACCGCCCGGGCCTTTGCCCTGGCCATTGTCGGCGCAGAATATGTGCTGGGCTGGCTCCCGCGCGGCACGCACGAGTGGAGCAAGTTCATCACGCCGGACGAAATGCATCAGATGATGGTCAAGTCCAGTCTCACGCCTGGAGAGTTGACCGGTGTCAGCTTCAATCCGCTGGCTGACAAATGGTCCATGTCCCACGACACCGCAGTGAACTACATGCAGACGGCGACCAAACAGTCAGCCTAGATCGCGACTACTCCTCGGTGAATTCGTACTCACCGACTTCGCAGACATCCACATCCTCATCGGTCACTTCATCGCCATCCAGAAACACGGCTTTGAAATCATACCGGCATGCGTTGCTGCCATCATCGATGTCGATGACAACATCATCACCGGGCACGAGAACGTCCTGGCCCAGAATGTCTTCTTCCCAGGTCTTGGATGCGATGGATGATGCATAGAATTCCATCATCGCCACGCTGGTATTGTTCACAATGCGAACCCGGCGGTCTTCATCATCGGCAATTGCGGCGGAAGAAGCGCCCAGCACCAGCACCACCGCAACGATTGCGGCCAGATTTGCGCTGGCGACAGATTTGATAATCGATCTGATGTACATGACTTGCCCCCATTATTGGCGGCTCATGCGCTAATTCGACTTCCTGCGCTTGGCAGGAATTGGCGCGACCGCAACCCCATCTTCAATCAGGTCGCGGGCTTCTTCAAGGGTGGCTTCGCCGTAGATCTGTCGCATCTCGGCTTCCTTGTTGTGAATCGCACGGGCTTCATCGGCAAAATTATCACCCACATACTCGGCATTTGCCTCCACATGAGAGCGGACTTTGTCCATGAAAGCCGCAAGTTCCCTGGCTGCTTTCAACGCTTCACCCCCGTCCCCCTTGAGCGCAGGAGGCGGCGTTGATGCGTCAGGTGCTTCGGACTTCTGATTGCTCTTGCGACCAATGGCAGGCGCCATCAATGACTTCTCGACCTTGGGCGTTGCACACACCACGCAGGACAGATGGCCCTGTTCGGCCAGGGCATCGTAGGCAGCGCTCGAAGCGAACCACGATTCAAACTCGTGGCCGTCAGCGCATATGAGGCTGTAGCGGATCATTGTGCGGACAATGGTGCGTCTTCAGACGCATGTCGCAAAGTAAAATCGCGATCATGTTGAAGCGAGGGAATACGCGATCGCGCCTCCTCGACTTTTGCAGGATCAATGTCGGCGCAGACAAAACCAGTCTCTAAACCTCCATCCGCAAGCACCTCACCCCACGGGTCAATGATCAGACTATGCCCGTATGTCTTGCGGCCATTCTCGTGGGTGCCAGACTGCGCTGCTGCGAACACAAATGCGCCCGTCTCAATGGCCCGGGCCCGCAGCAGCACGTGCCAATGCGCTTCGCCTGTCACCTGGGTAAAGGCCGAAGGGACGGTCAAATACTCAGCCCCCGCCTGCGCAAGCGCGCGATAGAGGTCAGGAAAGCGAAGGTCGTAGCAGACGGTCAGCCCAACTTTGCCAAATCCAGTCTCGGCCAAAACGGCCTCACTGCCCGGCTGATAATTCTTGGATTCAAGATAGCTCTCGCCATTGGGCAGAGACACATCAAACATATGGATCTTGTCATAGCGCGCATGAATGCGCCCGTCCGGCCCCATCAGAAAGGAGCGGTTGGCAACCTTGTCTTCGGACACCTTGATGGCCAGCGACCCAACGCTCAGCCAGATGCCCAGATCCCCTGCAAGAGCCGCAAGGTCGCGAACCGCCAGCGTGTCATCTTCGTATGTCACGGCTGCAAAAAGATGCTTGCCACCGGCTTCCATCAACAGGGTATTTTCGGGTGTACAGACAAAACCGGCCCCGTCGCGCGCGGCATCACGCACGTGGTCACTCGCTGCCTCAATATTGGTAGTGGGCTCACGGCCGGAGCACAGCGACACGCAGGCGGCGCGAAACGGAGCGGCGCTCATGGCCTAGCTGGCCAGCAACGTGTCGAGGGCACCCTTGGATTCAAGTGCGTAAAGTTCATCGCACCCGCCCACATGGGTATCGCCGACAAATATCTGCGGCACGCTGGTGCGGCCGGCGCGATCAATCATCTTGTCGCGCGCGCCGGGGATAGCCATGACGTCCACTTCTTCATAGTCCACGCCCTTGTCGCGCAGCAGTGCCTTGGCCCGATGGCAATAGGGGCAGATCTGGGTGGTGTAAATCTGGACTTTGCTCATGAATTCACCTGCATGTGCAGCGACTTGGCTGCTTGTCTGGAATCTCTCAATTGTTGCGCATCATATGGTGGCGTCCTGCGGCGCGACAACCCGCGCCAGGGTCAGAACATCAACCTGCGCAGCGCCCGCCCGGCGCAAAACCGCAGCGCAGGCCTCAACTGTGGCGCCGGAAGTGAGCACATCGTCGATCAAAACAACGTGTTTTCCAGCGACAGTGTGCTGCGCGGACGCCGCGGACGACAGCTTGAATGCCCCGCGCACATTGCGCCGCCGACCTGCCCGGCTCAGCCCGACCTGGCTTTGAGTGGGTTTTGACCGCTCCAGCAACATGACATCCACCGGAACAGTGGTTTGCCTGCTGATGGCATTGGCCAGCGCTGCCGCTTGATTGAACCGCCGCCAGATGAGCCGCCGCCGATGCAAAGGGACGGGCACCAGAAGGTCGGCGCCGTCCAGAAGTTCGCGACCGGCAATGACCATCCATCGGGCCATCAATCCGGCCAGATCCATCCGGTCACTGTATTTGAGCTGATGCACAAGCCTGCGTGCGGTGCCGTCATACAGCATGGCCGCCCGCGCCCGGTCATATGTCGGCATACGGGCACTGGCCGCTGCGCTGATGGCCCCTGCCCCCACATCTCGCTCAAAGGGCACACCGGTAACCGCACAAAGAGGGCGGGTAATGAAGCTCAGATCAGCCCAGGCATCCGGTGAGAGTGTGCCATGCTCAGCAACGCGGTCGCCGGTGATCGGGCACACCGGCGGCAAGGCAAACTCCACTACACCCCGGACGACCTGCCCTATGGATCGCCCCGTCGCCCTACCAAGTGTCTGAAACGCTTTGCCCATAGGCACAGGGTAAGCTATTTCAGCCCTGTGACCGATCCCAATCCACAGACCCCGTTCGATACGACCCTGATCCGCCAGCGGCGCAACCGCGCGGCAGCAGGCTATGGCGCGTTCGATTTCCTCAAAACGCTCGTCGCCACGCAAATTGCTGAACGGCTTTTGGATTCAAACCGGTCGTTTGAAACAGGCATCGACATTGGCAGCCACCACGGTCAGGCCCGCGCACCGTTGATCGCATCAGGCAAGCTCAACCGCCTGATCCACACAGACAGTTCACCAGCCATGCTGCGGCATGCGCAGGGACCACGGCTGGTCATGGATGATGAGCGGCTGGCATTTGCAAATGGAAGCATCGATTTCATCACCAGCGCGCTGGTGCTCCACCGCCTCAACGATCTGCCAGGAGCACTCATTCAGATCCGCCGGTCACTCAGACCCGACGGCCTCTTCATCGGCGCCATGTTTGGCGGTGAAACACTGATGGAACTGCGCACAGCTTTTTCGGAAGCCGAAGCAGAGATAGAGGGCGGCATTAGCCCTCGCGTGGCACCGTTTGCCGATGTACGGGATATGGGCGGCCTCATGCAGCGCGCGGGATTTGCCCTGCCGGTCGTTGATGCAGATCGCCACACGGTCACCTATGAAAGCGCCTTCGCCCTGCTCCGCGACCTGCGCGGCATGGGGGAAACAAACGCCCTCAATGCCCGGCGGCGACAACCATTGCGGCGCGCGACCTTGATGCGGATGGCCGAGATTTACGCGCAAAGATACGCAACGCCCGATGGACGCGTGTCCGCAACATTTCAGATTGTGTATCTGGCAGGCTGGGCGCCGGACGACAGCCAGCAAAAGCCCCTGAGGCCCGGCAGCGCAAAGCAACGCCTTGCGGATGCATTGAACACGGAAGAAATCAGCACCGGCGAGAAGCCAGGCGAGTAGGCCAGGGCATTGAGCGCGATGAGCGGCTTAACTGAAGCCGTCGGTTACGGTGCCAAACAGACCGGCAACATCTACACCAAGCGTATTGACTGCCGTGATGATCGCAACAGCAATGCCGCCGGCAATCAGCGCATACTCGATCGCCGTTGCTCCGCTTTCGTCTGCCATAAGGCTTTTAGTCAGAAATTCTTTCATCCTAAAAAGTCTCTCACTAGGGCGACCAGCGGAACATCCGCGGGCGGCATCTCATAATCTCTCATGCGCACAGGCCGGACCCACTCCAGCGCTTCGTGCTCAACCGCTGTGACCGTTCCCGACCATTTGCGGCATACGAACAGCGGCATCAGTAAATGCCACTCGTCCTCCCCGGCATCGCCGGAATATGTGTGACTGGCAAATGTCAGAGGCGCCAGACAGGCGGCCGTCACGTCAATGGCCAGTTCTTCTTTCAGCTCACGAATGAGCGATTGTTCTGGCGTCTCTCCCGCTTCGACCTTGCCGCCAGGAAATTCCCAGAGCCCTGCCATTGCCTTGCCCTTTGGGCGCTTGGCCAGCAATACCCGGCCATCCACATCAACAAGAGCGCAGGCCGCAACAAGAACAATCCGCATAAAAAACGCCAATCATTTGCAACGCAGTCTGGCACCACGCCGTTAAGAGAACATGAGGACAATACTACACACACGGCATAACGGGCCGCACATGGGCGACAGCGTTAACGATTGCTTACCTGAAAAGGAAAGCGGCCTAGCTGCGATAATCAGCATTGATGGAGATGTATCCATGGGTCAGATCGCACGTATAGACCGTGGCCTCGCCCTGCCCGACACCCACATCAATATCAATGGAGATGTCCTGACCCTTGAGGTGCTTTGCGACTGGCGCCTCGTTGTAGCCTTCGACGGCGCGGCCAGCCTTGGCGACTTCCACACCGCCAAACCCGATGGAGAGTTTGTCCCGGTCAGCGGGCTCACCGGCCTTGCCGACAGCCATGACCACGCGTCCCCAATTGGCGTCCTGACCGGCAATGGCGGTCTTCACCAAGGGTGAGTTGGCCACAGCCATCGCGATGCGGCGGGCCGAGTTGTGGCTCTCGCCACCCTTCACCGTGATGGAAATGAACTTGGTAGCCCCCTCACCGTCACGCACCACCTGCATGGCAAGGTCATGCATGACCTCGGAAAGCGCCTGACGGAAGGCTCGCAATTTCGGATCCCCGGGTCGTGTAATCTGTGCATAGGGTGCCTTGCCCCCATCCGGCCCACGCCCGGTTGCAAACAACAGCACCGTATCGCTGGTGGAGGTGTCGCTATCCACCGTGATGGCGTTGAAGCTGTCACGCAGATTGAGATCCAGCAGGGCACCAAGGGTGCGCTGGGAAATTGATGCATTGGTAAAAATGTAGGAGAGCATGGTCGCCAGATCGGGCGCGATCATGCCAGAGCCCTTGGCAATGCCGCTTATGACCACCGGGCTGCCATCAATCTCCACAGTCCGCGACGCTGCTTTGGGAAATGTATCCGTGGTCATGATTGACCGGGCAGCCATTTCAAAGCCACCAGGCTTCAGCGCATCAAACGCAGCCGGCAAGGCGCCGGTGATCTTGTCGTTCGGCATTGTTTCACCAATGACCCCAGTGGAGCCGATGAAAACGTCCTTCTGACGAACGCCCGCAAGTTTGGCAGCCGCAGCAGCGGTAACCTTCACGGTTTCCATTCCCGCCCGGCCTGTAAACGCATTGGCGTTGCCCGACGTGGACACAAGAACACGACCCTCGCCACCCTCAAGATTAGTCCGGCACCAGTCCACCGGAGCAGACGCCGTGCGCGAACGTGTGAGTGCGCCGGCCACGGTGGTGCCTGGCGCCATGACGGCAAGGAGTAGGTCCTCGCGAGCTTTGTATTTGATCTCTGCACGCGTCGTTGCCATTTCGAGACCCGGCACGTCCGCCACATCCGGGAACCGCGCAGGGGCCAATGGTGAAACAGGCAGGCCCGACTTGTTCTTGGACTTGCTGGACGCCTTCTTTTTTGCGGACGCAGGCTTGGCTATGGCCGCCTTCTTGCCACGGGTTGTCTTGGAGACGACCTTCGGCTTGGACTTCAAAGCCGTGCGGCCTTTAGTCTTTGAAGGGGCCTTCTTGGCCTTTGAACCGGTTGACCGAGATTTGATCGCCATTGTGCCCGCCGCGCTGGAAAGTGTGCCTGTGCGTTCTCTAACTGGAGTTGCCGTCAGGCGCTACTGCTGAGGGACGATTTGCGGGCGCGCGCCCGCTTCATCCTCGCCCGTGAACTTGATGTCGGCTTTGTCGCGGACGCTATCAATGAAAGGCGCCGCCTTTTCGTCGCGCAGCTGCCCCTTGATGCTCTCTTTCACATCATCAAAGGCAACCAGCTGCTGCTGACGGCGATCTTCGACCTTGATGACATGCCAGCCAAAGTCGGATTTGACGGGCGCCGACACCTGGCCAGGATCAAGAGCAAAGGCAGCCGTGGAGAATTCCGGCACCATGCGGTCCTTCACGAAGTAGCCAAGATCACCACCATCCTTGCCACTGGGGCCTGTCGACACTTCCTTGGCGAGCTCAACAAAGTCTTCGCCGCCGTTGATGCGTTCAATCACGGCAAGAGCGGCTTCCTCAGTCTCCACCAGAATATGGCGGGCACTGACTTCTTCCTGCACCTCAACTTCGCTGATCTGCTTGTCGTAATAGGCCTTGGCCTCTTCATCGCTGACCGCGTCCATGAGTGAGCGATTGAGATACACATCCCCGAGCACTTTTTCGGCGTAGTAAGCCATCTGGCGTTTGACCTCAGGATCTTCTTCCAGCCCGTCCGCACGCGCAGCAGCCGCAAGAGCCTTACGGTCCACAATCAGGTTTGCCAGATACTCAAACTTTACGTCTTCCGGGACGCCGGAAAGCTGGGAACCCAGATCCCGCTCCGCCAGAACCACGTCTGAATAACGCACCTCTTCGCCATTGACGGTAGCAATGACGGCATCCTCGACCTGCTCGGCTGCGGCTTCTGCTGCGGGTGCTGGAGCGGCTTCAGGCTCCTGAGCAACGGCGTTGGCCCCAAAAGCTGCAAGACCTGCAACAACAAATAGGGAAGGCAGGGTCAGGCGCGGCAAAGTCACAAGGTTTGGCGCACGGTCCAGCTTAAGGCCGATCATCAGCGTATCACTCCGGTTCACAAGTCATTCAGGCGGATCGGGCGAGAACCGCCCTCAGAATGCATCTTCACCACGAAGATCACCCTGCCACAAGCCGCATTTATGACGGATTTTCAGGCATTTATGGGGCATAAACATTACCGAACCTCCATGGTCCGCCGCGTTGACACGTCCCATGGCCACCACTATCTCTCGTGCGCCTGTATCCTGCGCTCAATTGCCTTGATATATGCACGCCTTAAGGCCTGATCCGCAGCCCTGCGGCCCTGGCCACTCCAACGCCGTCATCCAGTAAGTTAAGGTCACCCCATTCATGGTCTCGCTCGGAAGTTTCGCCAAAAGCCTGTTCGGCTCTGCCAATGACCGGCAACTGCGCAAATACCGCCAGAAAGTTGACCTTATCAACGCGATGGAGCCCGAACTCGAGGCCCTGAGCGACGAAGAATTGCGCGCCCGCACTACCGAATTCCGCCAGGAAATCGAAAACGGCGCCAACCTTGATGACCTTCTCGTTCCAGCTTTTGCCACCGTCCGCGAAGCCGCCAAACGAACCCTCGGCCAGCGCCATTTCGATGTGCAGCTGATCGGCGGCATGGTTCTGCACGATGGCCGCATCGCCGAAATGAAGACCGGTGAAGGTAAGACCCTCGTCTCCACCCTGCCCGCCTACCTCAATGCACTGTCCGGCAAGGGCGTCCATGTGGTGACGGTAAACGACTATCTCGCCGAGCGTGATGCGCGCTGGATGGGCCAGGTCCACGAGTTCCTCGGCCTGCGGGTCGGCGTCATTCTGCATGGCCTCGACGACACCCAGCGCCGCCAGGAATATGCCGCCGACATCACCTACGGCACCAACAACGAACTGGGCTTTGACTATCTGCGCGACAACATGAAATACGCGCTGAACCAGATGACCCAGCGCGGCCATAATTTCGCGATTGTCGATGAAGTGGACTCGATCCTCATCGATGAAGCCCGGACACCGCTCATCATCTCAGGTCCGACCGAAGACAATTCCGAGCTCTACACAACGATTGACGGCTTCATCCCCCGGCTCTCGGAAGAGCACTACGAGCTGGATGAAAAGCAGCGTACGTCTTCGCTGACCGAAGAAGGCAATGAGTATCTCGAGGACATTCTGCGCGAAGCTGATCTGCTGCGCGGCGACAATCTTTATGACATCGAGAACGTCTCTGTCGTCCACCACATCAATCAGGGCCTCAAGGCCCACAAGCTGTTCCAGCGCGACAAGGACTACATCGTCAAGAACGGCAAGGTCGTCATCATTGATGAGTTCACCGGCCGCATGATGGAAGGCCGCCGTTACTCAGATGGCATGCATCAGGCACTGGAAGCCAAAGAGCGCGTAACAATCCAGCCTGAAAACATCACGCTGGCGTCGGTTACCTTCCAGAACTACTTCCGCCTCTACAGCAAGCTGGGCGGCATGACCGGCACGGCGCAGACGGAAGCTGACGAATTCCTGGACATCTACAAACTCGAAGTGTCCGCCATCCCCACCAATGTGGATGTCTCGCGCATTGACGAAGACGATGAGGTCTACCGGACCGCTGCCGAGAAATACGATGCCATCGTTGAGCTGGTGAAAGACTGCATTGAACGCGGCCAGCCGATCCTTGTAGGCACGACCTCGATTGAAAAATCAGAACTTCTGGCGGAGCTTCTGAAAAAGAAGAAAGTGCCGCACAACGTTCTGAATGCCCGCTTCCATGAAGAAGAAGCGCAGATCGTGGCTCAGGCCGGCGTGCCCGGTGCCGTCACCATCGCCACCAACATGGCCGGTCGTGGTACGGACATTCAGCTCGGCGGCAATCTCGACATGCGCATTGAGCACGAACTCGGCGACATGGTGGAAGGCGATGCCCGCGACAAACGCGAAGCCGCCATCAAGGCAGAAGTCGAAGAGCTGAAACAAAAGGCGCTGGACGCCGGTGGCCTCTATGTGTGCGCCACAGAGCGTCACGAAAGCCGCCGCATCGATAACCAGCTGCGTGGCCGCTCAGGCCGTCAGGGCGACCCCGGCCATTCCAAGTTCTTCCTGTCGCTTGAAGATGACCTCATGCGCATCTTCGGCACCGACCGCATGGACGGCGTACTGCAGAAGCTTGGCCTGGAAGAAGGCGAAGCCATTGCCCACCCCTGGATCAACAAGGCGCTGGAACGCGCCCAGTCCAAGGTAGAAGCCCGCAACTTCGACATTCGTAAGAACCTGCTCAAATATGATGACGTGATGAATGACCAGCGAAAGGTCATCTTCGAACAGCGCATCGAGTTAATGCACGAAGAAGACCTGTCGGAAACCATCGCGGACATGCGCCACGAAGTGGTGGATGAACTGGTCGCGACCCACATCCCTGAAAAGGCCTATGCCGAGCAATGGGATGCTGCAGGTCTGCGCGAGCAGGCGCTCAAATATCTCAATCTGGACATTCCGGTTGAGGAGTGGGCGGCCGAAGAAGGCATTGCGAACGAAGAAATTCACGAACGCCTGACCCGCGCCTCCGACGAAGCCTTTGCCCGCACAGCATCACAGGCGGGCCCGGAGATCATGCGTCAGGTTGAAAAGAGCGTGCTGCTGCAAACGCTTGATGGCCACTGGCGTGAACATCTGCAGATGCTGGACCACCTGCGCCACACGATCGGTCTGCGCGGCTATGGCCAGCGTGACCCGCTCAACGAATACAAGACGGAAGCCTTTGAACTGTTCGAAAGCCTGCTGCACCGCCTGCGTCAGGATGTGACCGGTAAGCTGATGCATGTGGAAGTGCGCCAGCGCGAAGACCTGCCGCCGCCGGTAGAAGGTCAGGCGCTTCCTGAAATGGAAGCCCAGCACATTGACCCGGCAACCGGTCGTGACGAGATGATTGATGCTGACATGCGCGCCATGCGCCAGCAGGACGGTGATGCAATGCTTGCAGAGCGCCCGCGTCCTTCAGGCACGATCCGCAATGCGTCCGGCGCAGCTTTGGACCCCAACGACACCTCCACCTGGGGCAAGGTTGCACGCAATGCACCCTGCCCATGTGGGTCTGGCAAGAAGTACAAGCACTGCCATGGTGCGGTCGCATAGCCAGCACCTGACACGCGCACGAAAAAAGCCCCGGCCTGATATCAGGCCGGGGCTTTTTGTTGGCGTTATTTGCTTCAACCAGGCGTGGCTTCTGACTGCGCCTTGATGCGGATCAGATGACGGCCGGCAAGGTAATAGTGCCAGCCACCCCAGACTGCCGCGAACGACAGGACCAGGAGTGAGTAGCGCAACGAGTCCTTGCCATAGTCAGACGCGAACACATCACTAAGGATGCCGACTGCCTGTGGACCAAGACCCATACCGACAAGGTTCACGATGAACAGCATGATGGCTGAACACAGCGCCCGCATCTTGATGGGGGCCCGGGTCTGGATCGTCGCAAAGCTTGGTCCCAGATAGAACGCGCCCAGCACCAGTGTTGGCAGATACACAATGAGTGCAATGGTGAGGTTTGATTCAAGGAAGAACCACACCACCAGCGGTGCTGCAGCAAACATCCCGATCGCGACCACCCACATGCCACCGGCAATATGTTTCTGCGCTGCCCAGTCAGACAGACGCCCGCCCAGATAGGCACCAAAGCCACCAAAGATACCAATGGCAAAAGCCAGATAGGTCCCGACTTCCAGGAGCGACATGCCGTGGCTGCGAATAAAGAATGCCGCAATCCACGTGGTGCCGCCGTAGCCCACAAAGGCCACGAGCATGATGCCGAAAATGACATTGCGCGACACAGGGTCAGACAGCAGGTGCTTGAAGCCAGCAAGGATTTCGACCGACATCTGTGACCAGTCGATTGGTTCAGGCTCTGTCGGTTCAAGACCGTCTGCAGCCCCGCGCTGGGGTTCAATCATCGTGTACCGCACAAGCGCCGCGATGATCAGGCCCGGAAGGCCGACAACAAAGAACGCCGCACGCCACCCGTAATATTGCGCCACATAGGCACCCACGAGGAAGCCGATCATCACGCCGAAATAGATACCCAGCGAGTAGATGCCCAGGGCACCGGCTCGTTCTTTTTCCGGATACAGATCAGCAATCATTGAGTGGGCGGGTGGACTGGCCCCGGCCTCACCGACACCAACACCAATACGGGCGGCCGCCAGCGTCCAGAAGCCGATGGCAAAACCACCAAGGGCTGTCATCAGGCTCCAGATCGCAACCGCAATCGCAATGATGTTTCGCCGGTTGATCCGATCCGCCAGAAACGCGACAGGCATGCCCAGCGTTGCGTAGAACAACGCAAAGGCAAGGCCCGTCATAAAGCCCATCTGGGTATCGCTTAAGAGCAGATCATTTTTGATGGGCTCAAGCAGAACCCCCATGATCTGCCGATCAACAAAGCTGGAGGTGTAAACCACCACCAGCATGAACAGCGCATAGCGCCGGTACTGTGGGGTAATTCCTCCCCCAACCCCGGAAGCACCTCCGGGGGACGTTGCTTGAGACATAAAGACTCCTCCAGGCTTCTGGGTCACCCCCAGAATGCCATCCAATTCCCCCGGATTGATAGGCTACTTGGCGTCTGCACTGACCAGGTGCTTGCCTGCCAAATAGTAGTGATAGCCACCCCACACGCTGATGAAGGACAAAAGCAGCAAGGCGTAGCGTAGCGATTCCTGTCCATAGGTAGGAGCAAGCGCATCACTCAGCACACCCACTGCCTGAGGCCCAAGCCCCAGACCGATGATGTTGAGGATGAACAGCATAATGGCTGAACACAGCGCCCGCATATGCACAGGTGCGCGCGTCTGGATCATCGCGAACGATGGGCCAAGATAAAACGCCCCCAGCAGTACCGTCGGGATGTAAATGATCAGCGCAACGCCCGTGTCCATTTCAAGGAAGAAGAATACGATGATGGGAGCGGCTATGAACTTAGCGAAAGCCACAATCCACATTGTCCAGCGTCGGTCCTTGGCACCCAGCTTGTCTGCCAGACGACCACCGGTAATAGCGCCGATAACACCTGCACCACCAATAACGGCAGCAAGATACTGACCCACTTCGATCAACGACATGCCGTGACTGCGGATGAAGAAGGCCGCGCCCCAATAGGCACCGCCATACCCAACGAAGGAGACCAGCGTTACGCCGATGACCACATGCCGGGAAACTTTGTCCTGCCAAAGATGAGCAAAGCCTTCTTTGACCTGGGCCTTTGCAGCAGCCCACTCGATTGGACCAACTTCAGCAGGTGCTGTGCCGTCTGAGTGACCGCGCGGCGGCTCCCGGAGGGTAAAGCGAACAAGCAGCGCAATGATAAGGCCCGGTGCACCGACAACGACAAACGCCATCCGCCAGCCATAGTCATGCGCCACATAGGCCCCGACCAGGAAGCCGAGCATGATCCCGATATAGACACCCAGCGCATAAATCGCGAGCGCCCCGGACCGTTCTTCCGCCGGATAGAGATCGGCAATCATGGAGTGAGAGGGAGGGCTTGAACCTGCTTCACCAATGCCGACGCCGACGCGGGCAAAGGCAAGCGACCAGAAGCCAACCACAAACGCACAGGCGACGGTCATGAAGCTCCAGGCCGTAACCGCAGCCGAGATGATGTTCCGACGGCTCCAGCGGTCAGCAAGGAAGGCAATGGGAATGCCCAGCGTCGCGTAGAAGATGCCAAAGGCAATGCCACCCAGAAAACCCATCTGGGTATCAGTCAGCATGAATTCATTGCGGATGGGCTCAAGCAACACGCCCATGATCTGGCGATCCACATAGCTGGATACATAAGCCAGCAGCAGGATGAAGAGGGCGTAGCGTCGATAGGCAGGCGTAATCTCAACAGCGGGCGTTTCGCCGTTCTGTGTTGTGTCGGTCAATTGTCTCTCCCCACGGGGACAAACAGGCCTCCCCAAAGGATGACCGACCTGACCCCAGCAAATTCAGGCCTAGACGGCCCAGCGGCAGTTTTGTGCCGTTCTGGCATTAACTCTAGGGGTTTCCTCAGAAAAACGGTAGGGGGATCATGCAGCATATATACACCCCATTAACCCGCATAGGTTTAAGCTCTTCTCGTCAAGCTAGGAGTCCGATGATCCAATGATACGCCTCACAACTGGCAATCAGACTCTTCTGGATTTATGGCGTGGCCGCCGCGACAGGCATGCGGTTCCCCGCATCGGCGCAACCACGTTCATCCGTGATCCGAATATCGGCAAAAGCATCTGTATTCAGTTCAAAGCGCCCGACAGCTCAGTGCGCGTCGCCCATGCCGGCGGCAACATTGAGCGCCTGATCGGAATCGACCTGACAGGCATGGTGATTTCCAAGATCTACTCAGGGTCCGAGCAGGATGAACTAAGCGACATGCAGCGCGCCAAGTTCCTCCACCCCATGATCATTCACTCCCACAGCAATACGAACACTCTTGCAGGCGAACTCATTCAGCTGGAAATGCTGCAGCTGCCTTTTGTCAATTCAGCCACCGAGGAAGTGATCTACGTCATCGGCGCTTTTGAGTGGACCCACGCCAACAGTAGATCCAATCTCGGCGGAGGCTTGAAAGAGAGGTCCTTGCTCTCACGCACCATCCTCGACGTCCGGACACTCAAGCCGGTTGAAAACGAATTCACTTTCCCGCCGGTCAAAGGCGTCAAGAAGCTCAAAGCGGTGCCTGTTCGGGAGATAAACCGGTCCGCCGATCACGGCGATGCAGACCGCATCGAGCTCTGAACGCTTGAAGACCTGCGCCTCCCTGCCATAATGCCGCGCCACGGTTTCCTGAATGTGTTTTGGGAAATGGCCAGCAGGGAAGTCACAGATGAGTTCGCCCACCCCTTTCACGATCTCGATACCGCAATCCAAGCTCGACACCATCGCCCGCAAGGTACGCGACTTCGAGTGGATCGATGTGCCTGAAGGCAAAGACGCGGGCGACGGGTGGTCGTACGGTGCCGATCAGGACTACCTGAAAGAATTCTGCGCCTACTGGCTGGACGGCTATGACTGGCGCCATTGGGAAGCACAGCTCAACTCGTGGCCGCAGTTCATTGCGACCGTCAACGACATCGACATCCACTATGTGCACATCAAAGGCTCCAACCCGGACAACCCGCCCCTGCTGATCACCCATGGGTGGCCCGGATCGTATTTCGAGTTTTTTGATGTTCTCGACCGCATCGCCAACCCCGCCGCATATGGCGGCGAGGAAGCAGACGGGCGTGATGTGATCGCCCCGTCCATTCCCGGTTACGCGTTTTCCGGCCGCCCACAAAAGCCCATGGGGCCACGCGCTGTTGCAGCGCTTTGGAATGCCTTCATGCGCGATGCCTTGGGCATTGACAGCTACATCGCCCAGGGCGGTGACTGGGGGGCCATCATTTCTGGCTGGATTGCGTTTGATCACAGCAAGGACAAACAGGGCGGCTGCCTTGCTGTCCACCTGAACTTCCTTGGTGTGCGCGGGCACATGGAACCAAAGACGGAAGAAGATCAGGCATGGATGCAGCATTCAGCAGGCATGCAGCTCTTTGAGACAGCCTATCTGCAAATTCAAGGCACCAAGCCCCTGTCGCTGACCATGGGGATGTCGGATTCGCCCGTCGGGCAGGCCGCCTGGATACTCGAGAAATTCTACACCTGGGGTGACGTGAAAAATGGCGACATCGAAAGCGCCTTCACCAAAGACCATCTGCTCACCAATCTGATGCTCTACGTCGCGACAGACACGTTCAACACCGCCACATGGATGTATCGCGGCGTGTTCGAGGAAGGCGGCGTCAATCTCCCGCCGGGCGAGACAATCGATATCCCCACAGGCATCGCCAACTTCCCCGGCGACACCGTATATTCTTGGCCGCCGCGCAGCATGGTGGAAGCGGGCTACAGCAACATTGTTCAGTGGACGGACCATGAAAAGGGCGGCCACTTCGCAGCTCTGGAACAACCCGACGCCTTCGTCGCCGACGTCATGGCATTTTTGAAGCAGGCGCCCACACAATAGAGGCCGGACCCATGCACCCCAGTATCGCTGCAGATCCCTTCACCATCTCAGTCGCCGACCATGAGCTGGCGGACCTGAAGCAGCGGCTCGCCAACACACGGTTCCCCAATGAACCCGACGGCAATGACAGCTGGGACTACGGCACCAACCTTTCCTACATGGAACGGCTGATTGAATACTGGCGTGACGACTATGACTGGCGCGCCGCCGAAGCACGGCTCAACCGCTTTGACCACTTCCGCGCCACCATCTCCGGTGATGATCTGGGCCTGCCCGATGAAGATCACCAAATCCATTTCATCTATGAGCGCGGCTCGGGCAAAAACCCGCGCCCTTTGATCCTCACCCATGGCTGGCCCTCAACCTTTGCCGAGTTTGAGCATGTGATAGAGCCCCTCGCCCACCCGGAAAGATTTGGCGGCAGTGAGGAAGACGCATTCGACGTGATCGTGCCCTCGCTCCTGGGCTTCGGCTTTTCATCCAAGCCGCGCACGCCACTGGGACCATCAGCCATTGCAGAGCTTTGGCATTGCCTGATGACACGGGTACTGGGCTATGACCGCTATTGCGCACAGGCCGGTGACTGGGGGTCCTACGTCACGTCACGGCTGGCGCTGCAGCATGGCGACCAGTTGGACGCGATCCATCTCACCATGCTGCCCCTGCGCCCGGCCATTTCAGGCGGCGGTGAGCCTGTAACGCAGGAAGAAGCCGACTGGATCAAGAACATGCGCGGCTGGTGGGCTCAGGAAGAAGGCTACCGCGTGATCCAGGGCACCAAGCCCATGGCGCTGGCGTTCGCTGTGACCGACAGCCCGGCAGGCCTCGCAGGCTGGCTGGCAGACAAATACTATCGCTTGGGCGACACCGAAAAATCCCATCCCTATGAAGGCATGGATCAGCGCTTCCCCATGGACATGATCCTGACCCAGCTTTCCATCTACTGGTTCACCGGCACCATCAACTCCGCCAATACACTCTACAAAGCCGGACCGATGGAACGCACAGACAAGCTCAAGCCCGGTGAACGGGTGACGGTGCCGACAGCCTATTCGGAATATCCAATGGATGTGTTGCCCCGCACGCCCGAAAGCTGGGGCAGCCGCTGCTATGACATCAAGCGCTGGCGCTTCATGGAAAAAGGCGGCCATTTCGCAGCCCTTGAAGAGCCGGAAATCTTTACGCGCGACGTCCAGGACGCCTTCCGCGAGCTACTTGGAAGAATCTAGAGTCTGACGCCGCGAACCGGATCTAGGCGATGCCTTCACGGCCCATGGCCAGGAACTTTTGGCGACGCTGCGCGACAAGTTCATCACCGGACAGCGGCGCAAGAACAGCCAGCTCTTCTTCAATCGCTTTGCCGGTTTCTGAAATGATCTGCGCTGTTTCGCGATGCGCACCGCCAATCGGCTCAGGTAGAATACGATCAATGACACCAAGCGACAGCAGATCCTGCGCGGTGATGCGCATGGCCGCTGCCGCGTCCTGCGCCTTGTCAGATGACCGCCACAGAATGGATGAGCAACCTTCCGGCGAGATCACCGCATAAATGGAGTGCTCAAGCATCAGCACCTTGTTGGCAGCGGCAATAGCCACAGCGCCACCGGACATGCCTTCGCCAATGATGACAGAGATCAGCGGCACCTTGAGAGACAGCGACCGGTCAATGGAGCGGGCAATGGCTTCAGCCTGACCGCGTGCTTCTGCATCCTTGCCGGGATAAGCACCGGACGTATCAGCGAGCGTGATCACCGGCATCTGAAAACGCTCGGCCAGCGACATCAACCGGACTGCCTTGCGGTAGCCTTCCGGGTTCGCCATGCCGAAATTGTGTTTCAGACGGGACTGGGTGTCTGACCCCTTTTCCTGACCGATCACAACGACCCGGCGGCCATTGAGGCGGCCCAGGCCGCCTTCGACCGCGTGGTCCTCACCAAAAGCCCTGTCACCGGCAAGCGGGGTGAAGTCCGTGATCAGACGGCTCACATAATCTTTGAAGTGGGGCCGGTTTGGATGGCGGGCCACCAATGTCTTCTGCCAGGGCGTCAGCTTGGCGTAGGTATCGGTCAGAAGTTGCGACGCTTTGGTTTCAAGACGCACGACTTCGTCGCCAATCTGCATGGTCGGGTCTTCAGCCGCCATCCGGCGAAGTTCCTGGACCTTGCCTTCCAGCTCTGCGACCGGTTTTTCAAACTCGAGATAACTATGCATTGGAAGTGTTTGCGACCCTTTGATGAAGACGCGGCAAACTGGCGCGGGACCCTTGGATTGTCAACAAATTCACACCTCCAGCCTTAAGCCGGACGTGCCCGTGCCAGTGAAAGTTCATATGGGAGTGTCACAAACCCGTTGAAAGGACCGTCTTTAAGGAAAATCGCCCGGTTTTGGGCCATTTCCCGTTCTTTCAAGGAGTATGACATGACACAGAACATTGGTCCCATCTCATGGTTCGCCGAACGGACCCTGTGCAAGATGGAAAAACGCTACGACTACAGCTTCGATTATGTCCGCTATCTCTGGCACGTCTCGCGCCCCGCATATCGGCGATTCTCCTTTGGGTTCATGTGGTTTGCCACGGGCCGCGAGGTTCTTCCTGCGGATGCCGGCGCTGTGGCAGGCATTGTCAGCACACTGCATGCCGACTGCGGCCCGTGCACACAGATCACTGTCAACATGGCCGCAGAAGCGGGCGTCTCGGTAAGCATTCTCAGCGCCGCCGTGTCCGGTGACCTCAATGCTTTGCCGGAAAATCTCGCGCTGGTGTACCGGTTCACCCACGCCGTGGTGAACGCCGATTACAATGCCGGTGAAATGCGCGAGGAAATCATCAAGCTCTATGGCGAAAAGGGTCTTGCTGACATGGCTGCCGTCATTGCCGCTGGCCAGGTGTACCCGTCGCTGAAGCGGACGCTGGGTTTTGGTGAAACCTGCCTCAAGGTAACCGTCGACCAACACGACGTTGACGCCCACCGTCTTGGAGCCAAAGCTGCAGCATGAGCCGCACACACGACACATCAGGCGACGAACTTGATGCCTTCGAGCAGGCCCGCCCGGACTTGCTGCGGCTTGCCTATCGCATGACAGGCGGCCGCGCGGAGGCGGAGGACATCGTGCAGGACGCGTGGCTGCGCTGGAACCGTGCTGACACCTCCGACGTGATCAATCCCAAAGCTTGGCTCTCGCGCACTGTCGCGCGGCTTTCCATCGACCATCTGCGCAAGGTCAAGACCCGCCGGGAGACCTATGTCGGCCCATGGCTGCCAGAACCGGTGGCAACTGAAATGCCGACGCCAACGCCCGAAGACCCCGGCCATGCGGTGGAGCTGGCACAGGACGTCTCGCTCGCCTTGATGTCTGTTCTTGAAACCCTCAAGCCGGAAGAGCGGGCAGCATTCCTGCTGCGCGAAGCTTTTGAGATGGACTATTCCGATCTCGCCTCGACGCTGGGCAAAAGCGAAGACGCCTGCCGCCAGATGGTGTCACGCGCAAAGGCGCGCCTGCGCAGCAATCGTCCCCGGTTTGAAGCATCAGACGAAGAACACGAGGAATTGCTGCTGGCATTCGCCGCAGCGGCTCAGGCCGGAGATGTCTCCACCCTGACACGGCTGCTCACACCCAACGCCAGCCTGACATCTGATGGCGGCGGCAAAGCGACCGCCGCCCTGCGTGTGGTCAGCGGTGCCGAAGAAGTGGCGAAGCTTACCGCCCACATTGCAACAAACAAGGACGCCATGAAGGGCGACATCGAAGCCCTGCGCATTAACAACCGGCCGGGCTTCTACATCACGCTCGAGGGTAAAATCGAAGTCAGCTACTCCATCGATGTGGAGGACGGTCGCATTGCGGCGCTCTACATCATGCGCAACCCGGACAAGCTGCAACGCCTGCTGGACCCGCCTCTCGGCAATGCCTGAGGCGACGTCTTCGGCTGCTTAGGCCTTCTTGGCTTTTTCGCGCCGCGCAATCTCGCGTGCTTTGTCCACAATCACATTGGCCTGCTTGATGGACGCGGCATCAATCAGCTTGCCGTCAAGCGACACGGCACCCGCGCCGGCTTTCTGACTGGCCTTCATTTCCTTCAAAATCCGTTTGGCCTGCTTCACGTCATCGGCAGGCGGCGTATAGAGCTCATTGCCAAGTCCAACCTGGCTTGGGTGAATGGCCCACTTGCCTTCACAACCCAGAATGGCAGAGCGGCGTGCCTGCGCGCGATACCCATCGGGATCAGAATAATCGCCGAACGGCCCGTCGACCGGGCGCAGACCATTGGCCCGGGCGGCGGCAATCATCTGCACCATGGGTGTGTGCCACAGATCCTGCCAGTGGAAATCCCGCTGTCCGTTTTCATCCGGATCCAGAAGAATGCCGTAGTCGGGATTGGGCCCACCGATGTTTGTCGTGCGCATGCCCATGGAAGCCGCAAAGTCTGCAGCACCAAAATGCAATGCTTCCAGCCGCGGGCTCGCCGCAGCGATCTCATTGACGTTGGCCAGACCCATGGCGCTTTCGATGATGACTTCCAGACCAAGTTTCTTCTTGCGGCCTGTTGCAGTCTCAATCTGCGTCACCAGCATGTCGATGGCGTAGATGTCCGCCGCCGTGCCGACCTTGGGGATCATGATCAGGTCCAGCCGTTCTCCGCCCTGCTCCATGATGTCCACCACGTCGCGATAGCAGTAGTGGGTATCAAGACCGTTGATGCGCAGCGACAGGGTCTTGTCGCCAAAATCCTCTTCATTGAGAGCTTTCACGGCCTTGGCGCGGGCATCCACCTTATCGTCAGGGGCCACCGCATCTTCAAGGTCCAGTGAAATGACATCAGCCGGACCCTGCGCAGCCTTTGCAAAGAAATGCGGGCTGGAGCATGGCACGAACAACTGAGAACGGTTGAGACGGGATGGCGCGGCCTGAATGGACGTGAAGCTCATGGCGGAAGGCTCCGGACTGACTGAAACTCAAAATGGTGGGGTGAGTCATGCGTTACCCGCCAAACGCCGTCAACCAGACACAGCCCAGACCAAACAGCCCCTACGTCAGCTGCGTTTTCGTGTGGCCAGCGGATGGTGGTCCTGCACAAGGGCTGCCATGCGGGCGTCCAGCACATGGGTGTAAATCTGTGTTGTCGAGATATCCGCATGACCCAGCATCTGCTGCACGGATCGAAGGTCAGCCCCATTGGCCAGCAGGTGCGTTGCAAAGGCATGACGCAGGGCATGCGGCTTGACCGCCGTCACATCGACACCTGCATCCACCGCCAGTTGTTTCAACAGCTGTCCAAGCCGCTGCCGCGTCATGTGCTGCTCCGGGTCCGTGCCGGGAAACAGCCAGCGGCTGTCCTGATTGCGCGCGGACAATGCAAGCGTGCGCGCGGGTAACCACTCGCGGATGGCATCAAAGGCGGCGGGCGTCAGGGGCACCATCCGTTCCTTGTTGCCCTTGCCTCGAATGAGCAGAACCCGGTCACTCCCCCGCGCTGCTGCGAGCGGCAAACCAACTAGTTCACTCACTCGCATGCCGGACGCATACAGCACTTCAATTAGCGCCAGCAGCCGCAAAGCCTTGCCGCGGGTTGTACCCTGCGAGGAAACTGCTGCCTCCCGAGCCGTCGCCAGGAGCTGCGTGACATCTTCCTCGCTCAACGTCTTGGGCAGAGGGCGACCAAGCCTCGGGGCCTCCACCACACCTGTTGGGTCATCATCGCGATGACCTTCACCCAGAAGAAAGCGATGAAATTGCTTGAGGGCAGACAGTCGACGCGCCTGCGTCCGCGCCGACAGGCCTCTTTCCGCCAGGGACGAAAGATAGGCCCGCACCTGGCCACTGTCAGCATCGCCCAGACTGCCAGGCGCTACGAACTGCGCAAACTCATCAAGGTCGTGGGCATAGGCGGTGAGCGTGTTGGCAGCAGCACCGCGTTCCGCCACCAGCATTTCAAGGAAGGCATCCGCCAGATGGGCACCCGGCCCGCGCAGACGTCGGTTTAGAGCTTTGCCTTGAGTCTTGGCCCTAGCCTTCGCCATGCGCCCGCACAATCAGGGCCTCAACGGCAATGCGCCGCGCATCTTCTTCAAGGCCCGAACGGACCAAAGCCGTTATGATGGCAGCGAGTGACCCCGGTGTCAGATCCGCAGGGCGGGTTTGGGCCAAGGCGCCGTCACTTTCGATGGATGACAATGCGGTGAGCGTGGCCAGAGCTGCTTCACCTGCCCGCCTGTCCTGCGCAGCAACCCGCAATGCACGCAGCGACTGCTCATCAAGCTGCACACCTGGCATCTCAGCATCATCAAACTGCGCCCAGACCACCTGCGGCACAGGTACACCAAGGGATGCCAGAGCCTGCATTTCAAAAGCCGTCAGCCACTTGGCTTCCCGGTCATCTTCCTCAAGTCGCACTTCAACAGAGCGCAGGGCAACGTCCGGGTTCCATGGCAGAACAAATGACGATTGCGCCGGTGTGGCAATGCGCACCAGCGTCTCAAGCCGGGCGACCTCACCCGGCGCGGTTGTTGTTGCAATGCCGATCCACCCGTCTGCGCGGGCAGCGTCACCCAGCAACGCCAGGGCTTCGGTCATGAACACGGAATTGTCTGCATGCGCCATTGTTGGCGCGATAGCGCGCAATGAACCCGCAAAGGCCGGCAGTGTGGCCGGCCACAATTCCACAGGTGTTTCGTCAAACGCAGACGCGATGGCACTAAGGCGTGTTGTTTGGTCCGGCGCATCAAGAGAAACAGCAAAGGCACTCACGCGCGGATTGCTGTCGCCAGCTCCGGCGACAATGGCCTGCCGGTAGATCTCCGCCAGATCGCGCGCAGAAAGCAACGACCGCGCCGCTGCCGCTTCCGCGGCATCCAGACGATCCTCCCACGCCAAGCTCTTGTCATTGGCAAGGGTCGTCAACAGCGCAGGCTCAACGCGCGCGACAATGCCTGCTTCAAGAGGCACTCCGGCCTCCCGCGCCAAAGCCAGATGCAGACTTGTGAAAATTTCGTCGTCCGGCACGTCAAGCGCCGGGCCACCGGCTGCCCGCGTGGCGAGCGCCACAAAGGCCGTATCACCCACTTCGTATTCGCGCACCAGATCAACCGAGAGCAATGCGGCAACGTCCATACCTGCACGTGCCTGACACAACGCGCCAAGTTCAAGTGCGAAACGGGCGTAGCTGTTTCCTGCATCGCCTTCCGTCGGCAACCGTGTGAGGTAGCCGCAGGCTTTGTCCGTCAGATCAAGTGACAGCGCCGCACGTGCCGCTGGTGTCGCCGTCTGCGCAGCAAGATCACCCGCAGGCACAAGGCCCGCCAGACGATCCACATCCATCCCAAACCCTGCGCCGTAGAGCGCCGCAAGCCGAAGCCCCAGTATGGAGCGGCCGCCGCTGGCACCCTGCGGCAAATCTCCGCGCGAAATCAAAAGCCGCCGAAACAGATTTCCGATGGCCGCAGACGGAGGAGGCGGTGTCAGAGCTGCCAGTCCATCTTCAACGGTCAGCCGGCGGCTGCCAGCCCACAACATGGGCGAGAGCCCTCCTTCAACGGGACCAATAAGGCCGATGCCTTCATCTGCCACGCTTGAAAGCCGCGATACTTCGATGCCCGTGCCTTCTTCGCCGGGGCGCGCTGCCAGGGACTGCGATCGTTGAACCGGCGGGACAACGACCCGCTCACCGGATGGAAAGAATACGTCCGGCGTGCTGTCGCCGAACACTTCAGGCGCTGCAAGTTCCGGCGGAAGTGAACCATCCTGCGGGCCCGGCAATGCCGCACCGGACGGTGGCAGCAACGAACGGGGGCCATCGGAGCGCGCCAGCGGTGTCTGGTTGGGATCAAGAAGCTGTTCGGTGAGACTTTGGCCGGGTGGCTGTGTTGCCGGTGCGCTGCCATCAAGCGGCACCGGCTGAGCCATCGCACCCATGCTCCATGCGCCCGTACCAAGCGTAAGGGCGGCCACGTGCAGAAGTGTCTTGGGCGACACCTTATTCGGCGAAGCTGTCATCAGGCAGGGTCACTTCCACGGTGGCCGTCTGTGGTTCAAGGCTTGAGCCCATCACAACCAGCGCCGCAAAACCGGCGCCGAGCAAAACAAGAACGATAAGAAGAATGCGCAACGCGGTCATGGAAATCCGGGGCCTTTTTGCTTTTGTTCAAATGGAACGTCGACATCACAGGACCCAGCCTGCCAAATCATCAATTCACATTCATGAACCATATCATGCGCGGCGCATTCACCTACACTCAACACACCTCCTAGAGCAGTGATTTGGCCGAATTACGGCATATCTGGCGCTTACCCCTCGTCTCGGCATAGATTGCTGGTTCGATTGTTCCTGAAGCCTTCAGCACCCGACACGGACGAAATGCCCTCTGAGACCACCCACGCCCCGGCGACGCCCTCCCCTGCAAGCGATAGCTCAAGCAATGGCTCTGGCCAGCCTTTTGGCGGCAAGGCCATTGTTCTTGTTGGACTAATGGGCGCTGGCAAAACCACCGTGGGCCGCCGCCTGGCCAACCGGCTGGGCCTGCCCTTCGTGGACGCGGACACCGAAGTGGAAGCCGCTGCAGGTCTCAGCATCCCGGAAATATTTGAAGCCCACGGCGAGCCTGCCTTCCGTGACGGCGAGCGCAAGGTCATTGCCCGGCTTTTGGCCACCGGGCCACAGGTGCTGGCAACCGGCGGCGGAGCCTTTATGGATCCTGAAACCCGCGCCACCGTGGCAGATCGCGGCATTTCAGTCTGGCTGAAAGCTGATCTGGACGTCTTGATGCGCCGTGTTGGCAAACGCCCGACCCGTCCGCTCCTCAAGGCGGATAATCCACGCGCGGTGATGGAAAAACTCATGCGTGAGCGCAACCCGGTATACGCCGAGGCAGACGTGACGCTTGAGACCGGTGACGGCCCCCATGAAGACGTGGTGGACCGCCTGATGGAGCTCCTGGAGCCCCTCAAGTGACCGGCCATTTACCAATCCGCTGGACGCGGCGCGCTTTTACGACCATATGGCTGCCATCATGACCAACACCCACACTGTTCCCGTCAGCCTTGGCGACCGCTCCTATGACGTGCTCATCGGCGCGGACCTGCTTGCGCGCGCCGGTGAAACCATTTCACCGCTGCTCAAGCGCCCCTATGTGCCCATCGTTACCGACGAAACCGTTGCGGCCCTCCATTTGGCTACGCTGACAAAGAGCCTTGAGGCCAGCGGCATTGAGTGCGTGCCCATTATCCTGCCGCCAGGCGAAGCAACCAAAAGCTTCAAACATCTCGAAGAGCTGTTGTCCGCCCTGATGGATGCAGGCGTGGAGCGCACCGACATGGTCATTGCCTTTGGCGGCGGCGTCATCGGCGATCTGACCGGCTTTGCAGCCGCCGTCCTGCGGCGGGGCGTGGATTTCATCCAGATCCCGACAACGTTGCTGGCGCAGGTGGACAGTTCCGTTGGCGGCAAGACGGCCATTGATGTCCCCCAGGGCAAAAACCTCATCGGTTCGTTCCATCAGCCACGGCTGGTGCTGGCAGACACAAGCGTGCTTGGAACCCTGACCATGCGGGACCTGCGCGCCGGATACGCTGAAGTCGTCAAATATGGCCTGATCGACGATTTTGACTTTTTCGAGTGGCTTGAAAAAAACGGCCCGGCACTCATTGACGGCGACCAGACCCTGCGCGCGGAAGCAGTCCGCCACAGTGTGGCAGCCAAGGCCCGCGTTGTGGCGGCCGATGAGCGCGAAGGGGGCCAGCGCGCCCTCCTCAATCTTGGCCACACCTTCGGCCATGCATTGGAAACATCCGCCGGTTATTCCGGGGACCTGCTGCACGGTGAAGCTGTGGCTGCAGGCATGGGCATTGCGTTTGATGTCTCCGTGCATCTGGGCCTGTGCCCCGCTGACGATGCGGCCCGCGCCAAGGCGCATATGCGTGCGACCGGTCTGCCCGCAAGCATCAGTGACCTTGAAAAACGCAATAGCCTCAGCGTGCCTGATACACAGGAACTGATCCGGCTGATGGGTCAGGACAAAAAGGTATCCGGAGGCAAGATCACATTCATTCTGACGCGCGGCATCGGCAAATCGTTCATTGCAAGTGATGTAGACATGGATCAGGTGGCGCAGGTGCTATCGAAGAGGCAGGCCGCGTGAGTGAAACAACCCTTTTGATCTCACTGGGATCAATTTTCTTCCTGCTCATATTCTCCGGCTTTTTCTCCGGATCAGAAACAGCGCTCACGGCCACGAGCCGCGCACGCATGCATACGCTTGAGCGCGACGGATCCAAACGCGCTGGCGTCGTCAACGGGTTGATCGCCTATCGCGAGCGTTTGATCGGCGCGATCCTGCTGGGCAACAACCTCGTCAACATTCTGGCCTCCGCTATCGCCACCAGCGTATTTCTGGACCTCTTTGGTGAAGCCGGTGTGGTTTACGCCACCTTGGTCATGACGGCATTGGTGCTGATCTTTGCCGAGGTGCTGCCAAAGACCTACGCCATCACCAATCCGGACCGTATGGCGCTGGCCGTCTCACCGCTCATCCGCATCGCGGTTTTTGCCTTCGCCCCCATAACCGCTGCTGTTCAGTTCATTGTTCGCCGCACACTGCGGCTGGTCGGCGCGGATATTGAGGATGGAGCCGAAGTATTGTCTGCGCACGAGGAACTGCGCGGCGCCATCGACCTCCACCACAAGGAAGGCGGTGTGGGCCGCGATGACCGCCACATGCTCGGCGGCATTCTTGACCTGCGGGACTTGCAGGTGGACGACGTGATGATCCACCGCAAGAACATGCAGGCCCTGAGCCTGGATGATGACTCCAAGGACCTCGTCGAGCAGGTCCTTGCAAGTCCCTACACACGCATTCCCCTGTGGGAGAACGACCCTGACAACATCGTCGGCGTTCTGCACGCCAAGGATCTGTTGCGAGCATTGATCTCGCACGATGGCGACCCCACCGGCCTGGACATCAAGGGTCTGGCGTCTGAAGCCTGGTTCGTGCCGGAAACCACCTCACTGGTTGAACAGCTCAACGCGTTCCGTCAGCGCAAGTCGCACTTTGCACTCGTGGTGGATGAGTATGGCAGCATCATGGGGTTGGTAACGCTGGAAGACATCATCGAGGAAATCGTCGGTGAGATTTCGGATGAGCACGATGTTGAGGTCAAAGGCCTGCGCCCGCAGCCCGACGGCACCTGCAATGTGGACGGCACTCTCGCGGTGCGTGATCTCAACCGCGCACTGGACTGGGAGTTACCGGAAGACGAAGCCATCACCGTGGCCGGACTCGTTATCCACGAAGCCCAGACCATCCCGGAAGTCGGCCAGACATTCTCTTTTTACGGCTACAAGTTTCAGGTGCTGCGCCGCCACCGCAACCAGGTGACAGCGATCAAGATCACCCCGCCGCGCAAGGCGCAGGTCGCCGAGTAAAGACTACTGCCACTCTTCAGCTGGCGTTATCGCCTTGATCTGCAGCATGTGAATGGGACCGCGCAGCTCTTCTGCCAGCGCTTCATTCACCAACATATGACGCTCAATGCGGGACTTGCCCTCAAAAGCGTCAGAGACGACGGTAACCTTGAAGTGCGATTCGCCTGCTTGGGCTGCGCCTGAATGTCCCGCGTGCCGGGCGGAGTCATCTGTGATATCCAGCCGGGTCGGCGAAAGCGCATTGTTTAGTTTTTGCTGGATGGTTTCTGCAACACTCATAACGCCTGTCCCTTAGGGTGGGTTGTTTCCTGACCAATGGGTTTACATAATCAGATCATGAGTTCCTGGGACAAATACAAAGACTTCGTCAAGGTGCCGCCCCGCTCGCGCAATGCCGCCGAGGAGGCCGCTGCCGCCCGACGTGCGCGCAAACACGACTGTGCGTGGCCAAACTGCGACGCTGAAGGCAAGCACAAAGCCCCGACGGACAAAGCCTCAACGGGCGATGCCCGCCGCTACCGCTGGCTGTGCGCGGAGCACATCAAGGAATTCAACAAGTCCTGGAACTATTTTGACGGCATGACAGACGCCGACGTCCGCCGATTCCAGAAAGAAGCCTCCACAGGCCACCGCCCGACCTGGAGCATCGGCTCCAACCGTGGGGCAGCTGCGGCCAGCAAGTTCGGCTTTGTCGGATCAGAGGCCGATCCGACCGTATATGACCCCCATGGATTCGCGGTTGATGGCGGCACCACAAAGACCGACGGCAAGGCTCGCCGCCGTCTGCGCCCCAAAGAAGGCAAGGCTCTTGCCACACTGGGCCTTGACGGAGAGGCCACTCCGAACGAGATCAAGGCTAAGTACAAGCGGTTGGTCAAAAAGCATCACCCTGATGCCAATGGGGGTGACCGGTCCACGGAGGACCGTTTCCGTAGCGTCCTTGAGGCCTACAACTACCTGAAATCAACAGGTTACCTCTAACCCGCAAGGTGGGTTCCAGCGGGCCTCAAGATTTTGCTAGAGTGCCGCGCGTTCTGGACGCCATGTGCCCATGTTACAGATACGCAAATGCATGGGCCTCATGCATAGCCGCTATTTCGGATGTGCTATTGGCGCTGACCGGTCAATATGTTGCCTTAAACCCATCCGGGTTGAGACAATCGCCCGGACAAATCACTTTCCGCGCGGGGGATCACCCCAGGCGCGGTCCCGCGTGTGTGGCAACCGCCACATTCAATGTTGTTGAAGAAGAGCAGTTGCTAGTCCCATGACGGAAACCACTACCGGAAATATGCCGACCCACGGTCCAGACACAGAAGTGTCTGCCAAAGAAGTATTCGGCTTCGAGACAGATCTGATGGTCCCTGCCTTCAAGGAGCGCAGCGACTACGTTCCTGATCTGGATCCAGACTACCTCTTCAACAAGGAAACCACGCTGGCGATCCTTGCGGGCTTTGCCCACAACCGCCGCGTCATGGTTCAGGGCTATCACGGCACCGGCAAGTCCACCCACATCGAGCAGGTGGCCGCACGCCTCAACTGGCCGTGCATCCGCATCAACCTCGACAGCCATGTGAGCCGTATTGATCTCGTCGGCAAAGATGCCATCGTCCTCAAGGACGGCAAGCAGGTTACTGAATTCCGCGAAGGCATCCTGCCATGGGCGCTTCAGCACCCGGTCGCGCTGGTCTTTGACGAATATGACGCCGGCCGCCCGGACGTGATGTTCGTCATCCAGCGTATTCTGGAAGTCTCCGGCAAGCTGACATTGCTTGACCAGAACAAGGTCATGCGTCCGCATGACTCCTTCCGCCTGTTCTCCACCACCAACACAATTGGTCTTGGCGATACATCCGGCCTCTATCACGGCACCCAGCAGATCAACCAGGGTCAGATGGACCGCTGGAACATCGTTACGACCCTGAACTATCTGGATCATGATCGTGAGACGGACATCGTGGTGGCCAAGGCCAAGCACTACCAGACCGAAGAAGGCAAGAAGACCGTTGCCGCCATGGTGCGGGTTGCTGACCTGACCCGGAACGCCTTCATGAATGGCGACATCTCAACCGTGATGAGCCCACGGACGGTGCTCACCTGGGCTGAGAACGCGGAAATCTTCTCCGATGTCGGTTTCGGCTTCCAGGTAACCTTCCTCAACAAGTGCGATGAGCTGGAACGGGCCACCGTGGCCGAGTTCTATCAGCGTTGCTTTGGCGAAGAACTGCCTCAGTCCGCAGCCAACCTTCAGATCGCATAACGCAGACGGCATAGAGCAGTCCGCAAACCAGCAGGCATTACGTGTCGAACACCAAGGAAAATCCGGTCGAGCCCTTTAAGAGGGCAGTCACCCAGGCGTTGCGCTCCATTGCGGGCCGCGACGACCTGACGGTGAATTTCGGCACTGAGCCTGCCAGCCTGCGTGGCACAAATGTGCGCCTGCCCCTGCCCAGCCGCGAGTTGCCGGACGGCGAGGTTGCCAATTGCCGAGGGTCAGCGGACTCCATCGCCTTGCGTATCGCGCACCATGATGACGGAACCCATCAGCAGCTTCTGCCAACAGGCGGCACGGCCCGTGCGGTGTTTGAAGCAGCCGAAACCGCTCGCGTTGAGGCTCTTGGTGCCAACGCCATGAAGGGCGTTGCCAACAATCTGACAGCAGCCCTTGAAGACAAATGCGACAAGCGCGGCTTTTCGACCATCACCGACCGCGTGGATGCGCCCATTGAAGAAGTGGTGAGCATGCTCGTACGCGAACAGCTCACTGGCGCACGGCCACCGGAAGCCGCCCGCAACATGGTCGATATGTGGCGGCCGTGGGTTGAGGAGAAGGCCGGCGAAGATCTGGCCAAGCTGAACGACCTCTGCCACGACCAGGAAGCGTTCGCCCGCGCCACGCGCGACATCATTGCTGACCTGGACATGGCGGACGAACTCGGCGACACGCCGGACCAGTCCGACGAAGACAGCGACGACAACGAAGACGGCGACGCACCCGGCGAAGAGAACGTCGAGGGTGGCGAAGCCGAGCAGGCCGAAGGCATGTCAGCCGAGCAGCTGGAAATGGCTGACGGCGAGCAGGAAGACGGCGAAGAACAGGCCGTTGAGGTTGAAGCCGAAGACCAGCAGGTTGAAGGCGAGCCCGACGACAGCTCCGAAGGCCAGCAGCCCTGGCGTCCCGACGGCACTGCCGACAACAATCGCGGCGTTGGCTACAAGGTCTATTCGGCAGCAAATGACGAAGTGATTTCAGCCGAAGATTTGTGCGACACCGAAGAGCTTGGCCGTCTGCGCCAGTATCTCGATCAGCAGCTGCAGCAGATGCAGGGCGTCGTTGGACGCCTTGCCAACCGCCTGCAGCGCCGCCTGCAGGCCAAGCAGAACCGCACCTGGGAGTTTGACCTTGAGGAAGGCATGCTCGATGCAGCCCGCCTGAGCCGCATCGTCATCGATCCCATGCATCCTTTGTCCTTCAAGATTGAAAAGGACATGAATTTCCGCGACACGGTTGTGACCCTGCTGCTGGACAATTCAGGCTCCATGCGCGGTCGCCCGATCACTGTTGCAGCCATGTGCGCGGACATTCTCGCCCGCACGCTAGAACGGTGCTCGGTCAAAACGGAAATTCTCGGCTTCACGACACGCGCCTGGAAGGGCGGCCAGTCCCGTGAGCACTGGCTGTCCGCTGGCAAGCCTGCCTCACCCGGTCGCCTCAACGACCTGCGCCACATCATCTACAAGGCCGCTGACGCCCCCTGGCGGCGCGCACGGCGCAATCTCGGCTTGATGATGCGCGAAGGCCTGCTGAAGGAAAACATCGACGGGGAAGCGCTTATCTGGGCGCATAACCGCTTGCTGGCCCGCCCCGAGCAGCGCCGCATTCTGATGGTGATTTCAGATGGCGCGCCGGTGGACGACAGCACCCTGTCCGTGAACTCCGGCAATTATCTTGAGCGTCACCTGCGCGAAGTCATCGAGCAGATTGAAACCAAGTCACCTGTTGAGCTGATTGCCATCGGCATTGGCCATGACGTCACGCGCTACTACAAGCGCGCCGTCACCATTGTGGATGCGGAACAGCTGGGTGGTGCCATGACTGAGAAACTGGCCGAGCTATTCGAAGACGACCCCAAGGCCATGAAGGCCCCACGTCGCTCTGACGGCATGCCCAAGGTACCGCCACAGACCGTGCCAATGCCCAAAGCAGTGCCCAAGGCGGCCCCCGCGGCCAAGTAATCAGGAACACCCCATGCCCATGAGCCTCTGTCGTACAGCCCCCTTTCTGGTGCTGATGGCAGCGTTTCTGCCTGCCTGCGCGCAGGCAGAAGATCGTGCGTCAGATGCAAAAGCCGGTGCGGATACCTCGCCGGTCTCATATGGGCAGGTCGCCCTAAACCCTTCGGACGCAGACGACACCCTGCTTGCCCCCTCCGGCAACAGCACATTGTCCTATCGCGGCGGACTGGTGGTGCGATCGGACGACAAGAGGTTCGGAGGCATGTCCGGTCTGATTGTCAGTGCCGATGGCAGTGGCCTGATGGCGGTCACTGACACGGGCTACTGGTTGACGGCGTCACTGACCCACAAAGACAACACCCTCTCAGGCATTGGCAGTCTGACACTGGCGCCCATGCTGAACCCTGACGGCCAGTCGATCGCAGGCAACAAACGCCAGGGCGATGCAGAAGCCATGACACTTCTGGCGGACGGGCGCATTGCGGTCTCCTTCGAGCGCAACCACCGCGTATGGGCCTACGATGTGACAACCGACGGTTTTGAGGCGACAGCCCAACCGATGAACATCGGCCCCGACCTGAAGGACGCTGTGAACAACAAAGGCCTTGAAGCACTGGCCAGCCTGCCGGATGGGTCCCTGCTTGCGATCACTGAAGGAACAATGGTTGCCGAAGACCAGATCAAAGGCTGGAGGACCGGCAGTGAGACAACAGCAGACATCACCCTCAGGCGCATTGCCCCCTTTGACCTGACCGACATCGCGCTCTTGCCCTCTGGCGACCTCCTGACGCTGGAGAGACGCTTCAGCACCCTTGGCGGTGTTGGGGCACAGATCCGCCGTATCAAAGCTGACGCGCTTGATGAGGCCGCTCCGCTGGACGGAGACATCATCTATCGCTCAACGGCAGGTCAGACTGTAGACAATATGGAGGGCATCTCCATCCGCACTTCGCCGGATGGCAGAACATTTGTGTATGTGGTGTCAGACGACAACTTCAATCCGCTGCAGCGAACCTTGCTGCTAATGTTTGAGCTGCACCCAGACGGGAAGCCGAATTAGGCCCCGCCGTAACCTGACCGTGGCTGAATGATCGACCGCAGCGCGTGATAGACGACCAGCATCAACAACGTTGCCAGCACCACGATCACGAAGTGCGACACAACCTTGTCTGCGTAGGTCCCCGCAAGCGCATCACCCGCAAGCCCGTGAAACAGCGCCACCATCGCAGCACCACCGAAGAGCGGTGCCAGCAAAGGTGCTTTCCACCAGGGTCGGCCACGCACCAGATCAAACACCACAATGTTCACCAGCAGACCCACCATGACGGACAGGGCGACGGCCAGAACCATCGTCTGGTTGGTGAGGGCAGCAATCATGTCCGCCGGCATCACAATGTGCGCATCTCCATAGGCCGCATAGGCCCATACAAGTGCCAGAAGGGCACCAGCAGCAGCCACAGCCGCAAAGGCCACAGACGCGCCGTGGCGGCGTCCTGTGAGGTTAACAACCATGAACAACGCAAAGACCCAGACATGTCCCATGCTGAACCAGGGTCCCGGGTCAAAACGCAATCCGGTGAAGGAAAGCGACCCAAACAGCGACACAGGCGTGGACCGGTCCAAAAAGCCCGCGACGGCGGCTGCAACAAGCAGCACCGTTGGAAGCATCAGATACCCCAAAAAACGCATAAACTCAGCCATTACGCTCGGCTTTTGGTCCATAGATTCATGAAAACGACCTTCTGCCATGACCATTGCTGCTCTCCGCGCCTCAGTTACCAAAGTGATTTGGTGGAAGACGATGCAGACGCCATGCCATGTGGTGCCACCCCAAATGGCACGCCCCCAACTACCGCAATTAACCTCATCATACCCCATCAGATCAGGTAGCAGGCCAAAAAAGCTCCTCAATCAGCTTGCCGAAAAGGACCAGAATCTCTCCAAAAGTCTACAAATCCCGCCCCAAATCAGGCACGAAAAAGGGCCCGACTCCAAAGAGGAGCGGACCCTAAATCTTGTTGCAGGGGATATGCGTGTGGCCGGTTAGGCCGCAGCAGCTGCCTGCGCTTTGACAATCTCACGACGCATGCGCTGAAGGTTCAGCGACAGGTTTTCTTCGCGGGAGCCAGCAAGGAAAGCATCAAGGCCACCCTTGTGCTCAACAGAGCGAAGAGCAGCAGCACTGGCGCGCACCTTCACTGACCGGCCGAGCACGTCGCTTGACAGCGTCACGTTGCAGAGATTTGGCAGAAAGCGACGGCGGGTCTTGTTGACCGCGTGGCTGACATTGTTGCCCGTAAGGACACCCTTGCCCGTAAGTTCGCAGCGGCGAGCCATGCCCACCTCCTGAATTCATGTTTCACATCGAATAAGAGGCGCGGGTATAGGGCCGCGATGCCCTTTGCGTCAAGCCCATGAAGCCTGTTTGACGCTGATTTGAGCGCGTTTGGGGCTCAAAAACCGACATTTGCAGCAAGCCGCCTTGCGTTCAGGAACGGTTCACCCGGCAAATCCCCTAATGCACCCCATAGCCGCCTGACGGCAACACAACACAAGCTGACAGCCAGAACAGCACCCAAATTTTGGTGGAGGGCACAAAATGACAAGCAATCAAGCCGTTTTTCCTGAAATGGACATGGAACACCCAGCCGCGAAAGCACCCAAGAGGCGCCCGGTTCCCCTTCATCTGATCGCGATTCTGACAGCCTTTGCCACGCTCGGCGTCGCAGCCATCGCCATGGCAGCACCGGCGTCGGCGGCAACAAGCGCAACGCCCGCCTCAGCCCCAGCCGATTCCGGCCCGACAACCAATGTCGACATCCACATGGATGCAAGCCTGGGCGGCCTGAACTTTGGCTCGATCACCATGCAGGCAAAGTTCGGAGCGACCAGCTACACCGCAAACAGCACAATCCGGACCGAAGGCATCACCGACCAACTGTTCAAGACTGTCTACAACCTCAAGACCGAAGGCACCCGGGGCAGCAAACAGATGCAGACCGCAAAGTACTATTCCTTCAGCCACAGTGACGACGACAAGCAACAGGTCGATATGACCTATGGACCCAACGGCCTTCCCCTGGTGGCCGCCCAGCCCGCCTATGACAATTCAGCCCGAGTGACAGCAACCGCCCGTCACCTGAAGAACTCCATTGATCCTTTGTCGGCAATGATCGTGCCTGTAGCGACACCGTCCGCAGAGGCCTGCAACCGGCGCATTCCCGTCTATGACGGTCGCCGCCGCTATGACTTCGTCATGTCGTTTGAGCGCATGAGCCCACTTGAGGATCGCAAAGGTTACTCCGGCCCCGCTGTTCGCTGTCAGGCCTATCTGCGGCCAATTGCTGGCTACAAGCGCAAGTCCATTCGTGAAATGCGCCGGGACCCAATGCCAATCACTGTCTGGCTGGTACCGGTTGAAGGCGCGGATGCCCTGGTACCGGCGCGAATTGAAGTTTCGACACCGATTGGCCGTATGGTTGCCCGCAGCACGCGCTTCACGGTTTCCAAGGCAAATCCAAGTCAGGCAGCTTTGTCAGGTCAATAAGATAGACCGCCTGGACGGATTAGGCTGTAAAACGGACACCCAACCGCGCTATGCCTGCGCTCCGACAGGTATGCCCTTGAGCGTCTGGCACTCCTGCCCATGACACGCGCCCCATACTCACACGAGGATTGATAATGCGAGCATTAGCGATAGCAGCCGTGCTGACAGGCGGGCTGATGCCAATCACGGCGCAGGCCGCTGTCACCATCGACTATGTGATGTATGTCGGTGGGGCCAAGATCGGCACCATGTCCCTGGCCGCAGACGTGGACCCACAGCGCTATCAGCTTGAAACACAGATCAAGACCGAAGAAGTGGCCGGAGCCACGGAAGACGCCACATTGACACTCTTTGCGGCAGGCGCTCAGGAAGACAAATCGGTCAAACCTCAGATTTTCACGTCTGACTATGTGAACGCGGGCGGCCAGTCGAGCCAGCTTCAGATCACCTTCAACGAAACAGGCCCCGCCAGCGTCCTGGCCCTGCCTCCCCCCCAGAAGAAGCCCGGCACGCTGTCGGATTTCCACAAAAAAGGCGCCCTGGACCCGGTAAGTGCCCTGCTGGCTCTGGCAGCATCTGGTGGCGCGACGCCATGTGGCACCACTGTGCCCGTATTCGACGGCTGGCGCCGGTTTGACATCACCGTGGCCTATGGCGGCGAGACCACCATTGAGGCAAATGAAGGCTATTCCGGCCCCGCGCACAAATGTGAAGGGCGGTTGACCCCGGTTGCAGGCTATAGTGCCAAGGCAATGACCGAGTTGAAGGAAGACCCACAGAAGGTCGAAGTCTGGCTCGCACCCATGGAATCCGCGGGGTTTCTGGTGCCTGTCCGCATTATTGCCCCCACTCCTTATGGTGGTGCGGTGATCCGAAGCACGGCCATTCGCGAAGACTAGAGATATGGGGCGTCTATCCTGACCCCCATCTCCACGTGTTGCCGTCTATCGGCAGCCACAGCGACTGGTACGGGAGAGACCCATGGCGTGGACTTTTGCAACGCGGGATTTTGAAACATCAAATGGGGCACCAGCTGAGGCCAACAGAGATGTGGGCAGCACAGCAACATGCACCCGCATTGTCGCAACGGCGGCAATCACAAGCCTGCTGGCAATAGCGCCCCTAGCCGCTGCCACTCAGCCGGACGCAGAACCCGAGGTTCAATCCGAACTACCGGCCACACCGGAAATGAGCAGCACCATCGAACCCATTACGCTGGTTTATGAGTTTTATGCAGCCGGCTTTCATCTCGCGACCGTGGAAACCAACGCGACACTGACCAATGAAGCCTATGAGATTTCAACCAAAGGTCAGTCATCGGGCATTGCTGACAGTCTGCTCAGAGCGCGGTTTGAAAGTAGCGCCGTTGGCGCCCTTTCAAGCGAAGGGCCGACACCCAAGAGCTTCCGCAATTTCTCTGATACGCGGTTTGGTGTCCGAGAACTTGAAATGACACGCGCCACAGACGGCACATTTGATGTAACGGCTGAACCGGAACTCGAACCCCACCAGGCCGCAGCGCTGCGTTCAGGTCTCGCAGACGGCACTGTAGATCCTCTCACGGCCAGTCTTTACACCGCATTACGTCCGGCAAATACGACGTGTACTGAAAAAGTACGCGTGTTTGACGGCCGACGTGTTTTCGCGCTGGCCTATACGCGTAAAGGCACCGAGGTCCTCAGTCCCGTGGATGAGTCCTTCTTCACCGGCGACACCATCAAGTGCAATCTGCGCTACCTGCCGCTCGCAGGCCAAACGCGTGAATGGAAACTGGAACAAGCGAAGAACCCGACGCCCCCCATCGAGCTGTGGATAGCTGAGTTCAATCAGCCCAACAGGGACGCCGATGTAATGATACCGGTCCGTATGAAACTGCAGAGTGAATGGGGCACTGCCCTTGTCCACCTCACCTCGGTCACCATTGGCGGCGAAGTGCTAAACCAGGCCAGCCTGCAGCAGTTGAAGTAGCAAAAAGCCCACCACACGGCAGAAAATTGGCAGTTTGCCAGGCCTCTCGCCGTTAGCGTGCAATTTACGTGTTACCGCCATACTTCCTAGTCCGGATCCGCGTTTGGGGCGCAGACCGGCAAGGAGACTGGCGTGGGACAAAGGCCCGAAGCACTAAGACTGGACAAGCTGCATTCAGGTGGCGCGCAATCTGCGGGCCATGGGGAAGCGGTGAAGCTTGCCATGTTCAACCGCATCATGAGCAATCATCGCGGTCTGCCCCTGCTTTTCCCCCTGATTGGCGTTCTCGTCCTGGCCACACTGGATACCCAGGCATCTGCAACCGCTGTCGGCCTATGGATGCTGGCAATCATATGTGTGTGGAGCGAGATCGCTTACTTCGCTTTCCGGTACTTCTCCGGCCGTCTTTCATCAGACCCCAAGAAACTCACGACATCACTGACACTTCGCTACCTGAACGCCAACATCGTCTGGTCAGCGTTACTGTTAATCTACTGGTCGCCGCACAACGCAACGCAGGATTTCTTCCTGCTTTTGCTGTTCGTTGCGCACCTTTCAATTGCGACTGCCACAACAGCGTACGAGTGGCGCATCTACCTTGCCTGCACAGTGCCGATCACAGTCGCCATCGTCACGGCAAGCCTACAGACTGGCGAGCCCATCTATATGGGCATCGGGCTATTGGTGGTGCTTGTCTATTTCTTCATGCTGGCGGTCACTAAACAGGTCATCGCGCAGGGTGAATCGGCCATCTCGCTGAGGCTGGAGCACGACGATCTCATTCGCGACCTTGCAAAAGCCAAAGCCCAGTCAGACAGCGCCCTAAGCGAAGCCGAAGCTGCCAACAGCCAACTGACCATCAGCGAGCGCAGATTTCGCGCCCTTGTTGACCATGCCTTTGACGGCATCGGCATTATTTCCGACGACGGCTGCATTCTGTTTGCGACGGAAACCGTCGCACGCATGTTTGATACGACGCCCGAGAAGCTCAGGGGCTACCGCGTGGACAATCTGGCAACCGCCGAGTTCCGACCGGAAGTTCAAGACGCACTGGGAAGGTTGCTCGCCAAGCCGGGAAACACAGCCAGCATTTCAGGCTGGGTGGAAACATTTTCCGGCCGCAAAATCTGGATTGAAACAACTGCCCGCAACATGCTGCATGACGAAAGCGTTCAAGGCATGGTGCTGAACGTACGTGATGCCACCGCACGCATGAGCGCCGACAGTGAGCTCAAGATGCATCTCAGTGTTCTTGAGAAGCTCGCGACAGGCACCACCATGCCGGAGGTCCTGTCTGAACTGACCAGCGCCATGGAAGAGCAGAAACCAGGCATGCGCGCCTCAATTCTTCTGCTTGATGACGAAAACACATTGCGTTATGGCGCTGCCCAGTCATTGCCGCAACTCTACAAAGACATCTTCGACGGCATGCTGGCAAATGATGAGGCAGGCCCGTGCGGCATTGCCGCCTCAACCGGCGAACCGGTGATCGTAACAGATACATCCACGCACCCCATCTTTGCTGAACGCCAGGACCTCGTTGCCGAAATGGAAATCGGTGCGGTGTGGTCCTTTCCCATCAAGTCCCGAGACGGTCGCGTGCTCGGCTCTGTGGCGATGATCTACCGCACCCCTCGCGCACCCAGCGATAGCGATCTCACTTTTATCAATGGCGCTGCAAAGCTTGCCGCCGTTGCCATTGAGCGCCGCCGTGCTGAACAGCGGCTGGCCGAGGCCCTGCGCACGGCTGAAATTGCTAACCACTCCAAGAGCCAGTTCCTGGCCAATATGAGCCACGAGCTGCGCACACCGCTTAATGCCATCATCGGTTTTTCGGAAATGATCCGCGAAGAGATGTTCGGCCCCATCGGCACGCCGGAATACATCGAGTACATCGGCGACATCCACTCCAGTGGCCGCCACCTGCTCGAGCTGATCAACGACATCCTCGACATCTCGAAAATCGAGGCAGGTCAGTTTGAAATCGATGAGACATGGGCAGATCTCAAAATCCTGGCCAATTGGTCTGCTGATCTTGTGCGCCACCGGGCACAGGAAAATCAGGTAACCCTGGTGATCGAGATCGCGGACAACATTCCACAGGCCTATGTGGATGAACGCGCCGTCAAACAGATCATGCTCAACCTCCTGTCCAATGCGACCAAATTCACACCCGCAGGCGGCGACGTGACCCTGTCAGCCCGTCTGGCGGACAATCACGACCTCATTCTCAGCGTGACGGATACCGGCATCGGCATCGAACCGCACCTGATTGCAAAAGTAATGGAGCCGTTCGGTCAGGCAGAGGGTCCCATGGCCCGCAGCCATGGCGGCACCGGCCTTGGCCTGCCCATTACAAAGTCGCTTGCAGAAATCCATGGCGGCACGCTGATACTTGAAAGCGAACCCGGCGTTGGCACCACAGTGACCGTACGCATGCCGGCCTGGCGCACAACACGCGAAGGGCCCGACCAGCAGAACGCTGATCAGGCCCAGAGCGAGACGCAAGTCGCCGCGCAGTAAACGCGCGCCGTTATTTGGTAGCAGCTTCCGGTCGCTTGCCGCCTGACTTCCCGATATAGCCGAACATATGTCCGCCGACCTTACGGATCTGAATTTCTTCAGCGCCTTCGGTAATCCGGTAACGACGGTGATGCCGGTAGATATGCTCAAACGGTTTGTGCCGCGAATAGCCAATGCCGCCATGAACCTGCATCGCCGTATCTGCCGCCTGACAGACCAGACGGTTGGCCCGGTAGTTACACATGGACACCTTGTCTGACAGCTGCCGTGCGACATCCTGCTTCGACATCTGATCCATTTGCCATGCAGTCTTGTGCACCAGTGTGCGGATCATCTCGCAATCCGTGTGCAACTCGACAAGCGGAAACTGGATCGCCTGATTGGTTGCAAGCGGTTTGCCAAAGGGCTTTCTGTCCTTGGCGTACTGCACGCTTTCATTGACGCAGAACTGCGCCGCACCAACGCTGGATGCGGCCTGGCGAATGCGGTTTTCGTGCACAAAGTGCTGTGCCAGCTGCAGACCATGATCAATGCCGCCGAGATTATCCTCAGCTGGAACCCAGACATCCTTGAACGCGATCCGCGGATGGTCCGTCGGCATGTTGAAGGTCCACAGATATTCTTCAATGTTCACGCCCGGCGCATCCATGGGCACGATGAAGCAGGTAATGCCAATGGCCGACCCGTCATCCCCGGACGTGCGCGCAAACACGAAATCATGGGTCGCAACATGCACACCCGTGTTCCACATCTTCATACCGTTGATGAGATAGCCATCCACCCCATCGCGGGTTTCCGGTTTAGCCACGGTTTCCATCCACGTGGCGTCCGACCCGTGGTCAGGTTCGGTCAGACCAAAAGCAACGCGGACCTCACCCTTGAGTGAGCCTTCAAGGTACTTCGCCTTCTGCTCTTCAGTCCCGAAATCACGGAACATAAGGACCGTTGGAAAATTGCCGACGATCGAGCTTTCGTTCTGCAGGTCATTGTGCAGACCAAGGCCCTTGGCGGCGAGATGTTCGCGAATAACCGCCATGCCCAGATTGGTACCGTCCTGGCCGCCATATTCCTTCGGCAGCGCGTAGCGCAAATGACCGGCAGCGTCCGCACGTTTGCGCATTTCGCCCAGCAACTCTTCCCACTCATGGCGCGGCAGGCCCTGATTATCCCAGTCCGTGCGCGCATGTTCGCGGCGATGGTCGAAGAAGCGGTTGTTGTCGTCCTGCTCCTGCAGCGGCTTGATTTCCTTCTCGATGAAATCATCAAGCACCGCGAGATAGTCCGTGATCTCTCGTGGGATATTGAAATCCATGGGGTCAGTCCTTCCTGAGTAGTTTTTTCACAGGAAGTCTAACGCGCAGATTGACGCGATTGCACGCGTTTCAGGCGCCCGCGTCAGCAGGAGGAAAGCTTGATGGCGCTGGAAGCCCCGCGCGCGCTGCGGAAGTCTCCACATAGGCGCGTACGATTTGTGTGCCTTCCTCGTCATCAAGGCCGGTCGCCATCTGAATGGCACTCCCGGACAGATGCGTAATGAGCAGGACATCGGTCACTACCCCAGAGCGGTCAGCTTCGCCAACAGCACCAACCCGGACCATGGCATCCACGATCCAGTCCACATTCTGGCGGCTGTCCTCAAGATCAAGGGCCGCCAGTTCCCGGTCAGCCTGCATGTGCGCCCAGATTTCGCGCAGCTGCGGCCGTTCTTTCATGGTGCCGTAGATACGCCACAGGATCTGGGCAATGGCATCAGACAGTTCCTGCGGTGTCGTCGCCCGCGACATGAACCGCTCGATGTCGCGCCGCCACTCACTCAAGAACCGATCCGCAAGGGCGCGCAGAAGCGCTTGCGGCGTTGGCACATACTGGTAGAGCGAGCCGATTGAGATTTTGGCACGGGCGGCGACATTGCTCATGGTGAGGTGCGCCATGCCGTCCACCGCAATCAACCCTTCAGCCGCATCCAGAATGGCTTCAAGGCGGGCCTTGCTGCGCGCCTGTTTGGGTTGGCGCACCGTGAGTGGGTCCGGGCGGGAAGGATCATTGGCCATGGAACCAGTGATGCCGCAGTTGACAGAGATTGTAAATATGAGGAATCCTCATATTAATCACGCCAGCAAGCACGGAGAACCCCATGACCCTGTCATCGACCTGCATCATCGGCGCCGGCCCCGGTGGCCTCGCAGCCGCCCGCGCGCTCAAGCGCTATGGCGTGCCGTATGAGCAGTTTGAGCGTCACAGCGATGTGGGTGGATTGTGGGATGCACAAAATCCCGGCACGCCGCTTTACGACAGCGCCCACTTCATTTCATCCAAGACCCAGTCGGCCTTCACCGACTGCCCGATGCCCGACACCTATCCGGACTATCCGTCTGGCAAGGAAATTCTCGACTATGTGCACCACTTTGCAGACCAGTACGGCCTGCGCGATGCCATCCACTTCAATACTGGCGTTGAGTCAGCATCGCCCGACGGCAAGGGTGGGTGGAGCATCAAGCTCACGAGCGGCGAAACAAAGTCATTCGCCAACCTGATCGTGGCCACCGGCACAAACTGGCACCCCAACCGACCGTCCTACCCCGGCACGTTTTCCGGCGAAGCGATCCACGCAGTGGACTATGCCAGCCCCGACAGGTTCCGAAGCAAACGCGTAATGGTCGTTGGCGCCGGAAACTCAGGCTGCGACATCGCCTGTGACGCGGCCATCCATGCGGACAAGGCTTTCATCAGCGTGCGGCGCGGCTACCACTTCATCCCCAAGCACATCTTCGGCATGCCGGCGGATATCTTTGCCCATGGCGGACCCAAGTTACCCATGCCCATCCAGCAATGGGTGATGGGAAAAATGCTCCGCCTACTGATTGGTGACGTCACGCGCTATGGCCTGCCACAACCTGACCACAAGGTGTTTGAAAGCCACCCGATCGTGAATTCAGAGCTGCTGCACCATCTGGGCCACGGTAACATCCACGCCAAGCCGGACATTGAGCGTTTCGATGGCTCAGACGTCATCTTCAAGGACGGCAGCCGCGAAGAGCTGGACGTGATCGTCTATGCGACCGGGTACAATTATTCGATGCCCTATCTCGCAGAAGGCGCTGTTCCCTTTCGGGCCGGACGGCCCGACCTCTATCTCACGGTCTTCGGCCGTGATCTGCCGGGCTTCTACGCCATGGGGTTTGAGGAGACCAATTCCGGCGGCTACTTCCTTTATGACGAGATGGCAAATTGCATCGCCAATGCCATTCAGGACCGTGACCGGGCACCGGCCCGCGCCGAACAGTTCCGCCAGGAAACAACTACTGACCCCGATCTGTCCGGCGGTATCCGCTTCATCGACAGCCCGCGCCACGCCAATTATGTGGACAGCCCGACCTTTCAGGCTGCCCTCAAAAAGCTCGCCAGGCGCTACAACTGGGCGCCCGTGGATGAAGCAGCATTTACCGCTATGCGCACATCTGCTGCCTCTGCGCAGACAACCCGCGCAGCCTGATTCACCAGCAGCGAATGGCGGTTAAGGGGCTGCACCAAAAGACACGCACCATGTGCGCGTACATATGGCCCAAATACCTGACCGCCACCACATATTGCCGTGAACGAACCCGGAATCAGCCTGAGTCAGCGATTCGGACCTGCTTCGTTCACGGCTTGATCCCTTTCGTAAACGCACCCTGCGCAAACGTTGGATAACTGCCAGATTTCAACACTTGGCCAGAAGGCCTGATTGGACCTTGCTATTCGTCCGCGCGCCGGGGAAGGTGCGCGCTCAATGGCCCGGCAGTCTCCCCCTCTCAGCAGGTTTCAGACCAACACAACACCACGCGTGGATGCGGATGCACGCGTGTGGGCGCTGCTTGGGCCAACCAATACCGGCAAGACCCACCTCGCCATCGAACGGATGCTCGGCCACGAGACCGGGATGATCGGCCTGCCTTTGCGCCTGCTTGCACGCGAAGTCTATGACCGCGTGAAAACAAGCGCCGGCGCACAGAACGTGGCCCTTATCACCGGTGAAGAAAAAATCATTCCCGACAACCCGCGCTATTGGGTGACGACAGTCGAATCCATGCCGACGGGCATCACTGTCGATTTTGTGGCCATTGATGAAATCCAGCTGGCGGCTGACCCCGAACGCGGCCATGTCTTTACCAATCGCCTGATGCATATGCGCGGTGAACTCGAGACTCTGTTTTTGGGGTCTGACACCATCAAGGGCCGCATTCGCGATCTGGTCAAAAACTGTCGCTTTGAACAACGGCCACGGTTTTCAGAATTGTCCTATGCAGGCCCCAAGAAGATCACCCGCCTGCCGCGACGGTCCGCCGTGGTCGCATTCTCCTCAGACCAGGTCTATGCCATTGCCGAGCTGATCCGCCGCCACAGAGGCGGGGCTGCCGTTGTGATGGGGGCCTTGAGCCCGCGCACACGCAACGCGCAGGTGGCGCTCTATCAGTCCGGCGATGTGGATTTCATCGTTGCCACCGACGCCATTGGCATGGGTCTCAACATGGACGTGGACCATGTGGCCTTCGCCAGCCTTGAAAAATTTGACGGCCAGCGCCACCGCGCCCTGAGCGCTGCCGAGATCGGCCAGATCGCCGGTCGCGCCGGGCGCTACATGAATGACGGCACCTTTGGGGTGACCGCAGACGCCATGCCGCTGGACAATGAGCAGGTGGAGGAAATCGAGGAACACCGCTTCGAGGCCGTGCGCATGCTCATGTGGCGCAACGCGGCCCTGAACTTCTCCTCGGTCGAAACCCTTTTCAAAAGCCTTGAGACACCGCCACCGGCGCGCGGCCTGATGCGAGCCCGCCATGCAACTGACGCCGCCGCCCTTGCCCTGATGGCGCGTGATGAACGTGTGAAGCCTGTGGCAAATGGCACGGAGGCGGTGACCAGGCTGTGGGAAGTGGCCCAGGTGCCTGATTTCCGCAAGGTGATGATTGACGAGCACGCCAGTCTGCTGTCGAACATCTACGGTCACCTGATGAAGGCCGACGGCGCGTCTCCCGGTGTCATCCCGGAGGACTGGTTTTCTACCCAGACCAAGCGTACAGATCGCACAGACGGCGACATTGACACGCTGGCGTCGCGTCTGGCGCATATACGCACGTGGACGTATGTGGCAAACCGTGCGGACTGGTTGAATGATCCTGCGTATTGGCAGGGCGTCACCCGCGCAATAGAAGATAGGCTGTCGGACGCTTTACATGAACGGCTCACACAGCAGTTCATTGACCGGCGGACAAGTATGCTGCTCAAAAGGTTGCAGCTGAGAGAGGATTTAATGGCGTCAGTTAGCGCAGATGGCGAAGTTATGGTGGAGGGCGAATTCGTCGGCCGCCTCGCAGGTTTGGTTTTTGTCCCTGACCCCCGTGCTGAGGGTCTGGACGGCAAAGCCTTGCGCGCTGCCTCCGACAAGGCTGTAACGGGTGAGATTGAAGATCGCGCACGGCGTCTGGTCGCAGCTGCCGATGAGGCGTTTGAACTCACAGAGCACGGCCGCATCATGTGGGAGAACGCCCCTGTCGGTCGCCTGATCGTTGGCGCAGACCGCCTGTCGCCAAAGACAGACATCATCACCGGCGAAGAACTGCAGGCCGCTGAGCGCCTTGCCGTTATCCAGCGCATGGACACATGGCTTGCAGCACACATCAACAAAGTGCTCGAGCCGCTGATCAAGCTGCGCGATGCAGAAGATGTGACGGGCATCGCGCGCGGCGTTGCATTCCGGCTGGTGGAAGCGCTGGGCGCCATTCGCCGTGACGAAGCGGCTGAAGATATCACGTCCCTTGCCCAGCCGGATCGCGCGATGCTGCGCAAACACGGCGTGCGCTTTGGTGCGTTCTCCATCTTCATGCCTGCGCTGCTCAAGCCGGCACCGGCCCATCTCATTCTGCTCCTCCACGGCGTGCAGGAGGCACAGGGCGGCACAATTGACCTGCCAACGCCCCCGGCGCCGGGCCTGACGTCCGCTGCCGTTGAAGCAGGTGTGCCTGACTTCTTCTATCCCGCACTGGGCTTCCGCGTCTGCGGCCCCCGCGCTGTGCGCCTTGATATGCTTGAACGTCTGGCCGACGCCATTCGTCCCAAAATCGCAGCTCGCGCTGAGCTGGGTCAGGGGTTTGGCGGCGCCGGCTTTACGGCAGACGCTGACCTGATGTCGCTCGTCGGCTGCTCCGGTGAAGTGTTTGATGGCCTACTGGCATCACTGGGCTTCAAGCCACACAAAATCAGCGTACGGAAGATGCCGGAGCCTCAAGCAAAGGCGGATGCCAAGCAGGACACCAAAGCAGAAGCACCGGCTTCAGATGCACAGGCACCCGCGGCCGAGCAAGCGTCGGAAACACCTTTGCAGCAGCCTTCTGAGACAGTCCCAGATACACCGGAGGCAGAAGATGCGCCGGCGGAAGAGACATCACCCGTCTCAGAGACTGCGCCGGAGTCAGAAAAACAAGCGGCACCTGAGGCAAGCACACCGCCTGCCCCGGAAGCTGAAACCGAAGCTGCACCAAACGGCGACACGTCTGAAACCGCTGAAGCGACCAGTGAAACACCTGCCGAAGATGACGACATGGAAGAGATCGTTCTGTGGCGTCCCGCACGCAAGGGTCGTCCGGCTCCCAACCGCAACCGCAATGCTGCCCGCAGCAATACAGCAAGGGGCAAGCAGGCCTCCTCGGGGGATACGGACAAGGCAGATGACAAGCCCCGCGCCCCGCGCAACCAGAAAGGCCGTGGACCAAAAGGCAAGGGCAAACCGGGCAGCAAGAAGCAGGGCAAGCCAGCCCATGCCTCTGCCCGTCCACCGCGCGCCGACAAGCCCGTTGATCCTGACAGCCCCTTTGCGGTTCTCAGCCAGCTCAAATCCAAGAGCTAGGGCATTTTGGCCAGCAAGTCAGACGACAATGACATCCGCCAGCGCATTGATCGCTGGATGTGGTGCGCCCGGTTCTTCAAGACCCGGTCCATAGCCGCGCGTTTTGTCGGCACCGGAAAAGTGAGGGTCAATGGAACCCGCGTCACCAAGGCCGCCCACCAGGTCCGGCCCGGCGACGTCCTGACCTTTCCCCTGGGCGACCGTATCCGCGTCATCGAGGTTGCGGCATTTGTCGAGAAGCGCGGGTCCGCAACCATTGCCGCCACACTTTACGATGACCAAAGCCCGCCGCCGCCACCAAAGGGCAAGGACAAGCCGAAGGCTGTAAACCCCAGCCCTGAGGCCGCGCCAGACAGCCGCGCCCGCGCCAAACTGCGTGAGTTGAAGGCGCAATAGCGGCTGCCCATATGAAAGAAGCGGGTTAAGCCCCTATTCCCTCGCTTTTTTGTGAATTACAGACCTGCAGCCATGTGGCATTTACAGGGGGAGACGGGGCTTGCGGGCTTGCCCGTCATATTCGTATAAGCGCAGCGGAAATTTATGACTGCGGCCAACGTGGCGGGCATCCGGCCTGCACGTCGACCATCTGGAGCACCACCGAATGACCTATATCGTCAATGACCTCTGCATTAAGTGCAAATACACCGACTGCGTCGAGGTTTGCCCGGTGGACTGCTTCTATGAAGGCGAGAACATGCTCGTCATCGACCCGGATGAGTGCATTGACTGCGGTGTGTGCGAACCGGAATGCCCGGCAGAAGCCATTAAGCCAGACACTGAGTCCGGCCTTGAGAAGTGGCTGGAAGTGAATGCCAAGTTTGCGGCCACATGGCCCAATATCACGGTCAAGAAGGATGCTCCGGCTGACGCCGATGACTTCCTCAATGTCGAAGGCAAGTTCGACAAATTCTTTACCGAAGCCCCCGGCACCGGCGACTAACCACCTCAGTTCGGGTCCGTTCCAGCGCCTCGTTAACCGTCAAACAGCGCCAATCCGCTTGTCTGCAGGCGGATGATCCCTGTGCTGACGGCTACCCGGCTTTATTTTTGGCCAATTTTGGTGTATGGTTTTTAGGAACAGTGGGATTTATCCCACGCTTTGACTGGGCGTATCCAGTTGAAGGCTTGAGGCGTTTTACCGACGTTCCTGACGTAAATGCTGTCTGAAACCGGTTTTCTGCGGAAAATTAGGGGTTTTTGGGCATTTGCTCTTGTAGCATCCGATGATCAGGAAGCTCGGTGCCGTCATACTCGCGACCAGCCCTCCTACACGGGCTCAGATGCTGATCTGGGCCGAGGGCCATGTTTGCGGGCATAATGGCGCGTCTTTTTGCCAATCGTGTTGACCCGTGCGGGGTCGCCGGATCACAGAACCGGCGCCGTCCCCAGCACGCAGTTTGGGACTGAGCATGGCCGCGAAGAAGAAGACCGCCTCAAAGAAATCCGAGTTCAAAGCGAACGAATTCGTCGTTTATCCCGCCCATGGCGTCGGCAAGATCACCGGCATCGAAAAGCAGGAAGTCGCCGGACACAAGCTGGAACTCATCGTCATCAACTTTGAAAAAGAGAAGATGACCCTGCGTGTACCTGTCGCCAAGGTGCAGTCTGTCGGCATGCGCCGCCTCGCCAACGACGATGTGGTGGGCCAGGCCATCAAGACCCTCAAGGGCCGCGCCCGCGTCAAGCGCACCATGTGGAGCCGTCGCGCGCAGGAATATGAAGCCAAGATCAACTCCGGTGATCTGATCGCCATTGCGGAAGTTGTTCGCGATCTTTATCGCTCCGACAAGCAGCCCGAGCAGTCCTATTCAGAACGTCAGCTCTATGAACAGGCTCTCGAACGCATGGCCCGCGAAGTGGCAGCTGTAGAAAAATCAACAGACGACGAAGCCGTCACCAAAATTGAAAGCACGCTTGAAAAGGCACCAAGCCGCAACAAGCCTGAAAAGGAAGACGAAGAAAAAGCCGCCTAGGCTTCTTTCCTTCCCCAAAGATCAAAGGCCCGGATCCAGACACATGGACCCGGGCCTTTTTTGTGGTCAGATCGCGATCCAGCATTTGCGAACCATGCGCACTATCATTTGCGCAAATGCAAGCGCCACGCTTTGCAGATTCGCAAAGCAATTGGCCCAATTGCGCCCGTCACAAATGATCCAACCGGCATCCGACGCCGTATCTCCTAACAAGCAAGTCATTACCTGTCGTCCCGCTACGTGCAGCCGGACACGCAGGCTACCGCGTGGGGAGTGCGCATCACATGCCGGCAACGTCAGCCGTTTCGTCTCAGGGTTCCGAAAGAAAATTCATTCGTACGGCCATGAAAGCGCCGCTGCTTGAGGCTGATCACGAACTCGATCTGGCCCGAGCCTGGCACGACCACAAGGACGAAGACGCCCTCCATGAGCTGACATCAGCCTATATGCGCCTGGTGATCGCCATGGCTGCCCGCTTCCGCATCTATGGCCTCCCCATGGGCGATCTGGTGCAGGAAGGCAATGTCGGCCTGATGCAGGCCGCCCAGCGCTTTGACCCGGAGCGCGGCGTACGCTTTTCAACCTATGCCTCATGGTGGATCCGCTCCTCCATCCAGGACTACATCCTGCGCAACTGGTCAATCGTCCGCACCGGGACAACCGCTGCCCAGAAATCCCTGTTCTTCAATCTGCGTCGCCTGCGCGCCCTCATCAACGATGGCGGAAGCGCGACCATGTCTCCTGAAGGGCGCACCTTCGTGGCAACCCAACTGCGCGTCCCCATGCGCGACGTTGAAAACATGGAGTCCCGCCTGTCGGCCTCTGACCGGTCGCTCAATGCGGCCGTGCCCGGCATGGATTCAGGTGAAGGCGGGTCCATGGAGTGGCAGGACCTGCTGGCGGATGACCGCCCGGACCCGGAAGACGAAACCACCGATGCTCATGACGCAGATGTCCGCCGTCGCTGGCTGGCCCGTGCGCTGGAGACACTGTCTGAGCGCGAACTCTTCATCATCAAGCGTCGCCGCCTGAGTGAGGATGGGGAGACGCTGGAATCTCTGGGCAAAGAGCTGGGCATCTCAAAGGAGCGTGTCCGACAGGTGGAACACCAGGCGCTGAACAAGCTGCGCGCGGCACTCCTCAAGGAAACCGATGATGTTGATGCACTGGTAGACGGGGCCTAGAACACCTGACGCCTATTCAACCACCAGCTTGACCCGCTGACCGGCCTGCACCTGCTCCCCATCACCCAGACCATTGAGCACCCGAAAGCGCTTTTCCGCCTCCGTGAAGTAAGCCGCTTTTGCGGCCAGCGAGGCCACTGTCTCGCCTCGACGAACCGTGTGCACGTCAATGCGACGCGGGGTGATATCCGCAGCCTCGGCAGCATTCAGACGCGTGAAGCTGAGCACCATCTCCTGCAGTCCCGGCTTGAGACTGCTTGTCTGGCGCGGCGGCGTTGCAACGAGAAAACGGAACACATTCTCCTTGTCGCCTGCATCATAGGCCACAAGCCGTACGTCCTTGCCTTTGACCCGGGTAATGCCCGTCGCTGCCGGTATGCCGTTCACGTCCAGAGATTCAATCTGGCTGAGCGCTGCATCCTTGGACCAGACCCTTGTCAGATACTCCGCCATGCTGCCCGCTGAACGGCGCGGAGCACTATCGAACTTCATCTGCGCACCGGACGGGTGGCGTGCTGTAACCGACGTGGACGCGTTCGTCATCGTGAAGCCGTCAGGCACTTCAAACGCAAACCGCATGTCCGGGTGAATGAAACGCTGCCCGCGCACAAACCCTTCCTTGGGATCATCGCCGTAGAGCATGCCGTTAACGGCCGCAAAGTGCGCGTCTTCGCCGGTGCCACGCGCGCCGCGTGTCAGACCTGTTTCGCCAGCCTGCTTCAGGGTATCGCGAACGCGCTGTCCTGTTGCCGGGTGCGATGCCAGCCAGTCCACCCGGTTTGCGTCATACCGCGCCCCGCGCAGCTGTGCATGCAGGGCGCTTTGTGCACCTAAGGACTCCAGAAAGGCAGGCGCGGCGAAGGGGTCATACCCGGCCACCACCAGCATATTGAGCCCGACACTGTCTGCTTCATTTTCCTGATCGCGCGAGTAGTCCGCAAGAAAGCCCGAGGCACCAACGCTGAATATCTGATTGACCAGGTCGCTGCCGACCGCGACACCCAACACCGCGCCAAGCAGCCCGGCGCCAATGGCGCGGTTCTGCCGTCCCTGCCCATGCCGCATCGTCACATGAGCAATCTCATGGCCAATGACGCTGGCAAGCTCTGCTTCCGAGTTGGCAAGCGCAACAAGCCCGCGCGTTACATAAACGTAGCCGCCAGGTAGCGCAAAAGCGTTGACCACCGGGCTGTTAAGCACGGTAACCCGAAACTGCTCGTTGGGCATCGATGACGCACCGGCCATGCGCGTTGTGACCCGCGCCACATAAGGCCCAACCTCCGGATGATCATAAACACCGCCATATTGAGCAACGATCTGCTCATGAGCGCTTGCCCCCTGACGGCGCTCGCCATCTGTGATCTGGGCCTGAGCCGGCACCAGGGACATAAGTGCGACGGAAAACGCAGCAGCTGCAAACGCCCTGCGCACAGCATCCATCCTGCCAACCCATCGCTTCATCGCTGTCACCGTATAACCTCTATTTGCTCCGGATGCGTCGCATCAATGCTGGGGCCATTGAACAGCCGAACCCAGCCGCGTGCCCGCACAATGCGCCCTTCATAGTCAGTTGGATCAACCCCCGCATCGCGGAACAGTTTCATGTCGCGCGGGCTGATCGTGACCGTGAAATCCTCGCGATAGTCTGTGCCGAAATTAAGGTAGACCCGCCCATTGATGAGCTTGGCTTCGCGCACGCGGCCCTCAATAAGCTCATAAGAGCCCTCGCGGCTGTTGAGCCGGTCCAGCTCATTGGCTGTGATGATCCGATAGGTATCAAGGCCCCACATGCCCAGCCCCTCTTCACGGGCAGCAGCTTCGCGGGCCAGCAGATCCTGCACGCAGGCGCGGTTGTCCGGGAAGGTATAGACCCGCGCCAGACCGCGCCGCAGCATCTCACCCTGAAACCAGATGGTGCCACCCTGCCCGTCACGCACATAGGTGTGTGCCAGCCGGCGGCCGTGGCGGTCTTCATCAGACCCTCCCGACCACAACACCACCTCACGCCGGGAGGAGAAGTCTACAGCAGCATCACGCGCTTCTTTCGCCAGCGGCCACTCGGGAAAATTCCGGCGCCCCAGCGGAAGCTTGGGAGCCTGAATGCCCACCATGCGGACCTCGCTTCGGTCATCCAGCACGATCGTGTCGCCATCAACTACCTCAATGACATCAAACGCCCGGCTTGCGCCTGACGGCGGCACGGCACAACCCGTCGCCTCACCACCCGATGGGAGTGGCGCTGTCGTCGTCCCAACAACCGTGTCTGGGCCGTCTTCTCCGAGCAAAATACTCGCCACAGCAAGCACCCCGAGGATGACTGCGCCAAAAAGTGATACCTGTCTTTTCATGTGGCCCTTCAGCAACTTAAGGCTGTTCTGCATAGGTGGGTTTTTGTGCCGCAATTGCACAAATGGGCCTGATGCCCGTAAACTCCGCCCGGGTTTGAATTGGATACCGCCCATTGAGCGGCGGCATCAGGGGAATATCAAGTGAAACATCTACTTTCCGGCCTCGCCGTTGCGGCCATGGCCCTGACCACCACCTTTGGCGCAGCCACATCTGCCAGCGCTGAAAGCCTTGCGGAAGCGCAGCCCTCCCAGGTTTATGTGGGCGCGGGCTTCTTTGACATCAGCCACAGCTCAGAGTTCGCCTCAGCAGCTTTTGATGTGGGCTATATCCCTGACTACAATATCGTTTGGGAAATTCGGCCGCTGGTCGGCCTTATGGTGAACACGGACAGTGCGGTTTATGGCCATGTAGGCCTGTCACGCACCTTCTTCCTCACCGACAACATCGTGACCCGCATCCAGTGGGGCTTCGGCGCCTATAGCCAGGGCAATTCCATTGACCTTGGCCAGGCCTTCGAATTCCGCGAGCAGCTCGAAATCGGCTACCAGTTCGATAGCGGCGACATGATCTCGGCCTATGTCTGGCACCTGTCCAACGCCGATATCGCTGACAAGAACCCCGGCGTGAACACCGCAGGCATTCACTACTCCTTCGGCTTCTAATCGCCACACAGACGGCCGGAAACACCAAAGGCCCGCAGCACCCATGTGCTGCGGGTCTTTTTGTGCGCCATGGCCTGATGCAAGGGCGGCCTAGTTGAGCGGCAGCGAGAAGGTGCCCCCGACCGACCAACCATCTACATCAGCTGCGATACCAAACACGCTGGTATACAGGTCAAGCGACGCGCCGCCTTCCGTCGTCAAAGAGAGCTGCGGCGTCACAGCAAGACTGAAATAGTCATCATCGCTCGTCGCCACATTGCCGGACTGACTGTCCCTATTGGTCCAGTTGTAGTTGGCACTGGCCCCCAGCGCAGGCTCAATCACCGTGAAGATGCCCTCGTTCTCAATCGTTGTCCCGAAGGTTGGACCATGTGATACGCGACCCGACCACAGGTCATTGTCCCCAATGCGTGTGCCAACCGAGTTTGTGTAGCCATCACGATGTGACCATGTGGACGAGAATGACGTCGAATGCGTGACCCAGATGCCATTGGACCAGTCGTCTCTGCCGGACACACCCAGGGTCAGGTCAATAAGGTTTGAGTCGTATGAGCCCGTCGTGTTGGCAACGGAGATATCGCTGTCAGAAATGCCGTAGCGAACAGTCGCTTTCAAAGCCAACCCGTCAATCTTGTAGCGACCAAACACACCCAGCGAGTAGCCTCGTGTATCAATATCAAGGTTGTTGAGCGGCGCTTTCACATCCGACCATTTGGTCGTCACAAACGTCCCAAGCCGGATGTCCTCCCAGAAGTCATGGTGAACACCAACGGCCGCAACGACTGTGTCACCCTTTTGTTGGGTCGCATCGCCTTGCTTGTACCGCGTAAACGAAGCACGCACCCAGGCAACCGTCTTGTTGGTCAGTGTACGGTCAAACGACAACTCTTGTACGTAGGGCGCTTCAGTCGCTTCATCAAAATGTCTGACAATATCCTGGAAGTCGCGCTCGAACCGATCAGCCGACGCAGTAGTCGCGGAGCTGAAAGGCATAAGTGGTGGTTGGCCATTGTGCTCACGAAGTTTTGCTTCGAGAGACTGCACTTCCTCATACAGTTCCTGCAGCTCGTTCATCGCGTCCAAGCGTTCAGATTGAGCTTGCAATTCCCAATCGCTTATCTGCTGCAAACGGCGTTGATAGGCCCCTTCGTTTCGCGCCTGCCTAGCGTCAACAAAGATTTCGGCCATGATTTCAGCGGCACTTCTATTGCTCGTATCCTCGGTAGCGTCCCGTGCCGTCTCTCTTGCCTGTTGCAAGCCCTTCAGGCTTTCATCCGCCGCTTTGATTTCATTATCAAGCTCTTTCTGACGCTCGGTGATTTTTTCGATGCGCTTTTTGATCCGCCACTCTTCCTCTTCGGTGAGGGTGCCGCCGGAAGGCAGGTCCGGATCCAACTCAGACCCGTCCTCAATCAGATCTCGGGCAGCCTCCTCTTCAATCGCCTGATTAATCGCATCCGTGTTGTCGAGCGTCTCTTCCGTGTCTTGCGACGTCGTTCCATTGCTTCCCGAGGCGTTGGCACCGGGGCCAGACACGCAGGTAAAGGAAACGGTGGCTGATCCACCGCCTGCAGCATTCACCGCACCATTGATGGTGAATGTGCCGCTTGAGGGAAACGTGAAGCTTCCCGAGCCGGTCGTGTTGTTGAGGAAAAGCAGCAGATTGTTGCCCGGGTTCACATCAAACGCCACCGACAGGATGATCCCTGTCGCCGTTGCGGTGATCACGTCCCCGACAAAGAATGTGCCGCTCTGGTTTACATTGGCAGCACCCCCGGCGGGTGCCGTGCGGTTGAAGCCTGAGACGTTTCCGCCATTGCATGATGTAGCCGACTGCGCCGCGGCGGGCGTTGTGCTGGCTGTCATCATGGCAGCACCAAACAACGCGGCGATACCCATGCCGCATGCGCCACTCAAGGCAGCGCCAAGTCTCTTCTTCATACCGATTGCTCCCAGCCCCGGATTTCAAGTTCCCTTCAGCCATACGCGAGCTCCAAAATCCACACATCATCAAAAGTGATGAAGCCATGTGGAAAATATCGTTCTAATGTGAGGAATGGGTTGGGAGTGTGCGTAAATGCAACAAGCGTCAGGACTGGATAATCTGGGGGCGGAAGTCACACCGGCAATAGGTCTTCCCGTCACCGGCGTATGGATAGCTCAGCCGGACACACGGGCTGATGCCCGCGTTGTCCTGTATGTGTATGGCGGCACATTCTCGCTCAATCGTGGGCCCATGCAGGAAATCGTGGCTGGCCGTATTGCCACCCATGCCCGCGCCCGCGTCCTGCTGTTTGACTATTCCCTCGCCCCCGAGCAGCCCTTCCCACTTGCCATTGAGGATGTGACAGCCACCTATCTGGCCCTGCTTGAACAGGGTCATGACCCGTCAAAAATCGTCGTGATGGGCGATACGTCGGGCGCAGGCATTGCCCTCGCCGCCCTCATTTCCCTGCGCGATCAGCAACACCCCATGCCCGCAGGCTTTGTGGCCCTCACGCCGCTGGTGGACCTCACTTTTTCCGGCGGCACCTATGTGAGCAACATCCGCAGCAATGGCTCCACGTCTGACGTGGAACTGATCATGACCTTGGCCTTTGACTATCTGCAGGGCGCTGATCCGCGACACCCCTTGGCCTCCCCGGTCCTGGCGGACCTTGCAGGCATGCCCGAGATAGAGATCCACGCTGACGTCAAAGATGTGCTCTACGACGATGCCATCATGCTGGCCGAAAAACTGCGCGGTACCGGCGGCAAGGTCAATCTCTATGAGTGGGACGGGCTGGCAGACACGTGGCAGCGCCTTGCACCGCTTTCGACCCAGAGCACCGCCGCCCTCGCCCGCATCGGCCAGTTCGTCCGCAAACAGACAGGCAGCCAGGCGCCGGCCGGCAAGGCGGATGCGGACAATCTCATCACCTCTTATCAGGGCCTCATCAAGGAATTTATACAGCCCCATACGCGCGAGCGCGTGGACGAGATCTTTGAGTGGTCCCGGGCCCATGGCCCTGAATGGGTCTGGCCTTTCATCCAGCGCCGCCTGAAGCACGGTGCGTTGGTAACGCAGGATCAGGTGGAGCGGGACTGGCTCACCATGCTGTTCACCGAAGCATCAGACGGAATGCTTCTGCTCAGCGCCAGCCGGCATATCCTTCTGTCAAACAGACGTGCCCGCGACCGCCTGGAAACCGAAACGCCGTTCCTCCTCAAGAACGGCCGCCTCTTCGGCACAACCGAGGCGGATGACGACGCCTTGCAGACCGCGCTTGATGCACTCTTTCAGGCATCCCCCAACAACCTGCAACGTGCCGTGCGCCTTGAGGGCGTGAAGGGCAAACGCGGCCATACGGGCCCGACGCTCCTGCGCGGCGAACGCCTTCAACAGGAAAGCGAGGGCCGCGGCGTACCGCCGGTGGTCTTGCTCAGATTGCTGACCCCGCCGGACACAGCCGACATAGACGAAACAGCCCTGGTCACCTGGTATGGCCTGTCAAAGAAAGAAGCAAAGCTGGCGGCAGCCTTTGCGACCGGTGCCAGCCTTGCAGGTTTTGCAAAGGACAATGGCGTGTCGATCACCACGGTCCGCACCCAGTTTGCCAATCTGAAGGCCAAACTGGGCGCAAGTGATCAGGCGGCCGTCGTACGCCATGTGTTGCAGGCGGCCACCCACACATCTTTTCCGTAGATCAGGCTTGCAGCTCCGGCGGCCTAGTACTTCTTGAACTTCAGGAACTTGCCGGACATCACGATTTTCACACGATCGCCATTGGGGTCCGGCTGGCGTGAGATATCCATATCGTAATCGATGGCCGACATGATGCCGTCGCCGAACTCTTCCTCGATCAGCTTCTTGAACGTTGTGCCGTAGACCTGCACGATTTCATACAGGCGATAGATCAACGGGTCAGTTGGCACATCCATGCCCAGCGAGCCGCGACTTGGAATCTTGGCAAGGCCTTTTGCAGCTTCAGGAAGACCCAGAATGTCAGCCGCCTTCTTGGCGGCCTCCTCCGGCAAAGCCATCTGGCCCAGCAGTGCTGCCGTTGTGAAGACCGGTGACAGACCAACCCCTTCAGCTACCTGCGCATAGGTCAGACCTTTTTCGTCCATTTTGTCTTCAATGGCCTGGGTCAGTTCAAAACGATCCATGTTGTGGAACTCCTTTTTGGGTGCGTGCCACTAGAGCGCGCGTCTGTGTGTTTGAGTGCGGCGTGCTGTGCTGCGCCGGCGCTTCAGCCCCCGGCTGCCTGCAGGGGCGCGTCTGACTTTCCCGGCGCTGATGTCTCCTCCGCTGCCGCAGTGTCCACGGACAGAACGCCGGCTGCCCCCGGAGACACGAGTGACGGGTTCTTCCGGTCATGCCCATTGGCAGCTACTTCGTCGTCAAACGTCTTGGAACGCGTAACGAGGAAATCCATCAGGTGATTGCGCATCGGGTAGAAGCGCGGGTGCTTGAACATGCTCTCCCGCGTCCGATCCCGCGGCAGCGTATTGACCACGATTTCGGCAATGCGGGCGTCCGGCCCATTGGTCATCAGAACAATCTTGTCGGCCAGATACAGCGCCTCATCCACATCATGGGTGATCATGAAGGTGGTCTGCTTGCGCGCGTCACAAATCTCCAGAACCTCATCCTGCAGCCCGCCACGGGTCAGCGCATCAAGGGCCGAGAACGGTTCATCCATCAGCAGCACATCTGGCTCCAGGCTCAGCGCCCGGGCGATGCCCACGCGCTGCTTCATGCCGCCTGAAAGCTGAGATGGTTTGCGATCAACCGCATCTGACAAGTTAACCAGCGCCAGATACTTCAACGTATGTTCTCGTATCTGCTTGGGCAACCAGGACGGATTGCGTGACCGCACCGCGAGTTCGATATTTCCAAGCGCCGACAGCCAGGGCATCAACGCATGCCCCTGAAAGATCACCGCCCGGTCAAGACTCGGCCCGGAAATCTCTTTGCCATTGACGATGATCCCGCCAGTGGTTGGCGTCTCGAGACCCGCCAGAATGTTGAGCAGAGTCGATTTTCCGCACCCCGAGTGGCCAACGACACACACGAACTCGCCTTCTTCAATAGAGAGCCAGAGGTCCTCGAAGACGGTCATTGTTCCGCGGCCACCCGGCGTGGGGTATCGCTTGGCGAGGCCTTCAATACTGATGAGTTTCTTGCTCATGAAGTTATTGCCCTTAATCCGTGTACGAAACGCGCCGCTGGAAGAACGCGACCAACAGGTCAAGCACCATTCCGATCAGCCCGATGAAGAGGATGGCAGCGATAACGTTGGTGATGGAAAGGTTGTTCCACTCATTCCAGACGAAGTAGCCAATGCCTGTGCCGCCCACGAGCATCTCCGCAGCCACGATGACCAGCCACGCAATACCGATGGAAATGCGCATGCCCGTCAAAATGGTCGGCGCCGCCGCAGGCAGAATGACGCTGATGGCTGTGCGCAATGAACTCAGCTCAAGCGTGCGCGCCACATTGATGTATTCACGGCGAACGGCGCCGACACCAAATGCCGTATTGATCAGCATCGGCCAGAGAGAGCAGATGAAAATGACGAAGATCGCACTCGCCATGGAATCTTGAATTGTGTAGAGCGCCAGTGGCATCCAGGCGAGGGGCGAAATCGGCTTGAGCAACTGGATGAACGGGTCCAGCGCCTTGAACAGCAAGGGGCTCATGCCGATGACAAAGCCAAGCGGTATGGCCACCAAGGCCGCCATACCAAAACCAAGCAGCACCCGCATCACGGAATACGCAAGCTGGATACCGATGCCCTTGTCGTTCGGACCTGCATCATAGAACGGGTCCATCACGTGGCGGGTAAGCTCACCAAAGACCTCACCTGGGGGCGGAAAGGCGTTGCCACCCTTTGCCTGCGGCCCAAGAAGGGCCGCAAGCTCCGGGTCCATCCCCGCATCACTGGGGCCTGTTCCACTCGTGCTGAGGAGCTGCCAGGAGAACACAAACAGTCCAAATAGCAGCACCGAGAGAAGGGCAGCACGCAGGCCTATGGGGATTGAGTCAACGCGCATCCCTACCTCCGGATCGCAAAAGAGTTGACGTATTCTTCGGGCAGGTTCGGGTCGAATGTCTTGCCCATCACCTCATAGGAGTCATACGTCTCGACCGGCGGCGTCAGCCCCATGTCGGTCATGACCTTCTGGGCATCTGTCGCCAGATACACCTGCTCGGCCACGCCCTTGTAGTCCACATCACCGGAGATATATCCCCAGCGCTTCATCTGCGTCAGAATCCAGATCGCCATGGAGTGATATGGGAACGGATTGAAGTCGATCCGGTCCGGCACTTTCTGAACATTGCCAAGACCATCCGCAAAGGTACCGGTCAGCACTTGCTCGACCACCGTCACAGGCTGGTTGAGATAGTTGCGTGGCGAAATGGCAGCAGCCACTTCCTTGCGGTTCTCCTGCGCCGACGCAAATGCCGTAGCATCGATAATCGACTTGTAGAGCGCAATGAACGTATTGGGCATTTCATCCACAAATGCCTGGCTGGCTGCGAACGCACAGCATGGATGCCCGTCCCAGATTTCCTTTGTGAGCTTATGAATGAAGCCCACACCGTCATAAACGGCACGCTGGTTGAACGGGTCAGGCGCGAGATATCCGTCCACGTTGCCAGCGGCAAGGTTGGCCACCATCTCGGGCGGCGGCAGCACACGGATCTGAATGTCCGTATCGGGATCAAGGCCATGTTCAGCCACATAGTAGCGCAACAGGAAGTTGTGCATGGAATAATCGAATGGCACGGCGAACTTGAAACCCTTCCACTTGGAAGGATCGTCGTTCTTGTCCTTGTGCTTCGTGGCGAGGGTAATGGCCTGTCCGTTGATGTTTTCGACAGCAGGCATGGTCCAAGGCACCGCCGTTGAACCGGCGCCCATGGTGATCGCCAACGGCATCGGCGTCAGCATATGTGCTGCGTCATACTCACCGGACAATGACTTATCGCGAGCCACAGCCCAGCCGGCCGTCTTGATGACATCCACATCAAGTCCGTATTTTTCATAGAACCCCATCGGGCTCGCCATGATGATGGGCGTCGCACAGGTGATGGGAACAAAGCCCACGGACAATTTGGTTTTTTCAAGTTGGCCAGACATCTCCTGAGCCACTGCCTTGGCGGCTCCCATGGGGAACACCTGACTGAGGGCAGCAGCCGCCGTAGAGGCGCCAACTGCCGTCAGGAAATTGCGGCGCGCCATGTCGGTCCCGAACACCGCTTTCATCACAGCGGATTCGATGTGACGCGACAGAATTTCTTCGGAGTTGACCTTCTCCTCGGCAACGTCAAGCGGCGCCACTTCTGCATCAACAGCACTTACCGTGTCGTGCTCCGCCTGCGAATGGTTTCCCCCGCAGGAGCAGGGGTTCCACAGTTTGGCTTTCGCATCAAAGGGGTCCTTATCGAAGCTCATATGCTTTTACTCTCCTGTTTGCCGGCTTGGGTGGTCTGTTCCTGTCCAGGGAGACCTGTTCCCGCCGTGCGATCGGCAACAAAAAAAGCCGCGTTCCAGCCCCGCGCCATAAAGCGCGGTTCGGAAGCGGCTTCGCTTCGGAGGGCCCGTCCTCGGACCCGGTATGTCACAGACTGCTCTCGTCCTTGAGGCAGTCACCCTCCCTTATTAGCAACCGGTGTGCCAAGAAATCGGCATGCGCATGAAACGCTGATGGGAAAAGGGTTTGGCACTGGTAGAGATAACGCGACGCCGGGGCTTCTCGGGCGCGTTGACCAACAACTAGCCAGCCGCTGCTCACAAAGCAGGCACAAACTCGAAACTAGAGTCCAACCTTCGAGGCAACGATCACGCTCTCGGCAATTTCAACAAGCGGGCGCTTTTGATCCATGGACGCCTTGCGCAGCAGACCATAGGCATCCGGCTCCGACAGGCCACGCTGCTCCATCAAGATGCCCTTGGCCTGCTCGATGGTCTTGCGCTGCGCCAGTTCAGTGGACAGCTCTTCAACCTGGCTTTCCAGCTTGTGGAACTTGTTGAACCGGGCAATGGCAAGATCAACGATCGGGCGAATGCGCTCCGGCTGCATGCCATCAACCACATACGCACTGACGCCTGCATCCATCGCAGCGCGGGCAGTATCCGAGTCGCTTTGATCGACAAACATCACCACCGGCCGCTTGACCTGCTGGGACACGCGAAACATCTGTTCCACCGTGTCGCGGCGCGGGTTCTCAAGGTCAACGATGATGACAGAGGGATTGATCGCAGCGATGCGGCCGACCAGATCAACCGTATTGGAAATCACAGTCACTTCCGCGTATCCGGCCCCGTTGAGGCCAGCCGTAATCAGGTCTGCCCGCTCGGGCACCTGATCAATCACAACAATGGACAGCGTCTTTTCAGGCATACGCGTAAAACTCTCCAAGCCTCGGGCCCGGTGTGCGCGCAACCTCCGATAGTCGTATTTTTGTTATGTTCCATCCTTCACCAACAACCTGTGGCTTGGCAAGCACCTCGGCACACGCTGCGCGAATATCAGATGGACAGAGTAAATGGTGATCCCGGGTGGATTCGAACCACCGACCCTCAGATTAGGAATCTGATGCTCTATCCAACTGAGCTACGGGACCACTGAGCTGGTGCATCTGCGAGCGGACAGTGCCCCAGTCAGGGGGCAGGAGACAAGAGGCAGATCACTGGGCGTCCGGTGCCGCCTGTGACTGGTCCAGCGCCGCCTGATCCGCAGCCAATGACCGCGTCATCCAGCGGTTGAGCAATGCCAGGCCACTGACGCAATCCGCACACATCGACGACGTGTAGGCGTGTTACTCATCTGCCTGCAGGGCGGGTTTGATCTCACCACCGAACCAGGGTCTGGCTTCATCTGTGAGGTAATCCTCAAAGACCGCATAAGGCACATCAAAAGAAAAGGAGCCCATGGCATAGGGGCCCAACAGGTACGGTGAGTAATGGAAAGTGAGTCCCGCAGATTTCTCACTCTGTGTTGACGGCAGCAGCGTCACCACAGGCTGGTACTCCGGGTGATAAGCGAAGGCACGCTCGGCGCTGTCCCTCCATGCAGCGTCGTCATCTCCTAGGGGCTGACCAATCCGTTTCGCCCATTCCGCTTCCCACTGCTCCAGAAGCGCACGGGACAACACATCCCAGAGCGGGGAGTCCTTGCGCATGCCGTCGGCGAACATATCCCCAAGTGGCATGTAGTCTCCGACGCCGTCGTCATTGCGCCGCCAGATGAAACTTGAGAAATCATAATTGCCATGGGCACCGCCCGTGTACATCCAGTGGGTGCCCAGCACACTCACAAACGTCTTGTTGGCGAGGGTCACGTCCCACAGCTCGTCCACGAGATAGGGACGGAAAAATTCCGGCGAGGCCTCCGCGTCTTCCGCAGCCAGCACAGCAAGCTTCCTGGCGGCGGCAACGCTGCCCGACACGAGATCGGACCCAAGACCGGATTCCATGATGATTTCAGGCGCCACAGTGACAGTTGATTTGAACTGCGGCGTCTTGATGCTCTGCACGAAGGCATCTGTCGCCTGCTGGTCCTGAGCGCCTGCAGGCAGGGTGACACATGCTGCGACAACGCCGACAGCAATCGCCTGCATAAATGGTCTTGTTCCAGGGGTTCCGGATGCAAACATAGACGTCCTCATGGGTGCGCATAGCTGTCATCAGACTGACAGCCATCAATATCTGCGCTACCTTACCCACAACACGCAAAAAACAAGAACTTTGGCCACAAGGAGCCCAGCCGTGATGCCAGCAAACCCGCGTACTCGCAAAGCCTTGATCACCGGCTGCCTGACAGTTGCCGTCGCTGCATCAGCGGCCATCCTGCTGGCAACACAGGGTTCCAATATGGCCCATGCTCAGGATGGACCATCGGACGCCTGCTCCGGCCTTGGCCTTGAAATCAGAAGCCACATCACTGGCGACATCCCCCTTGGCGGCCCCATTGCACTGGCTAGCCGACGGGCGGTTGACCGCGACGTGAACATGGAAGACGACATCGCGGCGCGCCTGGCCAATCTGGGATTCAAGATCGATGACAGCGCCTTTTGGCAGTTGGTCTATGAGACTGACAATCAGCACCCAAAGCGCGACCCCAACTTCACGATCCGGTCTGAAGTACAGGGCGGCCGTGAACCAGAGGCAGTTGGGCAATACCGGTTTGACCGCGACGGTGACGTCTGTTCTCCCTTGTCCACTTATACAATGGACTTTGAAGTTCTTGACGAAGGCGCGCGCGTTGTCTGGCGCGGCCACGCCAAATACACCACCCGCACGCAAGAGCCGGTTGCAGACAAGGAACGCCTGACAGAACGCCTGATCAGCGCGTTTCGCAGCGACCTCAAACAAAGCCACAATCTGTCCGGTCGCGGCAGGGATTGATCCGACCCATGACGGTTGCGCTCTACGCCTTCACCTGCGGACATCTCACCATGCCCTTCAAGTCTTTTCTTGAAGGCGAGGAAGGCACGCTGAAAGTTCCCGTGCCGGCCTATCTGGTGGTGCACGAAAAGGGATCCGTGCTGTTCGACACCGGGCTCAATCCGCATGCGGTCCATGATGACACGCGCTATCGCGGTCAGGTGCACAAGTCTCACGAGTTTCATGTGAGCCAGCATGAGCTGCTGCCTGCCCGCTTTGAAGACGCCGGGCTGGACATCTCCACGGTCACGCACCTTGTGAATTCTCATCTCCACTTCGACCATGCCGGTGGCAACCAGCTGGCGCCCGACGTACCTGTCATCGTGCAAAAGCGCGAGCTCGAACACGCACGCGAAGCCGGCACGCCCTTTGGCTATGTGGCTGAGGATTTTGAAACCGGCCAGTCATTCAACATGATCACCGGTGAGCTTGATCTGTTCGGAGACGGCACCGTTGTCTGCATCCCGACACCAGGCCATACACCGGGACATCAATCGCTCAAGGTCGCGACAGACAAAGGCCAATTCGTGCTGGCAGGAGACGCCTGCTACCTGCGCCGGTCGCTGGACAATCTGCACCTGCCCCGGTTTCGTCATGACAAAGAGGCAATGCTCGCGTCTCTGCATACGTTGAGAGATCTGCAGCAGCGCGGCGCGACCATCATGTATGGTCATGACCCTGAATTCTGGAAAGACGTTCCACAGGCGCCAACGCGGCTTGGCTAGTCTGCCTGCGGTGTCGGCTGACGCACAGCGCCCGACACCGCAAAAATCGTCAAAGCCACAACGGACGCAGCTGCAACAGCCAGGTAGGCCGGGCTGTACCCTCCGGCCAGATCATAGACAACACCTACCAGCGCTGGACCAGCGGCAACACCAACCGTGCCGAACATCTGGCTGAGGGCAAAAATGCGACCATAGTCGCGCAGACCAAACGCCTCCCCCAGCAACAAAGGTTGCAGCATCAAGATGTTGCCCACGGTCACGCCAAACAGAACCGACGCAGCCATCAGCGCCACAACGCCGTCAGCAAACGCAAATGCTGTCAGCCCTACAGCCTGCATGGCCATGAAGGTCAGCGTGAATGTCCGGATCGGCAGCCGCGTCAATGCAAACCCGCCAAGCAGACGACCAACAATGCTCGAAGCCGCAAGCACTGAGACTGCAATCGCCGCCAGTGCTGCATCTTCGCGCACGGTCACCAGTCTGAACTGATGCGACAGCGCACCCACCTGCGCCATCATGGCAAACACATAGGCTGCAGTAACACCGATGAAGAAACGCGAGCGAACAGCCACCGCCATGGAAACACCATCCGGCGGCCCGTCCTGCTCGCCATCCGCAAGCGGTGGATCGCCATCTATGCGTAGCCCCATGCTTTGCGGGCTGGGCCGCATAACAAAGAGCGCTGCAGGCACAACACCCACAAAGAACATGATCGCCAGCCAGTGACCGGCAATCTCAAGGCCTTGCGTCTGAATGATCCAGGCTGAAACCGGCGCAAAGACAATGCCGCCGACAGACAACCCCGTGGAGGCCATGGACAGGGCAACCGCACGCCGCCGCGCAAACCAGCGCGCCACAAGAGTGGTCGCGGGCACCAGCGCGCAGCCAGCATAGAGCACGCCAAACAACGCGTAGAAAAAGTAGAGCTGCCACACTTCCGTGATCGATCCCACGAAGGCAAACACCAGCGCGCCCAACGCGCCGGAGATCGCAACAACGTAGCGCGCGTCATAAATTTCGATCAGGCGTCCAACCGCCATGCCCGCAAAGCCGGAGGCGAGGAAGAACGTCGCCGTCGCACCGGAGACTTCACTGACGTCAAAACGCTCTTCGCTGAAGGCCCCGAGCAGAACTGAAAGATTGTAAAAACCAATGCCCGCCGTGGTCGCCATGGTGACGAACACCGCCGCAACAACCCACCAGCCATAATAGACACCACGCAACTGCGTTAGTGTGCGGCCGACAAGTGGGCTTGACTGCGACATGGAGCGATTACATCCCGGACGAGGAGCGTCCTTTTTGACCGCCGCGCTCCGCTGCGCGCTTGCGGTCCATCTTGATGGCCCGGCGATGCGCCAGAGCGGCAGCAAAGCCCAACAGGCTGGCCGGAGCAATATACACAGCCCCAAAGGCCGCCCAGTCCACCCGGTCCAGCACACTGATGGCCACCAGCGTCGACAGACCAACATTGCGGGTGCCGGTCTCGATCGCCACCGTGAAGGCCTGCGCCCGGGTCAAAAACATGCTGGAGATGAAAAAGCCACCGCCTGCGCTCAAGGCAAACATGACGGCTGCCAGCGGCATGGATGACTCGATGCCAGCACTGAACGGCTGCCAGTCCTGAATGGCAAGCAACACCACCACGCCATACAGCGCGTACTGGGCTGTCTGTTGTGCGCGGTCAATGTTCCGCTGCACCCAGGCAGGATGTGTTGCCCGTGCCCACATGCCAATGGCAACAGGAAGCAACACCACCGCAAACAACTGAGTAAGTGTCGGTCCCAGCGGGATCGACACAGTCTCGCCCGTGGCCGCCCCGACATCCGCCACCGACAGTGCAAAGGCCAGCACAAGCGGCAATGTCAGAATTGCCAGCACACTGGACATTGTCGTGAGGGATATGGACAGCGCCAGATCACCACGTCCCAGCAATGTCAGCACGTTGGAGAAACCGCCACTGGGACATGCAGCCACGATAGCCAGCCCCACAGCCGTCGCCACCGGCAGCGGCACCAGCCAGAGAACAAGAATGGCAATCGCTGGAAACATCGTCAGTTGAACGGCACTGCCAATCAAAAAGCCCTTGGGTGCAGCCACCAGATCGCGGAAGTCGCGACGGGTCAGCTCCATGCCGACCGTCACCATCACCCCGAACAGGGCAGCAGGCAGGATCATGTCCTGCACTATGTCGAATGAGCCGCTCACGAGAAGAAGGGTCGCCTTTCAAGAGTGCGCCAGATCGATGGATTGCCCGAACCGAAGGATGGAAAAGGCAACCTGTCGAGGTCCGGCAGGAAGGGAGGACGCCGGGATTCTGACCGCCGGACAGTACCTACCGATCGGACATGTGGAAAGCCCTGCTCCCATCAACATGTGGTGTTGCAATATTGCGAAAAAGAGCCCGCACAGTCGCAGCCAGGCCATGAAGGACCGGTAAACACCACACTCAACCGCCCACGCGGCATCAATATGGCAACGAGCGTCCAAAGAGACCTCGGATACGATCACGACATGACCACGCCAGACCTTGAGCAAGCACGCAGAGCAGCGCACACTGGCGCTGAACATTCCCCAGAATGAAAGCGCCGCCCTGTGCCCGATCACATCTCTGATCACGCTGATGATGAGCCAGCCCACCACCCGGACCTGGAAACGGATACCGGCGCGGAACGTCGCCTGCATGAGCGTGAGACGGATACAGCAACCCGTCCCACCATTGATCTTGGCTTTGGCCCGGTGGACATCATCGACTGGTCGTTCGGCGGTGCCCGCCTCAAAGGCGCGACCCTCTCCTTGACGGTCGGTGAGTTTGCCACCGGCACCATCTCGCTGGGCACGGCCAGTGGCAAGTTCATTGCCGACGTGGTCCGCATTCATCCACCCTATTTTGATCCCCAAAGCAGCCCCGACGAAATCAGCCTGCGCTGGCTTGATCTCCCGCCCGACGTGCTCGAGCAGATGATCGCCGCCAAGGCCGCACCCGCATCGCCATAACCAAATCAAACCAAACCGAGGAAACAGCCATGGACTACACGACACTCGACATCCGCAAAGAAGGTGCCGTTGACTGGGTAACGCTCAATCGCCCCGACGCGCTCAACTCCCTTGACCCCATCATGGTCGACGAACTGCTGGATTACTTCCACTCACTCTATATGAACAACGCCGTGCGCGTGGTCGTGCTCAAGGGCGCCGGTCGTGCCTTTTGTGCAGGCCTTGATCTCAAGGACACCTCCAACCGGTCCGACAGCTCGGCCGTTCAGTCCGGACCAGCCGCTGGCCTCATGTCCCAGCGCCGCATCTCTGAAATCGTCATGCGCATGCGCAAGTGCCAGCAGCCGATCATTTCCCTCGTCCATGGCCCGGCCTGCGGCGGCGGCTTTGCATTGGCGCTGGCGTCCGACATCCGCATTGCCGGTGAGAGCGCAAAAATGAATGCTGCCTTCATCCGTATCGGCCTGTCGGCGTGCGACATCGGCGTCTCTTACTTCCTGCCGCGCCTTGTGGGCGTCTCGGTAGCCAGCGAGTTGATGCTCACCGGTCGCTTCATCAAGGCCGAGCGCGCGCTGGCCACGGGCCTCGTCTCCGAAGTGGTGCCCGATGACAAACTCGAGGAGGCCGTCCGCCCCTATCTCGATGAGATGCTGACCACAGCCCCCCTTGGTCTGCGCCTCACCAAGGAGTGCCTCAACATGAACATTGACGCAGGCTCCCTTGAGGCAGCCATTGCCATGGAAGACCGCAACCAGATCCTCACCGCCCAGACCCAGGACGTGAAGGAAGGTTTTGCAGCCTTTGTGGAGAAGCGGGCACCCCAGTATCAGGACCGGTAGGTCCTGCGACCGTCAAAGAGTATCGGGATTGGCAAGAGTCCGCTAAACCACTGTACGCGTTGCGTAATCACTGCAAAAATGCGGAGTCGATAGCCGCATTTTGCCCAATCTGCTGCGGTGCAAAAAAAGCTCGACACACGGCGTTCCATCAGTACACTGCGCGCCAATTCTAACAACTTTGTCAGTAAGCGAGGGATGGCCACATGCCTACCTATAAAGCCCCTGTCGACGACTTCATGTTTATCTTCCACGACCTCCTGAAGATTCAGGATCGTGACGATCTTCCCGGATTCTCGGACCTCACTGAAGACATGACCCGCGCCATTCTCGAAGGCGGCGGCAAGTTCTGTGAAGAAGTCCTTCAGCCCATCAACCAGTCCGGTGATGCCGAAGGCGCCCACTTTGAAAACGGCGTCGTGCGTGTGCCTGAGGGCTTCAAGGAAGCCTACGAGCAATATTGCGAAGGCGGCTGGAACCGCCTGGCCGCCCCTGAAAGCATGGGTGGCGCTGGAATGCCTGCCGTCGTGAGCTTTGCCTTCACCGAAATGGGCATGGCCGCAAACCAGGCCTTCACCATGTATCCCGGCCTGACCAGCGCCGCTTACAGTGCGCTGGCTGCCACCGGCGATGACTGGATGAAAGAGCACGTTGTACCCAAGATGGTGAGCGGCGAGTGGAGCGGCACCATGTGCCTGACCGAGCCTCACTGTGGCACCGACCTCAAGCTGATGAAGACCAAGGCTGTTGAGCAGGACGACGGCACCTACAAGCTGTCCGGCACCAAGATCTTCATTTCCGGCGGCGACCACGACATGACGGACAACATCGTCCACATGGTGATCGCCAAGATTCCGGATGAAGACGGCAAGCTGGCTGATGACCTCTCCACCGTGAACTTCTTCATGGTTCCCAAGGTCAACGTAGACCAGGAAACCGGCGCCCTGCAGGAGCGCAACGGCGTTTCCACCGGGTCCATCGAAAAGAAAATGGGCATCAAGGCGCAGGCCACCTGCGTGCTCAACTTTGATGACGCCAAGGCCTACCGCCTTGGCCCCAAGCCGCAGCCCAAAGCCCCCGCAAATGCGGACGGCAGCAAGCCCAAATCCAAGTCCTCCGGCATGGCCGGCATGTTCGGCATGATGAACGCCGCCCGCATGGGCGTGGGCATCCAGGGCATCGCCATCGGCGATGTCGCCTACCAGAACGGTGCCATCTACGCGAACGAACGCCTCGCTGGCCGCGCACTGTCCGGCGCCAAGAACCCGGATGCGTCCGCTGATCCCATCATCGTGCACCCGGATGTCCGCCGCATGCTGCTGGCATCCCGCTCCTTCGTGGAAGGCGCCCGCGCCCTTGCCATGTGGGTATCGCTGATGTTCACCGAGGCGCGCGCGGCCAAGGATGAAAAGTCCCGCGAATTCGCTGAAGACATGGGCCAGCTGATGACACCGATCATCAAGGGCTACTTCACCGACAAGGGCTTTGAAGCCGCCAACAATTCCATGCAGGTCTTTGGTGGCCACGGCTACGTCGCCGATCACGGCATGGAACAGTTCGTCCGTGATGCCCGCATCAACCAGGTCTATGAAGGCGCGAACGGCGTTCAGGCTCTGGACCTGGTCGGCCGCAAGATGACAGCCAAGGGCGGCCGTGCCCCCATGGCCTTCTTTGCCCATGTGCAGAAGTTCATCGACGACAACCAGGGCGACGCCAATCTGAAGCCGCTGCTTGATTCCCTTCAGGCAGGCCTTGGCGACCTTCAGCACGCAGCCCTGTGGCTGGCTGAAAACGCACCCAAGGACTTCGAGCAGGCCGGCGCTGCCTCTTACGATGTCATGACCATGTTCGGCATCGTGTCGCTCGGCTTCATGTGGGCCCAGATGGCTAAGACCGCACAGGCCAAGCTTGATGCCGGTGAAGGTGATGCCGAGTTCTACAAGCGCAAGCTGGTGCTCGCGAAGTTCTGGATGGAACGCGAAATGCCCATGACGGCTTCTCTCAAGACCCGCTCTGCAGCTGGTGCTGAGACCCTGATGGAACTCGACGCTGCCAGCTTCTAGGCACGTCACACACAGATGACGCAGCGTCCGCAAGGACGTCAGCGGCGGCAAAGGGGACTCCCTTTTGCCGCCGCTTTGCGTTAAGGCCTTGGGGGAACGCATACGCAAACTTCCCATGAGGACATAAAATCCATGAAAAACCTCTTTGACGTGTCCGGCAAAGTCGTCGTCATCACCGGCGGCAGCCGCGGCATTGGCGAAATGATCGCCACCGGCTTCGTAGAGAATGGCGCCAAGGTCTACATCACCGCCCGTAAGGCAGAGGCCTGCGACGCAACCGCCGCCCGCCTGTCTGAAATCGGCACCTGCATCTCGTTGCCTTACGATCTTTCCACTGTTGAAGGCGTCACAGCCTTTGCCAAGGAAATTGAAAGCCGCGAAGAAAAGCTCGATGTACTCATCAACAATGCCGGCGCTGCCTGGGGCGAGCCCATTGATGACTACTCTGAAAAAGGCTGGGACAAGGTTTTTGACATCAACATCAAAGGCCCGTTCTTCCTGACCCAGAAGCTGCTGCCGCTGCTGCGCAAGGCCGCCACCTATGAAGAGCCGGCCCGCATCATCAACACAGCCTCCATCAACGGCATCGAGCCTCCGATCCTTGATACATTTGCCTACTCCTCCTCTAAGGCCGGCATGATCATGCTGACCCGTCACCTGGCCGGTCGCCTTGCGGACGACAACATCCTCGTCAACGCCATCGCGCCGGGCCCCTTCCCGTCCAACATGATGGCCGCAACCCTTGCCACCATGGGCGACGCCATCAAGGCCGATAACCCGCGCAAGCGCATCGGTGAACCAGAAGACATCGCAGGCGTCGCCATCTTCCTGGCGTCCCGTGCCTCTGCCTACACCACAGGCGCCACGGTGCCGTGTGACGGCGGCGCAAGTCAGGTCTAGGGCACCTCAGCCAATCCAGACCGCATCCCCGGGCCCGACCCGGGGTCCACTCTCAGCAACCCCAAGCCGCAGCGTTTCGGTCAAACCATCGGCGCTGCGGCGAGGGGGTTTGCGAGTAGGCCCCGGATCACGTCCGGGGACACGAACCTTCTGTTGCCCACAACACCACATGCCCCGCACGCGATCCGCCTGCGAAGGTAGTTAAACACACGCCCCTCAAAACGAGGGAGAACGGGAGCGCTGCCGTGGCAGCCCGGCCGTTGTGATCAAAAATTGTATCGAGTGCCGCTCTTAAGCAGCGCTCCCGTTACGAATGGTCTTCGGCTTTTGCACAAGCGATGGGGCAAGGCGTTACCTCGCAGTGTTCCACCGCAGCCCTGCTACCGGTCACACATGCATTCCAACACCGGTCTGGCCATGTGTCGCGTCCGCATGCACGTCCACCGGGGCGATCTTACTTTACGCGCCGGGCCGAGCCTTCACCGCCTCATGATCACTCGCGTTCGTTACCCGCAAGCACCCCACAAGGCCATCCGCCCCCATGCCCAAGCCCGGACGGTCCGGGATGCCCTCAAGCACGAGGCATACCCAGTATGAAGCCGCCAGAAAGACCGGGGATAGAGAACACAAAAAATTTCCGTAGCCCGGGACCTGATCCGGGGCCTACTCGCAACCAATCAACTGAACAGCGACCGCGAGTGGACCCCGGATCAAGTCCGGGGATGCGGTTGGGGGTGCGGTGGGACTACACAGCCGCCCGTGGATCCCCCGGTCAAGCCGGAGGATGGCGTTGAGGAAAAAGGAGACCCTCCCGAACAATGTCATCCCGGAAGTGATCCGGGATCCAGGGGCCGCCCGCTCACGCCTCTTAGTTACGCACCAGCCACAAAAAATCCCCCCGGCCAAAAACCGGAGGGACTTTTGTCGTCTGACCTGTGGTCTGTGGCTTACTCAGCAGCAGCAGCCCGACCTTCAGCAGTAGTGCAATGAGCGCTGATTTCATCAATCAGCTGCGGTAGCACTTCCTTGGGCATATCGTGGCCCCAACCTGCAATCTCCACAAGCTTGGAGCCCGGGATGTTCGCAGCCGTGTCACGGCCACCTTCAACCCGTACCAGCGGGTCATCCGTGCCGTGCATCACCAGCACAGGGCAGGTGATCTTTTTCAGGCGTTCACGCCGGTCACCATCGGCAATGATGGCGGCATACTGACGTGTCGTGCCTTCGGGATAGTAGGACCGGTCAAAGGTCTCACCGGCCTTTTCGCGGGCTTCATCATCAGGCGTTGGAAAGGCTGGAGAGCCGATCGCCGCACGTACACCCATTGAGTGCTTGATGACTGTTTCGCGCTCTTCATTGGCAGGGCGGCCCAGAAGTGCCGCCATGGCTGCGTCCGTGGCCGGTGGCACCTCCTGATTGCCCGTGGTTGAGAAGATCGATGTCATCGACTTAAACCGGTCCGGCCATTCAGCCGCGGCCAGCTGCACGATCATGCCACCCATGGACCCGCCCACGATGTGCGCCTTGTCGATGCCCAGCGTATCCAGCACGCCCACCGCATCAGCAGCCATATCCGTGAGCGTGTAGGGAACCTCTGGCGTTTCTCCGGCCAGCACCTTGCCCATCACTTCGCCCGCATCCGGCGTGCCAAGCTCAGGGAACTTCTGCGACAGGCCCACATCGCGATTGTCAAACCGCACCACATGGAACCCACGGTCCACCAGCGCACTCATCATTTCCGGCGGCCAGTTGATGAGCTGCGCCCCGAAACCCATCACGAAAATGATGGTGGGGTTGGCCTTGTCGCCAAATGTCTCGACCTCAATGTCGATGCCGTTTGCCTTGATCTGCATGTGTCGCCTCCCAGCGATATCCGTGTGTTGTTGTCTTGAAAACTATTCAGCCGCCGCGCGCCCGACTTCAACCTCGCGCACAAAGCCGCCAACCTTGTCGAGATAGACAGGCACCAGCGCTTCAGTGAAGTCGTGGCCCATGCCTTCGACGATTTCCAGTCGCGCACCGGGAATGGCGTCTGCTGTATCCTTGCCGCCTTCAACCGGTACCAGCGGGTCATCCGCGCCATGCAGCACCATGGTCGGCGCCGTCACCTTGGCCAGCGCATCATTGCGGGCAGGCGCTGCAAGAATGGCCAGCACCTGACGGCCAAAGCCTTCCGGGCAGACCATGCGGTCCACGCTGGCCGCAGCAACGGCACGAAGTTCTTCGTCCGTACCCGGATATTTTGGGCTGCCAATCACCTTCCACATATCAACACCCTGCTGGATCATGCCCTCACGGCTGGTATCAGCGGGCGGCGTCAGCAGGGCAGCCATGGCTTCAGGTTTCGCAGGAGGAACATCCGGATTGCCGGTCGTGGACATGATGGAGACCATGCTCTTCACTTTGGCAGGATGACGCGTCGCCACCAGCTGCGCGATCATGCCACCCATGGAGGCACCCACCACATGGGCTGTGTCGATGCCAAGCGCATCCATCAGCCCGGCGGCATCATCTGCCATGTCGTCCAGTGAGTAAGGAGATGTCACAGGCTGGCCGGTCAGCTGCGCCGTAACAGCTGCCATGATGTCCGGCGCACCGGCCTCATCAATCTTGCTGGAGAGGCCAACGTCACGGTTGTCATAGCGAATGACATGGAAGCCCAGATCAGCCAGACCATTGCAGAAGCTCTCCGGCCACATCACCAGCTGGCAGCCCACGCCCATGATGAGCAGAAGCGGTGGGTTGGCTTTGTCTCCGAAGGTCTCATATTCAAAGGACAGCCCATTGGCATTGGCCTGTGGCATCACGTTTCTCCCGATTTCAGGCTTGTTCTGATGTTTTGTCAGCGTGGACCCTAGCAAGTCATCTGGTGCGTTGAAAGCACTCCTCTAAACCGACCGAATACGTCCGATTTTACTTGGGGACCCTACCCTGCGCGCGGTAGCGTGCGCCCAACATACGCAAAGGAACCCATCGATGGCTGCTGACCTCTCCTTCGACCTCTTCTGGTCGTTTCGCTCGCCCTACTCCTATCTGGCGACGCCACGCCTGAAAAAGGTCGTCGAGGACCACAACGTCACCGTCAATGTACGGCCGGTCTATCCCATCGCCGTGCGTATTCCTGGCTTCTTCAAGACCGTGAACCCGCAATGGCCGCCCTATCTGCTGATGGACACGGCCCGCATCGCGGAAATGGAAGAGCTGCCCTACGCCTGGCCCAAGCCGGATCCCATCGTCATGGACATTGCGTCCGGCGAGGTGCCTGAGGACCAACCCTATATCCAGCGGCTCACGCGCCTTGGCGTCGCCGCAACTGAAGCCGGCCACGGCATCGAATTCCTGAACGAAGTCAGCGGCATCATCTTTGGCGGCGTCCAGGGCTGGAACGAGGGCGACCATCTTGAAAAAGCCGCCGACCGCGCCGGGCTTGATCTTGCCGAACTCGACACCCGCATTGAGGCGGACCCGGATCATTTTGAACAGGTGATCGAAGACAACGAAGCGGCCCAGAAGGCCTCCGGCCACTGGGGCGTGCCTCTTATGGTATTCAACGGCGAGCCTTTCTTTGGCCAGGACCGTATCGACATGCTCGTCTGGCGCATGTCCCAGCACGGCCTCGTCCACAACGACAAAGAAAACAAGGACTAGGCGCATATGCAGCGCGATCTGGAACATATGGCGGCCACCCGCCACGACCTTCTCATCATCGGCGGCGGCATCACCGGTGCCTGCATTGCCCGCGACGCAGCCATGCGCGGCCTGTCCGTTGCGCTTGTCGAGAAGAAGGATTTTTCCTCCGCCACAAGTTCTGGCTCGTCAAAACTGGTCCATGGCGGCCTGCGCTACCTTGCCAATTTCGAACTGAGCCTCGTGCGCGAAAGCCTGCGCGAGCGCCGCACCTGGGAGGCCATCGCGCCCCACATGGTGACACCGGTGCCGTTCCTCGTACCCCTTTACGGCATGGCCTCCACCATCCAGCTCAAGATCGGCCTGACCCTCTATGACATGCTGTCTTTTGACCGCAATCGGCTGGACGATCCCGACAAGCACATGCCGCGCCACAAGCGCCTCTCCCGCGAAGAAGCGCTGAAGCACGCCCCCTACCTCAAGAAGGAAGGGCTGACCGGCGCCATGATCTATTACGACTGCCAGACCTATGCGCCCGAGCGCGTCGGTGTGGAATGCATTGGCGACGCCGCAGACAACGGTGCCCATGTGGCCAACTATGCCCAGGTCGATGAAATCCTCACTGAGGTTGATGGCGCCAAGCGCAAGGTCACAGGCGCGCGGGTGACGGACCTTCTGGACGGCAGCACCCACGAGATCAAAGCCGACCTCACCATCAATGCCACCGGCCCCTGGGGCGACATCGTGATGGCGCTGGCGGAAAAAGGCGGCAAGCCTTCACGCGGTCTTATCCGCTCCAAAGGCATCCACCTCATTACCCGCAAGCTGACGGACAACATGGCGCTCGCCGTGCTGCCCAAGGGTGGCGGGCACTTCTTTGTCATCCCCTGGCGCGATCACACCATCATCGGCACCACCGACACGGTCTTCAACGGCAAGCCGGATGAGCTGGGCGTCAGCGAAAAGGACATCGCCGACTTCATCGAGATCATCAACACGGGCCTGCCCGGCCTGAACCTCACTCGCGATGACGTGGAACATTTCTACGCAGGCCTGCGCCCGCTGGTGGACACCAATCCGAACGACGAAGAAAAAGACAGCTACGGTGCCTCGCGCGCCGCTGAAATCTTCGATCACGGCACCGAGGGTCTTGATGGCCTGCTCTCGGCCTTGGGCGGCAAATGGACCACATCGCGCCATCTCGCCGAAGAAGTGACCGACATGGCCTACGAAAAACTCGGTCAGACCCCTGCCAAATGCACAACCGCCCAGACCCCGGTCCAGGGCGGGGAAATCACCCGCTACAGCGAGTTTGAAGCTGCTGCTTTGTCGCGGCTGCCCAACATGCCAAGGGATGTTGTGTGCAATCTCGCCCGGAATTACGGCAGTCGCATGGATGATGTGGTGGATGTGGCCGAACACGAGGGCAAGCCGGAGCTACTCGAGCCCCTGTCCAACATCTCGCCCACCATCGGCGCGCAGGTGCTTTATTCCATCCGCACCGAGATGGCGCGCTCCCTGGATGATATTCTCCAGCGCCGCACAGGCCTTGGCACATTGGGCCATCCCGGCCACGATACGCTTAGACGAATCGCTGACATTGCCGGCGACGAACTGGGATGGGATCCGGGTGAAAAAGAACGCCAGATTGCGGAAGCAGAACTGCGCTTCACAACGCGCGACGACGCTGCTTGAGCCACACCTGCCTAAGTCGGGCACGCAGTGTCGGGCGGCAGCCTCATGAGTGACACGTCCACAGCAGCGCCTGCAGCAAAGCCCTTTGCTCTGACGGACGGCGCAAAAGTGCACGTGATTGCCAATCCCCAGTCCGCAGGTGGCGGCACCTCCAAGCGCTGGGACGAGTTGCTGGCAGCCATCAACCGGGCCGTTACGCCGATCACCGGCAAGCCAGTCGAGACATCCCTCACCACAGGCCCGTGGGATGCAGCGCGCCTCACCACACAGGCACTCAAGAACGGCGCGGATCAGATCATCGCTGTAGGCGGCGACGGCACCATCCATGAATGCATCAACGGCTTTTTTGAAAACGCCCAGTTGATCAATCCCGATGCGGTCCTCGCCCTCATGCCCGCGGGCACCGGCGGCGACTACCGCCGCACCTTCGGCATTCCAACCGACATTGAGCAGGCCGCCGACATCTGCGCCCGCGGCGACGCCCGCAGCGTGGATCTTGGCCGCATCTCCTACGTCGCCGACGACGGCTCAAAGGAAACCCGCTACTTCAACAACATCGCAAGCTTCGGCCTGTCAGGTGTGGTGGACCGCGCCGTCAACAAGGCCACATGGCCGAAAATGCTCGGCGGCAAGTTCACCTTCGCCTGGTGCACGCTTTGGGCCGCCCTGCGGTACAAGCCCGAGCCCGTGCGCATCAAAATGGATGAGCGCTACGACGAAGTCTTCAATGTCGGCACGGCTGCGGTTGCCATCGGACAGTATTTCGGCGGCGGCATGCACATGGCCCCCATGGCAGAACCCGACGACGGTGTGTTCGATGTGGTCATCATGACTGATACGACATTGAAGGACCTCGTGGCGGGCGACGGCGACCTCTACAAGGGCACCCATATCCAAAGCCCGAAAGTCATCGCGACCCGCACCACCACATTGCTCGCCCTTCCCATCGACGAAAATGCTGAAGTCCTGCTCGATATCGACGGTGAGGCACCAGGTCGCCTCCCCGCGAGCTTTGAAATTCTGCCAAAAGCGATCAAACTGCGCACATAAGACGAACCATTTGGGCAGACCACCCCATCAAAGGGCAAAGACATGACGATTGATCGCACAAGTTTGCGCTGGAATGGCTGGGGTCCAACCGCCCAACCAGACGCCCTGCCCGATGGGTCCCCTGCGTGGGACTGGATCGCAGATGCTCTTGGCATCTCTTCACCCCTGCCCAAAACACCCGCCAAGGACCTGGGCGACTGCGCTTTGCCAGCCTCTGGCCTTGATGGCGAAACGCGTCTTGAGCTTGAGCGCATCGTCGGTGCCAATCAGGTGCATGTGGGCGACTATGAGCGCGCCTTCCATGCCCGCGGCAAGAGCTATCACGACCTGCTGTGGATGCGGGCCGGCAACATTTCCAATGCGCCTGATGCGGTTGTCTATCCGCGCAGCGAAGAAGAAGTGCAGCGGCTCGTTGAGTTTGCCGCGGCCGGTGACATCGTGCTCGTGCCCTATGGCGGCGGCTCAAGCGTCGTTGGCGGCGTCACCGCCCGCGAAGAAGGTGAAACACGCCTGTGCATCACCGTCGACACCACATTGATGGCGTCCCTGCTCAGCATCGATGAAACAGCCATGACAGCAACCGCGCAGGCTGGCATCTACGGACCTGCCCTCGACCAGGCCCTTGCCAATCACGGCGTGCGCCTTGGCCACTATCCGCAAAGCTTTGAGTATTCAACCCTTGGTGGCTGGGTTGCCGCGCGCGGTGCCGGACAAAACTCCATCCGATATGGCCGCGCTGACAAATGGCTGGTGTCTGCCCATGTGGCCACACCGTCAGGCCTGTGGCGCACCGAGGCGACGCCGGGGTCTGCCGCGGCCCCAAACCTCAACCAGCTTGTGGCCGGCAGTGAAGGCACACTGGGCATCATCACCCAGGCGACGTTCAAGATTCACGATGTTCCGGAGACGGAAGATTATCGCGGCTATCTCTTCCGCAGCTTTGCAGAAGGCGCCGACGCCATACGCCAGATCGTACAGGCGGAAATCCCCACTGCCATGCTGCGCCTGTCAGACCCGGATGAAACCTATTTCTTCCGCACGCTCTCAAGCGTCGGCAAGGAAAAGGGCATCAAGGACAATCTGGCCGACGCTTATCTGCGCCTGCGCGGCTATGCCGACAAACCCTGCGTACTGTTGATCGGTATGGAAGGCAGCGCCGTCAATGTATCCTACGCGCGGGACCGCGCCGCCCGGATCATCGCCGCCGCTGGCGGGCTGCATGCAGGCAAATCTCCCGGCACAAGCTGGAAGGCCGGCCGCTTCCACGGCCCCATGGTCCGCGACCCGATGATGGATCACGGGTTGGGCGTCGACACACTGGAAACATCCACCTTCTGGTCCAACATCGAGACGCTGCACAAGGCCGTCACGGACGCCATTGCCACCTCCACCAAGGAAACCCTTGATGGGCCGGGCCAGCAGGGCATCGTCATGGCCCATATCAGCCATGCCTATACGGATGGTGCCAGCCTCTATTTCACCTTCGTCTTCCCCCGCCGCCACGATGGCGGGCTGGACGGCGAAATCAAGCAATGGCTGACCATCAAGCGTGCAGCGTCTGACGCCATCGCTGCCAATGGCGGCACGATCTCCCATCACCACGGTGTGGGAACAGATCACGCCCCCTGGCTGGGTCAGGAAAAAGGCCCCATCGGCATGCAGACCCTGGGTGCCGTCAAAAACTCCATCGACCCCAAAGGCGTGATGAACCCGCGCAAGGTGCTGGGGTAAACCCGAACGAGCTAGTGTGCCAGCGCCGCAGCCAGCTTTTCCGCCGCGACCTTCACCGCTTCCTTCGACACATCAAGCGCTGCCTGCATGTTGAAGAAGCCGTGGATCATACCGGGGTAATCGATGTACTCAGCCTTGGTGCCAGCTGCATTGAGCGCATCCGCATACGCCTTGCCTTCATCCCGCAAGGGATCAAACCCCGCCGTAATCACATAGGCAGGCGGCAGTCCGGACAAATCCTTGGCGCTTAGAGGCGACGCTGTTTCTTCTGAGCGCGCCGCATCATTGCCGCCCATATAGTTGCCTTCAAACCAGCGCATGGTTTCCTTTTCAAGGAAGTACCCTTCGGCAAACTCTGTGCGTGATCCCCACTGCTCCGCGTCCGTAAAATCGGTGGTGGGATAGATCAGCATCTGAAACGCAATCTGCGGCCCCTTCTTGGCTTTCGCCATCAGGCACACAACCGCTGCAAGGTTGCCGCCTGCACTGTCACCGGCCACCGCAATGGAATTTGGATCGATGCCAAGCGTGCCCGCATTGGCTTCCACCCATTTGGTTGCCGCGTAGCAATCGTCCGCTGCCGCCGGATACACATGCTCCGGCGCAAGTCGGTAGTCCACCGCAACGACACGCACACGGGCTTCATTGGCCAGCGTCCGGCACAAGGCATCGTGGGTCACAAGATTGCCGATGACAAAGCCACCACCGTGAAAGAACACAAGACAGGGCAGCGCTGAACTGCCCCCTGCCACTGGCGTATAGACGCGCGCAGGAATGTCACCAGCCGGGCCGGGAATGGAAATGTCTTCCGTCTTGCCGATGGGCGCGTCCGGCAGATCCAGAACCGCTGCCATGCCTTCATAGGTCGCCCGCGCATCCGGCAGGGGCATCTCCCACAACTTCGGCGCCGGGTTTTCGGCAAGCTGGGCGAGCATCGCCTCCACCTGGGGATCAAGTGACATTGCGTTTCCTCAAATTGTTGTCGTGTTTCTTGTTGCCCGCAGTCTAGCCGGAAAAAGCCCCGTCGCTAGAGAGGTAATTTTCTTCATCCTGGGTGCTCTCACGACCAAAAAGCACATTCCGGTGGGGAAACCGACCAAAACGCGCAATCAGATCGCGATGCAGAATGGCGAATTTCAACGTGCCTTCCGCCTTGGGCAACCGCTCGCGCACCAGCTCAATGCATCGCTCCTGATCATCAAGCTCTTCTGAATGCATGAAGGGCATGTAGAACCACGAACGGTTCTCCTCGTCCGTGGCCATGTCGTGACCGTCCGCAATCGCCTGCTGCGTTACGGCCAGCGCCCGCGCATCATAGGAAAAAGCCTTGGCCGATCCGCGATGCAGATTGCGTGGAAACTGGTCCATCAAAATGACCAGTCCCAGCGCACCTTCGGGAGTGCTTGCCCAGTCCGCATATGCGCCGTCGCCCGCTGCCACCACAGCATCGCCAAACCGAGTGGCTATTTCAGCGTCAAACGCATCGTCCTTGCTGAACCATTTTTTGGGCCCCGCCGTCAGCCAGAAGTCTACCACGTCATGTGCCGTTACATCGCTCACGCCAATACCTCCACAGGATCACCCACCCGAATGATGCCTGCCTTTTCAACCTTGCAACAGGCCCCGCCACGCCAGTCAGGCTTCAACACGTCGCGCAGGCCGTTCTCAAACTCATCCATCAAGAAGCAGGGCTGCGTCTGCATGGCGATGGTGAAAAGTACCTCACCAATGCGCAGCTGCCGATGCTTGGTAAAGGCCAGATCAACGCCTTCCACCAGCACGTTCGCCCGCCGGGTTGTCCAGTCCAGCTCTTTGCCAAGGTCAGTGCAAGCAGCCTCCCATGCCTCGCGCGACATGACAGTAACCTGACGACCTTTCTTGTGGCCGCGAGGGTCCCCCTCAACGCCTTTATCAAGACTGATCGCCGTTTCAGGCAACAATTCCATCGGCCCGCGCTTTACAAGGCAACGGGCGATGGCAAGAACACGTCCACTCATGCATTCTGTTCCTCAAGCAATGTGCAGGCGTGAACCCTGCCCCACTCAACAAAGGCTGACAATTTGGAAACGCTCCTGCCGCTTGCACAAAAGGTTGCAGAAACTCTCAAGGCCCGCGGCGAAGCCATCGCCATCGGCGAAAGTGCCGGCGGCGGCCTTGTCTCCGCAGCCCTTATTGCCCAGCCCGGTGCCTCGGCATTCTTTCTGGGCGGCACGGTCATCTACACGCCTCAGGCAGGCCGCGCCATCCGAGACCGCACAACCTTGAACCTCAAGGGGCTTGAACCCCTCACGCCCGCCTTTGCGCAGGAACTGGCCGACGGCTACCGCCGCCAGATGCAATGCGACTGGACCACCAGTGAGATGGGCGCTGCCGGTCCCGCAGGCTCGCCCTACGGTCCCAAGCCCGGCACAGCCGTGGTGGCCGTGTCCGGCCCGGTCTCAGACGCCCGGCTGGTAGAAACAGGCATGGACAACCGCATCGACAACATGCGCGCCTTCGGCAAGGCCCAGCTCGAGCTGCTGCTGGAGTGCATGGCAGAGGCCGACGGCTAGATGACAATCACCTGGTCGTCAGGATCATCTGCATAGAGCACGTCAACCAACGCGGCTCGGCGCTCAAGTGTGGCCCGCTGATTGATGTAGCCCTTGTCCGTAATCTCATGCCCATCAATGGACGGAGGCTCGGTCATCAGGTGCACCCGTTTGATGCGCGCTGACGACCCACCAGCATCCTTGTTATGCGCTGCGATCTTCTCCTTGACCGCCGCAACAACCGCTGGGTGTTTCACCATGTCCTCAGGCGTTGATGCACCAACTGCCAGCTCCGTAACAGCTGCCATGTTCGGCCAGGCCAGCAGCGCCACAAAGGGTTTGTCGAGCCCGCACACCACTGCGTCCTGCAACAGCGGCGACGCCGCCGCCACAACATCAGCCCGCAACGTGCCCGCCGACACCCATGTGCCCGACGACAGTTTGAAGTCTTCGGTCACCCGTCCATCGAAAATCAGGCCCTGTGCGGGATCATCCGGATCAACAAACTTGCCCGCGTCTCCCAGCTTGTAGAAGCCGTCTTCGTCAAACGCGTCCGCCGTCTTGTCCGGGTCATTCAGGTAGCCCGGCGTTACCGTTGGTCCTTTGACGCGCACTTCCTTCTTGGTGCCGTTGGGCACAAGCTTGAGCGTCAGCCCCGGCAGCGGCAGGCCGATCAGCCCCACGCGCTCGGTGATCCAGTGCACCACCGTAATGCCCTGCGTCTCCGTCGCCCCATACATGGTCGTCAGCGGCATCCGCATGCCGGTTTCGGCAATGGCGAGCGCCTGCATGCGGTCATACAGATCGTTGGAAAGCGTGGCGCCGCCATAGGCCATATATTTGAGCTTGGCGAAGAAGCTCTTGCGCAGGGCCTCGTCGCGCTCCATCGCATCAGCCAGCATCGCAAAGGCAATGGGCGCCGATCCAAATACCTGCGGCGACACCTCGCGCAGATTGGCAATCGTCTGGTCAAACATGCCGGGGATCGGCTTGCCCGCGTCCAGATACAGCGTGCCTGCGTTCTTCAATACGTTGTTGAAGCTGATATTGCCTGCAGAAATATGGTTCCACGGCATCCACTCAAGCGTTTCAGGTACGTCGTCCGGGTCCACCGGCTCATCGCGCAGGGCATCCTGCCCGGCCACCACCGCACACATCATGCCATGGGTCTGCAACACGCCCTTTGGCATGCCTGTGGAGCCGGACGTAAACAGATACTTGCCAACAGTCTCGTGGGTGATCTTGTCCATGCTGGCCTTGACCGCAGCCGCATCAATGGCCGTGGCACACAGGCCTTCATAGGTGATCGCCCCGGCAGGCACCTTGTCTGCGCCGCCCGACTTGGCCTCACACACCACAAGCTCGATGCCGTCCATGTCGATGTCCGCAATGGCACCGGCAAACAGCTCCGCATTGTCCACATAGATCATCTTCGGCTTTGCGACCGCCACCACATGCTTGAGCTTCTCGTGCCCCGGGCTCATCAGTGAATAGGGAACAGAAATCGGCGCTACAGGTACCCGCGCCTTCATGGCACCCAGCATCAGCACACCATGCTCAATGGCATTGCCCGACAGCACCATGATCGGCGTGTCCGGCCCCATGCCCCGCGCCAACAGGGCGGTCGCGATGGCGTCCGCCTTTGTGTTTGCATCTCCATAGGTAACGAACTGCCACTCACCGGCCATGTCGCGTTCACCGATGAAATTGCGGTCAGGATACGTAGCGGCAGCCTCTTCCAGCATGTGCGGCACGCTGCGCGGCATGTCCTCCAGAGGATAGTCGGAGGCAATGGTGATGGACCCATCCGGCAGATGCTCGACCGTTACTTTCGGCGGCTTCTGCGGCAATGGCTTGAAGGGGGGCAGGCTATCGTCAACTTTCGCAGCTTCACTCATGGGGCATGTCCTCGGATATGTTTTTTCCCACTAAAGCACAAAAGGCGCGCCCCTATCCAAGTCTGGATGTTCGGGCGCGCCTTTCGTCTCGTCGTCTGGTCTGTAACCGGGCTAGCCGACCTTGCGGTCGTGACCTTCCCAAAACGGATCACGCAGCTCGCGGCGCAAAATCTTGCCCGACGGGTTGCGCGGCAGCGCTTCGATGAAGTCCACAGTCTTGGGCACCTTGTAGCCCGCGATCTGTGTCTTCGCCCAGTTGATGATTTCCTTGGGGTCCGGTGACTTGCCCTGCTCGGGCACCACAATGGCCTTCACAGCCTCGCCCCATTTTTCATCCGGCACACCGACAACCGCCACATCAGCAATCTCTGGATGCTTGAAGAGCGCATTCTCGACTTCCGCCGGGTACACGTTCTCACCGCCGGACACGATCATGTCCTTCACCCGGTCATGAATGTAGACGAAACCTTCGTCGTCCTTGTAACCAGCGTCACCGGTGTAGAACCACTCGTTCTTGATCGCCCCTTCAGTGGCTTCCTGACGGTTCCAGTAGCCTTTCATGATGCAGCCGGACTTGATGATGATTTCACCCACGTCACCGGTCGGCACTTCCTTGCCGTCTTCATCAATGATCTGGATTTCAACACCCGGGCTTGGCTGACCACATGACCGCAGCTTGCCGCGTGCAGGATCATGGTCTTCAGGCCGCAACACGGTGCCACCGCCGGTCGTCTCCGTCAGGCCATAGACCTGAATGAAGTTGCACTTGAAGATGTCCTGTGCCTGCAGCAGCAGATCTTCCTGAATGGGAGATGCACCATAGAGAATGTAGCGAAGGCAGGAGTAATCCACCTCTTTCACATTCGGCATCATGGTCAGGAACAGGATCACCGCCGGCACCATGAACGCAATGGACACGCGCTGCTCGGTGATGGCATCCAGAATGCCTGCCGGATCCACATCCTTCATGATGATGTTGGTGCAGCCCTGCGCGTGGCCGATCACGCCCACATTCACGCCAGCCACATGGAACAGCGGCATGACCACAAGGTTTTTGTCTTCAGGCTCCCACTGTGCCCAGCCGGCACGCTCTGCCTGATCCAGAACAGAAATATAGTTGGCGTTGGTCAGCTGCACGCCCTTTGGGTAACCGGTGGTGCCTGACGTGTAGAGCTGAATGATGTCGTCGTCCGGCCCCATTTCCACATGCGGGTCCGTGGCCTCGAACTTGTCACGCCACTCCGTGAAGGATTCCCATTCCGCATGGCCGCCATCAAGAGCGATGACCTTGCGGATCTTCGGGCAGTTCGGCAGCGCCGCGCCGACAATGTCGTAGAAGTCTTCGCTGACGAAAACGATTTCCGAGTGGCTGTCGTTGAAGATGTATTCAACTTCCGGCCCGGCCAGACGCCAGTTGACGCCAACCACAACCGACCCGGCCTTGAAGGCCCCGTTGAGCATTTCAAAGTAGTGGTCCGAGCCCTTGCCCATGAAGGCAATGCGGCCGTCCTTCTTCATGCCTTCAGCAATCAGCCCCTGCCCGACCTGGCTGGCGCGTTTGTCCAACTCGCCATAGGTCGTCTCACGACCTTCAAAAATCTGCGCAATGTGGTCGGGACGTGTCCGCGCCTGATAACGCGTGATGTCACCAATCACTTTGATGTTGTCGAAATCAATCATATGTCGCTCCCCAAGATGCCCCATTTTATTCCGGGGCTTTAGCGTCTTCGCTTGGGGACAAGTCTAGCGCGTGGCAGCACGCTGGCAATCACAACCCGCAACATACTGTGCTTTTTTGCAGTGAATCTGCCCCGAGTCTGCTCGCTTTGCGGGCAGACAGCGGTTTATGCTGCTGCTCCGGCCACTGACAGAGTGTCAAATTCACAAGAACACGTTGCAAAAAGACCGGATACACGAGGGAACACAATGGCACGCATCGACTACGCAGACCCCAGCACGCTGGAGGGCCTCTCCGCCAAGGCGTTTGAGAACGCTCCACCCATCAACATCTTCCGTATGCTGGCACATACAGGTCCCCTGTTTGGCCGCTTCATGCAGTTCGGCGGCGGCATCCTGTCTGAGACGGAACTCGACCCGGAGCTGCGTGAACTGGCAATCCTGCGCGTCGGCCACCTGTCCGGCGCGGCCTATGAAGTGCAGCAGCACGAAACGATTTCGCGCCAGATGAAAATGCGCGAGGAGCTGATCTCAGCAGCCCGCACCGGCGACACCAACGACCTGACGCAGATCGAAGCTCAGGTCATGGCCTATACCGATGATGTGCTCAAGAACGTGAAAGCGTCCGATGCGACATTCAATCCCCTGCTCGACAAGCTGGGCGCCCGTCAGTTGCAGGAACTCACCATCACCATCGGTTTCTACATGCTGGTGTCCCGCTACCTTGAGACATTCGAGGTTGACCTCGAGGACGGCGAAGTCCCTGATCTCGCCAGGGTCACCCGCACCAAATAGCAACCCACGCACACAGCAGGAGACAGACCATGGCCAGCGACGTAACCGGCTTGGGCATTCCCAAATACACCTACACCAAGGGCCTGCATGAGCTGGGCAACGGCGCTTATGCGTGGCTCCAGCCGGACGGCGGCTGGGGCTGGTCCAACTCCGGCATGATCGTCGATGGCGATCAGTCGCTCATTGTCGACACCCTGTTCGACGTGCCGCTCACACGCGACATGCTGGATGCCTATCGCAAGGCCGAACCCAAGGCGGCTGACACCATCGGCATGCTGGTCAACACCCACCACAATGGCGACCACTGCTACGGCAATGAGTGCTGCGAGGGCGCTGAGATCATTGCCCACAAGCTGGCTGCCGAAGCCATGGCCCATGAGCCACCGGAGATGCTCGTGGGGTTCCTCGAGGCCGCACCCGACCTTGGTGACCTCGGAGCCTATCTCACCAAGTGCTTTGGTGTGTTTGACTTCAAGGGCGTGACGCCCACCCTGCCGACCACCACCTTTGAAGGCTCTCTCACGCGCAAGGTCGGCAACAAGGATGTGCATCTGCTGAGCGTCGGCCCGGCGCATACCCCCGGCGACATCATCGTGCACGTGCCTGACAACAAGACCGTCTACACCGGCGACATTCTCTTCATCGAAGGCCACCCCATCCTGTGGGAAGGCCCTGTCGAAAACTGGATCAACGCCTGCGACGCCATCTGCGCCATGGATGTGGATACGGTCGTGCCCGGCCACGGCCCCATCACGGACAAACGCGGCGTCAAAGCCCTGCAGCAATATCTGGTCTATGTCCGCGACGAAGCCCGCAAACGTTATGACGCCGGCCTCTCGTGCTTTGAGGCAGCGCAGGACATCGACATGAGCGACTATGACAGCTGGGGCGACGGCGAACGCATCGCGGTCAATGTCGCAACGCTTTATCACGAGTTTTCCGGCGATCCCCGCCCGGACACCGCCACCCTGTTCGGCTGGATGGCTGAACTCGACAAACGCAGAGGCTGATACGTGCCACGCATCCCCTATCCCGATACAGGCGATATCACGCCTGAAAACGCTGCTCTCCTGGCCGACCTACCGGACCTCAATGTCTTCAAGATGATGGCCCGGTCAGGCACAGCCTTTGCACCCTTCATGGCGCTGGTGAATGCCTATCTCAATGACGGCAGCCTTGATCCCGAGTTACGCGAACTGGTGATCCTGCGCGTCGGCCACAGCCGCAGTGCCCAGTATGAAGTCTGGCACCATGAACGCGTCGCCCGCGAGCTTGGCATGACCGAAGACCGCATTATGGCTGCGGGCGCCCCGTTGCCGTCGCCGCTTCTCACAGAGATCGAGAATGCAGCCCTCGCCTTCGCGGACGACGTGGTGGAAAACACCCGCGCGACAGACACGACGTTCAATGCGGTACACGCCCATCTGGGAGACAACCAGACAACAGAACTTCTCGTTGTCATCGGCGTCTACCAGATGGTCTGCTCCTTCCTTGAGACCATGGACATAGAAATCGAGTCCGGCCCGGTCCCCGAAGGTCGCCTTGAGAAAATCGCATCCGGCGTATCAAACGCATCCTGAAAAGGCCGACCCCATGGCAGACGTTACTCTCTACGAACACCCCCTCTCGCCCTATGCCCAGAAGTGCAAAATCGCATTGCGCGAAAAAGACGTCGCGTTCACGGCAAAGATGCCGGACTCAATCGGCACCGGCCTTGCGGGCGGCGAGTTTCGCGACGCGTCCCCCCGCATCGAAGTTCCGGCGCTGATCCATGGGGACGTGACCCTCTTCGAGTCGACCATCATCCTTGAATACATCGAAGAAACCTGGTCCCGACCCGCCCTGCTGCCCAAGGCACCGGCAGAGCGCGCCCACCTGCGCATGCTCGAAGAAGTGATGGATACCCACTACGAGGCCATCACCTGGGCATTGGGCGAAATCCATTTCTTCAAGCGGGCCACCGGTCCGGATGCGGACAGGTTGACGGCCGCGGCCGCAGAACAGCTGGCACAGGCCCACGCCTGGCTCGAAACCCATCTGGCAGACAATCAATGGTTCGGGGGCGACATGTTCGGCTATGCCGACTGCGCCATCGTACCGCTCATCAACGGCGCTGCAGGCTTTGACCTTGGCCCGAAAGCAACAAGCCCCCTTGGCCAGTGGCTGGCGCGCGCCAACGAACGCCCCTCAGTCAAACCGACCCAGGAAGAGGCCGTCGCCTCCCTCAGCGACATGGCACAGGTTGGCGACCTCATCTCAACCGGCCAGTTCAAGCGCCAGTACCGCGATCATCGCCTTGAGTGGATGGTCCGCTCCGGCGGACTCGACATTGTGGTCGACGGCATCAAGAACGACACCATTCGTTTCGTCTGGCCCTTCGCGTAAATCCTTCATCCGCCTCCGGAGACAATTCACATGTCCGACAAGATCATCTTTCATCAGTACGAAATCTCGCCCTTCTCTGAAAAAGTGCGGGTCATCTTCGGCATCAAGGGCATTGAATGGCACGCAGTTGACCAGCCGGTCATCATGCCCAAGCCGGACCTGGTATGCCTGACCGGCGGCTACCGCAAGATCCCCGTGATGCAGATCGGTGCAGACATCTATTGCGACAGCCAGATCATCGTCCGCGAACTGGAGCGCCGTTTCCCCACAACGGCCCTGCCGGACGGCAACGGGCTTGGTGCCGCCATGGGTTTCTGGACAGACCGCGAAGTGTTCCAGGCCAATGTCGCCATCACCTTCGGCAGCATCGGTGAGCATGTGGATGAAAGCTTCAAGAAGGACCGTGAGGCGCTCTCAGGCCGCTCCTTCAACACCGATGAAATGAAGCAGGCTGTTCCCATCATGCTCGAACAGATGCGTGCCCACCTGGCGATGCTGGAAAGCCAGCTCGCGGACGGACGCAAATTCCTGCTCGGCGACAAGCCCGGCCTGACGGATGCCTCTGCCTACTACAACATCTGGTTTGCCCGCGCCGCCAACCCCGACGGCGGCGACCTGTTCGACACTTTCAAGGCCGTGCAGGCCTGGGAGCTGCGCGTGCGCAACATCGGACACGGCACCCGCCACGAAATGAGCAACGAGGAAGCCATCACGATTGCCAAAGAGGCCACCAGCACAGCCTACGAGCAGGAAGACCCCCACGAGCCAAATGGCCTCAAACCCGGCATGGCGGTGCAGGTAATGGCCGATGATTATGGCCGCGACCCGATAGCCGGCACCCTCGTCTCATCAAGCGCCAGCCACATTGCCATCAAACGCACCGACGAACGCGTTGGCGAGGTCGTCGTGCACTTCCCACGGGCAGGCTTCTGGGTTTTGCCCGGCTAAAGGGAGGCCGCTGCACAGCCAAAGAGAGTGGACTCCGGATCAATCTCGGAGATACGGGACATGGCCTGAGAGGCCCACGCTTGGGCAAGTATGATAGCTTTCCCAATGTCAGCACGAACGTACAGCACCAACGGAGAAGGACAGTGCGCCGACCGTTCCATGCAGCTATCGCTTTGGCACTTTTCTCGGTGTTACCGAACGACTCATCGCACGCCACCATTCGCAGCGTGGATTTCAAGTACGCGCACGATGCATCCGATCTGGCAGCTGTGTTCGAGATAACGTCATCACGCCGCATCGAAGAAGAGTCGGACACGTGCGGTGTTCAATACGAAGCCCGGTTGATAGAAGCCATAAGGCCTGTCGATGCACACGCTGTGCCCAAGCGCATAACATTCGGGAGACACGGATATCTTGAGGAAGGCCAGCGCTACATATTGTTCCTGAAATACTGGGAAAATCCTGAAGCATGGCTCAACGACTTCTACAGCCAGCCGCTGGCTGACCGAATTCCTATTCCTGAACGCGATGTCGCGGAAAAACTGGCCCGGTGCGATGGGCTTCTTCCAGGATACCAGTTTGACCATGTCACGTATGGAAAGCGTGTGGAGAGCGAGTTTCTGTTCGATAGAGTTGCCAAATTCTATACCGTACCGCGTGGTGTGAGCGCGCGATATGTGGGCGACAATACGCTTGCTATCGATGCAGAGGCGCTACTCGACTTTCTCAGGAAACTCGGTGAACCACCTTCGGACGTGTTGGATAATTTCACGCCTGACCCGTCACCGCGATGGTAACCTGCCTCGGGCAAAGCTGGGGGTGACAAGCTGTCCATAAGCCCGCATGGACGGGTGGCAGATCAAGGCCAGCATAAACCACATCGCCATCAAACGCAGCGACAAACGCGTTGGCGAGGTCGTCGTGCACTTCCCACGGGCAGGCTTCTGGGTGCTGCCGGGTTTAAAAGCTGACCGCCTGCCGATCAGGTGCCATGCACAAGATGTGCTATACTCTGCCCAACGCCTGCAACGAAGGCGGGTAACGGGGGAATACGGAATGAACCGTCTGGGTCGACTGGCAGGAACCGCCGTCATTGCATCACTGCTTGCCACGCCGGCATCCGCATGCGGCGGCGCTGTCATGCTGGCCATGCTGTTCAACATCTTCCCGGAAGCCGAAGGCGTTCTTCAGGCCGAAATCGCTGAAACCGAGAAGGGCTTCCTGCACGGTGAGAGATGGACACCGGAAACCGGGCAACTGCAGCATGAGTGGCGTGCCGACAAAACCAGCGTCACCGTTGCGGCTCTCGATGAACGTCTGGCGAGCCTGTCAACCGGGCCGCATATTGACGGCAGCGCCCATATCCTGCTGATCCATGAATTCCGCTGGCTGGAACTGACAGCAAGCACCGGTGGCCCAAGCGCCGATTTGCGCGGCATCAGCCTCGAAGGCGAAGGCCCGCGCTTCTTCACGACACGCTACGTGATCGACAATCTTCTGGCCGGCACACTCACCTGGGATGACGCCTTGGGCCGTGGCCTGATCCGCTCAGCCGCCCCCATGGAAGAACAGGCCCCATGGCTCGGCGTCCTGCATGCAGCTCTGGCCCAAACGCCACGCAGTTAAACCCGGATCAACAATCGACCACCGTGTCCCCGGGCTTGACCCGGGGCCTACTCGCGGTTGCTGCGTGGCATAGCCGATAAGAGTGGATCCGGGTCATGCACAAGAGCTACGACCTACTGATACTTCGCAGCCGTGATGAATTCACCAACGCTCATACCGGAAAGCCACGTGGAGGATCTCATGCTATTTTTTGGGACACTTCCAAGTCTCTGACACGCATTTCTCAACGGCTTTGCCATTCTCGAAGAAGACCTTTTTGATTTTTACCTTGGCTGACCCACCCGGCTGAACTTTCTTCTTCTTCAGTTTGCCGTTGCAGTCGGTCCACATGAAAATACAAGGCGACCCGCGGCCTTCGCAGACCACAACGCCGCCTTCCTGTGCGCTTTCCGCCATCAGCTTCTCGTAGCTTTTGGCAGCCTTCTTTGCATCGTCAACAATATGCGGTTCCATTATGCGTGCCCCCCCTTTCCAGACTTAGAAAAGGAAATTACAGCTTAAAACCCGCAATGAGTGCAATCAAAGAATTTGCATAGTCGAGACACAGCACCCGTTACTGATACTTCGCAGCCGTGATGAATTCGCCAAAGCTCTCGCACCACACGATGACGGTGGAGTAGTCGGCGACATTCACACCCTCGGGCACATCAACCAGAAACCCGTCAAAAGTCTTTACACTGCCGATGCGCTTTGCTGAGGCCTTGATGCGTTCAAAGCCTGCTTCATCCTCGACAAACTCAGACGCCAGATACAGCTGATAGTCCGGTCCCGGAGCAAGCGCGCCTGTGTGCACCACCTGTGTCGGCGTAATGCTGACGGTGCCTTCGCCCCAATGCAGAAAGTCACTGCCCGCCAGCTCGCGGGTGAACTCCGCTTCAAAAACGGCAGACGCAGCACTCTGCGCCAGGACTTCTTCCCCCGGCCCTTCGGGCGCGGTGAGAATAGGCAACAGATAGATACCAAGAGCAAACCCGACCGCGAGTGCGCCGCCATGAGTGCCGGCAAGAATGATCCAACGAAGCATGATTATATCCCCCATGCGATAGACTGTTTGTGCCGATGAACATCACAACGCAGGCAGCATCACGCAACCCACACCGCTTCACACTTCAGCAGGCCGTCCGTGAACAGGCGTGATCGCTACTCGGGTTTCAGCATCACCTTGCACTGGTCACTTGGCGTCCGCAGCGCTTCAAACGCGTCCGGGAACGCCTCAAAGCCCACCCGGTGCGTCACCAGATGGTCCACCTTCAGGCGGTCGCCGGCCATGAAGGACAGAACCGTGTCCCAGTCACGCGGCTCATAGCCCAGCACAAACTGCACGCCGACTTCCTTCATGATCGCCATCATCGGCATCATCTGGTCCTGCTGCTGGCACACGCCCACAACAACCACACGGCCCTTGGGTTTCACAAAATCGATGGCCTGCTGAATCATGCCGGGAATGCCCACCGCTTCAATCACCACGTCAGGCATCATGGCGCCGGTAAGCTCGGCAAACTGCTCAAGCACATTGCCCTTGGCATCAATGGTGCCCGTGGCGCCCACACTTTCAGCCAGGGCCCGGCGCTGGTCCGTCATCTCACTGACAATAACGTTCGCCGCGCCCATACGCTGTGCAAAGGCAATGCTCGCCAGACCAATCGGCCCCGCGCCCAGCACCAGCACATTGTCGCCCGAGCGCATCTCGGCCCGGTTGACCGCATGCAGGCCAACAGCCAGTGGCTCCACAAGCGCACCCATTTCGTAGGAGACCGCTTCCGGCAGCTTCTTGGTCTGGCTGACACCCACCCGCACATATTCCGCATAGGCACCGGGCACCACACCCAGCCCAATCGTCTGCACATCCGACCGCAGCCAGGGCTCGATGTCTTCCTGACCGGCCGGCGGGATCGGCGGCACGATGATCGGCAATGCTGTTACCCGGTCACCTTCTGCAAAGCGCCCGGCCACTTCGGTGCCAAGGCCAACCACCTCGCCAGAAAACTCGTGCCCCATCACCGTGTTGCCGGGCAGCACAAACGGCCCGTGCTCGGTGCAGTGAAGGTCAGAGCCACAAATGCCGCAAGCGTGCACCTTCAAGACCAGCTCATGGGGTCCCGGGTCCGGCGATGCCACCTCACCAATGGTCAGCGGCTTGCCTGCCTCGTGAAAAATGGCGGCTTTCATGGCTCAACTCCCTCTAACGCGTTTTCTTTTTGTCGTTTCTGCCCTTTTTGGGTCTACGACGACTTTGACTCAAAGCGCTGGAGAAAACTAGACTGGAGTCTATAAAACCAAAAACGCAGGGACCCGGCGCCATCTCCACACCATCCACCATAAAATCCGGCGACAAGCGCACCCAGCGCAAGGCCCGCACCCGGCGTCATATCTTTGATGCAGCCATGCAGCTTTTTGCCCAGCGCAGCTTCGACGCCGTGCGCATCGAGGAAATCTGCGACGCCGCCGGTATCGCCAAGGCGACATTCTTTCTGCACTTCGCCAGCAAGGCGGCGCTGATAGAGCAGTTCAACGCGCAGCTGGTAGATCGCCTGCAAAGCGACCTTGCCGCCGCCCCTGACACTGCCAACAGCGCCGAGCAGCGCCTGCGCCTCTTCGTGCGTCTGCTGGTGGATGAGTACGAGGCCAATGCCGGTGTCATGCGCCAGATGGCCCGCGAATTCGTCAACCAGACGGATCTGGTGTCAGCCGCTGAAAGCGCCAACCGCGAAGTGGTCGATGTGGTTGAAAGCATCATCGCTGACGGGCAGGCATCCGGCGAGTTTGCCGCCATCAACGACCCGTCTCTGGCCGCCACCGCTCTTATTTCCACCTGGGGGGCATTCACCGTTCGCTGGTCAGGCCCCGGCACCCAGGTCGATATCGCCAAACTGCATGATGATCTCTTGAACCTGATACTCGGCGGCCTCAGGCCCCGCACCCAATAAGAAACCAAAAAACCGCATACGGAGGAAACAACCATGGCCCGCAAACGCAACGGCATTTTTCTAGCGCCCTTCCATCCCCTGGATGAAAGCCCGACCCTGTGCATTCAGCGCGACATGGAGCTGATCGAACACCTTGATCGCATCGGCTATGACGAAGCCTGGATCGGCGAGCATCACTCCGCCGGCTACGAAATCATTGCCTCGCCAGAAGTGTTCATTGCGGGCGTTGCCGAGCGCACCAGCCGCATCAAGCTGGGCACCGGTGTTGTCTCCCTGCCCTATCACCACCCCCTGACCACCGCCAACCGCATCATCCAACTCGACCATCAGACCAAGGGCCGCATCATGTTTGGCGCAGGGCCAGGCCTGCTGCCGTCAGACGCCATGATGCTGGGCATTGAAGTGGCCAAGCAGCGGCCGCGCATGGTGGAAGCTCTCGACGTGATCATGCGCCTCTTCAATGGCGAGACGGTCACTGAGGAAACCGAATGGTACAAGCTTGAAAAAGCCCGCCTGCAGCTGACGCCCTACTCCGACCCGCATCCTGAAGTCGCTGTCGCAAGTTCCGTGACACCATCCGGCGGCAAGCTCGCCGGTAAATACGGCCTGGGCATGCTGTGCGTCGCTGCCACCAATGAAGGCGGCTATGACGCCCTGGGCATCAACTGGCAGGTGGCTCAGGAAGTCGCCAAGGAACATGGCCGCACCATGGACCCGGACTGCATGCGTCTCGTGGGCCCGATCCACATCGCTGAAACAAAAGAAAAGGCGATGGAGAACGTGAAGTTCGGCTTCCACAAATGGTCCAACTACTTCAACTCCATCAACCCCATGGCCGCCCCCAACGCCGACAAGAACAAGGACCCACTGGACGCCATGATTGAAAGCGGCCAGGGCATTGTCGGCACACCGGAAGATGCCATCGCACAGATCAAGCGCCTTGAAGAAAAGATGCCGGGCTTTGGCTGCTTCCTGCAGCTGGCGCACAACTGGGCTGACTTCGACAACACCAAGAAGTCCTACGAGCTGTGGCAGCGTCACGTGACGCCGGAAATCGAAAAGATGAATGACGCCCGCCGCGAAAGCTTCGGCTGGGCCACCGACAACGCCGAAGAGTTCATCGGCCAGGCCATGTCAGCTGCCATGACCACCATCCAGCAGCACTACGAAGACGAAGAGAAAAAGAAGTCTCAGACTGCCGCTGAATAAATTCCAGACGGCTGCGACAAACAAAAGGGCGGCAGTTTTCACTGCCGCCCTTTTCTCATGTCTGCCTGCTGCTGACTACAGCTTCAGCGAGCCGGTCTGGATTTCGTCGTAGAGCGCCTTGGTCAGCTGCACATACTTCTTCTCGCGTCCATCAAAGAAGAAGATCGGATCCTCGATCATATCGGGATCAAACCCTTCCTTCACAAGGTCAACCTTGCGGTGCTTGAACGTGCCGGTGATCTCCACCTCTGGCTGCAGCCGCACAAAGACAGGCTGCGAATAGGCGGGAAGGTTGGCATCGAGATGCGCCTTGAACTTGTCCCAGTTCAGTTCGCCCGCAACCACCATGGACACCATGCCCGCACGGCCATCCATGCCGTTGATGGCCATGCCATACACATTGGCTTCGGAAATACCCGGGAACACGGAAATGGCTTCCGCCACTTCGGATGTCGCCACGTTTTCACCCTTCCAGCGGAACGTGTCGCCGATCCGGTCCATGAAGTAGAAGTAGCCCTTCTTGTCCTGCTTCAGCAGGTCACCGGAGCGGAACCACTTGTCGCCCTTCTCGAACACGTCGCGCAGGATTTTCTTTTCTGTCGCCTTGGCATCCGCATAACCGTCAAACCGGCCCGTTGGCTTGGACGGGTCATCAACGATCTTGCCGATCGCCTCGCCCACTTCGCCGGGCTGACAGGCAACACACAGGCCATCGGCGCCGCGCACAGGCTCTTCGTTTTCAACGTCGAACTTCACAATTTCCACATTGAAGGTCTTCTTGGCGTAGCCAGGAATACGACCAACGGAGCCAACCGTGCCGTCATAGTTCATGAGTGCGATGTTGCCTTCCGTCGCACCATAGAACTCTGTGATGTGCGGGATCTTGAACCGCTTCTGGAACGGCTCCCAGATTTCCGGACGCAGGCCATTGCCCACCGCCATGCGAACCTTGTGCTTGTTTTCGCCTGGCTTTTCTTCCGAGTTCAGCAGATAGCGGCACAGCTCGCCGATATACTGGATCAGTGTCGCATCATACTTGGCGCAATCAGACCAGAACTGGCTGGCAGAGAATTTGCGCTTCACGATGACCGAACCACCAACGGTAAGCGTCGTGCCCACGGCACATACACCACCAGCAGAGTGATAGAGCGGCAGGACCACATACATGCGGTCTTTTTCAGTCGCATTGGCCGCAGCCGAGAAGCCGCCCGCCATGGTCTGCAACCGGAAATGCGTGATCTTCGCAGCTTTCGGCAGACCGGTCGTGCCGGACGTGTAGATGTAAAGCGCGTTGTCTTCCTGCTTCAGGTCCTTGCGGGTATCCGCTGGAAGCGGTTCGGCAGAATAAAGATCAAGCGCAGAGCTCAGATCTTCAGCACCCTGAACAGAGCCGCCTTCGATCCACGGCTTGATGTCGCGGTCAAAATGCTCTTTGGCGCCAAAGAAATTGTCCGCCAGCGATGATTCAACAATGCAGTGGTCAGCGCCTGAGATGTTCAGGCAGTGACCAAGCCCCATGCCCGTGAGGTTGGTATTGATGAGGGCAGCTGTTGCGCCCATTTTCACGATACCAAGCCAGGCCACGATGTATTCGGGCTTGTTTTCCATGAGCAGCGCCACGGCGTCGCCCTTACGGGCACCGGAGGCCAGCGCCCAGCGTGCATAGCGGTTGGCGCGCTCATCAAGCTCGCGATAGGTCATCGTGCTGCCGTCTTCGCCATAAATGGCGACATTGTTCGGCTTTGTGGCAGCGATGTTTTCGATGATATCTGCCCAGGTGCGCGTCGGGTTCTTCTGAATGTCCTTCAGACGGCCGAGCGTGCGCACGGCGCTACGCAGATAGGTGACTTCTTTTCCAATTCGATTTAGCACGAGTGTCCTCCCAAGACGTTGCCTGCGATATAGAGGCTTCACCGTTTTCTGGTCAAGCAGAACCGGACGCAATCAGCGCAAAAGACGTAGAGACTGTAAGGGTTTAAGCCGTGACCAAAGCTGCACCGGGTGAAATTGATGCGATCGGCCTGCTTTGCCCCCTGCCGGTGCTGAAGCTGCAAAAGGCCCTGCGCGCCTTGAAGCCCGGCCAACAGGTAACCTTGCTGGCCACAGACCCCGCCTCGCGCATCGACGTGCCGCATTTTTGTGCCCAATCGGGACACCGGGTCATTGAGACGAGCCAGGACAACGAAACGCTGATCTATCTGGTGGAATGCGGCAAGCCATCCAAAGGCTGAAACCGCCCGAGATGGGGCCTACCGGCGTCCCGCCAGCCATTCATCCGCCAGCAGCGCGTACATCAGGACATTGTGCCACTCGCCTTCAATGCGTTCAGCCCGCAGCAATGTGCCTTCGTGGCGCATCCCCAGCCGCTCCAGCAGCCGCCTGGAGGCCTTGTTGCTTTCAAGGCAGCGCGCCCACACCCGGTTGAGCGGCCAGTGCTCAAAAATGTGCGCGGTCAAGGCGTCCACCGCTTCAAACGCAAAACCACCGCCCCAGTAATCTGAATGCAGCACATAGCCGATTTCAGCATTGCCAAGCCGAATGTCATCAAGATGAATGGACACAGCCCCAATGGCTTTGCCGCCCGGCAGGCCCAGCGCCAGATCGTATCGCAGGCGCGGGTTTGCCCCCTGCTGGGTCATGAACTCCGCCAGCGTGGCGCGGGACTGTTCCACCGAGTTGGGGCCCCACAGCAGATGCTTGGTAACCTCCCGGCGCTCTGAATAGGCATGCAGGGCGCCCAGATCTCCGGGCACAAAATCACGAATGACCAGCCGCCGGCTGCGCATGGGCAGCGCCAGCGTGGGGTAGATCTGCGATTGCCCGGCTGATTCCTGTTCACTGGGAGCAGAAGACGCAGGCGCAGGTGTGGCGGCAGAAGAACTCATGAAGCTGGTCAGATCCCCTTGGAATAGGCTGACGACGCTACCCGTTTGGCGCCAAACTTGCCAATGACCGTCCCACGCAGGCATAACCCGCCTAGGCGCTGCGTGCGGGGGCAAGCCACCAAAGCCCGACCCACAAGGCATTCAGGAGATTGGCCAGCATGGCCAGATCAGGACCAGGGCAGATATGGCCAGCGAGACAAAGACACAGGCAGCCCCCCGGCGGGTCAGACGTACGGGTGAAGAAGCCCGCCGACTGATTCTCGACGCGGCTGAGAAGCGTCTGGCCTCCAACGGCCCTGAAGGCATCCGTCTGCAGGATATTGCCAAGGATGTGGGTATTTCCCACCCGGCCATCCTGCACCACTTCCAAAGCCGCGAAGGTCTGGTGGCAGCGCTGGTGGAGCGCACCATGCGCCATCTGCGCGAGGCATTGTTCGGGGTGATTGAAAAAGGCCAGTCCGGCCCGGTGGATACCGGCGCCATGATGGACGAGGTCTTTGCCACCCTGTCAGACAAGGGCCATGCCCGCCTGCTGGCGTGGCTGACCCTGACGGGTCGCGTCGAGCCTGAGCCTGACGGCGCTGAAAAGGGTAGAGGCACCCAGATGCTCAGTGAGCTGACAGACCTCATTCATGAAGCCAGCGTCAAGCAGGCGGAAGCTGCAGGACGCCCGGGCCCTCAGATAGAAGAGACGCGGTTCTATATGCTGCTGGCGGCCATCACTGCCTTTGGCGAGGCCATCGTCGGCAAGCAGATGTATGCTGCCGCAGGTCTGGGTGACGACCCCAAGGCCGCCACCCAGTTTCGCGAACGTCTGAAGACGCTGCTTAATCCCGGCTACTAGGTCTTGCTCGCCTAGCGGCCCCTGATTGCATCAAGCGACAACGTGTCTTGATCGCGGAACGCAAACATCACCAATGTGCCGAAGAAGACGATCAGCGACGGGAAGAACAGGATCTGCACATTGTCCTGACCGAAGATCAGCCCCAGCGGATCGATCAGCGACGGCCACACGGCAGCAGCCCCAAGCCCCAGCACAATGACCATGGCCGGAAAGGCCAGCGCCCGGAACAACCCCAGAATGACCAGCAGGCCCAACAGCGCCTGAGCAATCCCCAGCACCAGAATGAGCGTCTCACCGCTCAGCATCCCGCCGTAATATTTGTCGGACACACCAATGGCGGCCTCTGGCGCGCCCAGCTTTACCATCGCCCAGATCAGAATGAGCAGGCCAAGGCCCACGCGCAGCAGCAGCAGACTTATCGATTTCATGGATTTATCCCCTTCGGTATCTCAGCCGATTGATCGACCGTTTTTGTTTTCAAATGCGTGTCGCCGGGAAATGGATGCGCCCCTGGTGGTCTTGCAAGTCACGTTTTGCGGAACTCGTGTGATTTGAACACGAAGCAGTCTCCCCGAACGGCTTTCAATCTGCCGCCCATTCCCTATAGTGCGCCGCAATATGGCTGGATGTTCCCGCCTGACGCACACACCCTACCCGGACCTGCACCTTCATGGCCATCGATCGCACAGCGGACAATCTGTCGACCTTCGGCAAGCGTTTTCGCACCTATATGAACATGATCTTTGTAGATCATGGGTTCGTCCGGCTGTTGATTGCCAAGGCATCGCCTATCACCCAGCGCGCCTGGCGCTCCGGCCAGCCCTGGCCCTACCAGGTGAAGCAGGCAAAAGAGCGCGGCATCAGAACCATTCTCAATCTGCGCGGTGCCCGCGACTGCGGCTCCTATGTGCTGGAGCGCGAAGCGTGTGAGAAATACGGCATCACCCTGATTGATATGCCGCTAGATAGCCGCGGCGCGCCGCAGGTGGATCGCCTCAACCGGGCGCAGGAAATCTTCAGCACCATCGAGTATCCGGTCCTCATGCACTGCAAGTCAGGCGCAGATCGGGCCGGCATCGGCTCGGCGCTCTACCAGATGCTGAAGGAAGGCCAGACCGTGACCCAGGCCAAGAGCCAGCTTTCGCTGCGCTATGGCCATGTCCGCCAGGCCAAGACCGGCGTGCTGGATGCTTTTCTGGAAGAATACGAAGCGCGCAACGCCCGTGAGCCCATCGACTTCATGACATGGGTGAACACGGAATATGACCGCGAAGGTCTCAACGGAAAATTCCAGCACATGAAGTCGATGGATATCCTCGTCGACTTCATCCTCCGCCGCGAGTAGCCCAGCTACTGAGCCTCGTCGCTCGACGTCTCATCAGAGAAATACTGCATCTTGCACAGCCGCGCGTAGAGCTTGTCCGCTGCCACAAGCTCATCATGACTGCCAAGCTCAACCACCCGGCCCTTTTCCATGACGCAGATCATGTCTGCCTCACGCACGGTGGCAAGGCGGTGCGCAATCACAATGGTCGTGCGGCCCTTGCGCAGAACTTCCAGAGCGTCCTGCACCTTGCGTTCGCTCTCAGCATCCAGCGCGCTGGTCGCCTCGTCCAGCAGCAGGATCGGCGCATCGCGCAGAACGGCGCGTGCCAGCGCAATACGCTGTCGTTGGCCGCCTGACAGCTTCACCCCACGATCACCCACGACGGTGTCGTAGCCCTCAGGCATCGCTTCAATGAAATCATCTGCAGCAGCCACCTTGGCGGCGGCACGAATTTCTTCGTCGCTCGCATCCAGTCGGCCGAATGCAATGTTGGCGCGCACGCTGTCGTTGAACATCGTCACGTCCTGACTGACGATCGCCATTTCCTTGCGCAGGCTCGCCAGCGTCACCTGCTTCACGTCCTGCCCGTCAATGGAAACGCTGCCCGATGTGGCATCATAAAGCCGCGGAATGAGATTGATGACCGTCGTCTTGCCGGCGCCTGACGGCCCCACCAGCGCCACCGTTGTGCCCGGTGCCACATCCAGCGAGAAATCCATGAGCGCCGGTGCACCTTCGTCATATTTGAAGCCAACGCCTTTAAAGCTGACCTTGCCCTCGCGAACCTCAAGCGGCTTTGCGTCTGCATGATCCTGAATGCTCGGCTCTTCATCCAGCAGGGAAAACACCCGCTGCACTGCGGCCATGCTTTCCTGAAACACCACATGCAATGTCCCAAGCGCCCGCGCGGAGGGGGCCATAATCGCCAGCGCTGCAACAAACCCGGTAAAATCACCAACCGTGCCCGCGCCTTCGAAGATGCGCCACACGCTGAACGACAGAACACCCGCAATGGCAATCCCGCCGAGTATCTCCATGGTTGGATCAACCCGCGCACGTCCGCGCACAAGCTTCATGGTCCAGCCATACAAACCTTCAAAAAAAGTACCGGACCGTTCGCGCTCATAGTCTTCAAGCCCATAGGTCTTGACCATGCGGGCGCCCGACAGGCTTTCATTCAGCAGCGCCGTCATGTCACCCAAATAGGCCTGCGCATCGGCGGATACTTTGCGCATCCGCTTGCCCAGCGCTGAAATAGGGACCGCCGCCAGAGGCAGGATCACCAGCACAACAATTGCCAGCAGCCAGTCCATGTAAATCATGGCAGCCGCAACACCGATAAGTGTCAGCAGATCGCGCACCGCATTCGTCAGCACACGCATCAGCCCTTCACGCACAACACTCACATCGTTGGTAAAGCGTGACAGATAGCGGCCGGTCGCTTCGCGATTGAGGCGTGCGAGGTCTGACGTCAGCAATCGGTTGAACATCGCGATCTGCATCTTCTGCAGAACCCGCAACACAATCGAGCTCGTAACAACGGTTTGAAAATAGAGAGACAGCGACTTGATCACGACAACGCCGACCACAAGCAACGGCACAAAGAACACGTCAGGATTGCGCTCATTCGCCATGTCGAGTGTTTGCTGGATCAACAACGGGTAAACACTCGTTGTCGCCGCAACCAGAACCATCAGGATCAAAGCACCGAAAACGCGCTTCTTCTGCGGTGCCATCCACATGCGCCAGACGCGCATCGCCAGCTGTTTGTTGTTTGGAACCGAGGTCTCAGTCACTACAACATCCTTCGACTGGTCCTCGACGCTTGGTGCATCAACAGGCTCACTGGCAATCTCAGGTGAAGGTGTTTGGGTATGGCTATCGGTCGCCAAAATGGTCTCCAGCCGGGGCTATATCCGGATCAGGCCCGCATTTTAGGCCGACCCCTACCTTAACCCAGAATGTGGCAGCTATGGGTAAACGCACAGATCATGTGCCACAGCCGCCCGAAAGCCTTCGTGGTGCCCCTGGCCGGACTCGAACCAGCACGGAGTTACCCCCAACAGATTTTGAGTCTGTCGCGTCTACCAATTCCGCCACAGGGGCCCAAGAAAGGATCATAAAGACGCCACGAAAGGAGCGGCATCATAGGCACCCCGCCTGCAAGGTCAATCAGAGTATTTACCCCTTTTGTGCACACTGTTTCATACCCTGCGGCATCGCCACCAATCGACGCCCTCAATTCACCCTGATAATCTGTGAAACCATGACGCACATCACGACATCCAAGCCACCCCACAACAACGGGCAGATGAGCGACAAGCAAACGTCGCAGCTGCTGGATGAGGCCATTGCTTCGTTCGATAGCGAGACGGTGCCTCTGGGCGCCCTGGTCGATGTGCTGGCCGAGCGCGCCTTCGGCATGGTGCTGCTGGTGCTGGCCCTGCCCTGCGCTATTCCGTTTCTTTATGGCGTCCCCCAGGTCATGTCGCTGCCCATGGTGTTTGTCGCCGTGCAGCTGGCTGCAGGCCGCCGCACGCTGTGGCTGCCGCAAAGCCTGCGCGACCGCACCCTCAAGAAAGACAGCCTCACCGGCATGATGGATACAGCACGCCCCTGGCTGCGTCGGTTCGAGCGGTTCAGCCGTCTGCGTCTTCAGTTCATGACCAAGCGGCCTATGGAACAGGTCATCGGCCTGCTGTTTATCCTGTTTTCGCTCACCATCATGATTCCCCTGCCCCTCACCAACACCCTGCCCGGCGCGGCCATCGTGATCGCCTCCTTGGGCTTCATCGAACGCGACGGCATTCTGGTGTTCCTCGGCACAGCCCTTGGCACAGCCTGGGTCATCGTCCTCATGAGCCTTGCCGGTGGTGCGGCGGCTCTCATTTCTGACGCCGTCAACTCGGTGGGACTGTAATCTGATGAACACCCTCCTCACGCTCATCCCCCCGCGCCGGGCAATTCTTGTGGCGGTTGCTGCCACCGTCGCCACGATTGCGGGGTTCCTGTTCTTTGAGCATGTGCTGGGCTACGTCCCCTGCGCCCTGTGTTATGAGCAGCGCTGGCCATTCTACATTGCCCTGCCGCTCCTGCTGGTGGCCCTGTTTGTGTCCCGCGAGGCCAATCTGGGTCGCTGGCCCACATGGCTGATGACCGGAATTGGCCTCGTCTTTGTGGTGAGCGCCATTCTCGGCCTGCGCCACGCAGGCGTTGAGTGGGATTGGTGGGAAGGCCCTGCTGACTGTGGTGGCGGTGGCGGCGGCGTGTCTGGATCCATTGAGGATTTCAACGCGGCCCTGTCCGGCAACATCACCATCGTGCCCTGCGACAAAGCCGCATGGCGCTTCCTTGGCTTGTCGCTTGCGGGATATAACTTCCTTATCTCCCTCGCCCTTGCGGCGGTGAGCTTCATACCCGCCTACGCCGCCCGCAAAGAAAGGCATGCCTCATGACGTCATCACCCAGAAAGATGAGCACCGCTGATCTTGCCGGCAACAGCGTCATCCAGCGCCGCCTGCACGAAATGATCCGTGTGGATCACGCTGGCGAAGCAGGCGCAGTGCGCATCTATGAAGGCCAGCTGGCCGTCTTCCGCGCTGCCAAGCCCCGCGCCAAGATCGTCCGCGACCTCGAGCACATGGCCGAAGACGAAGCCGTGCATCTGGACGCCTTCAACAAGGTCGTTGCCGAGCGCGGCGTGCGCCCGGCCCTGCTCAACCCCGTCTGGGGCGCGGCAGGCTTCGCCATGGGCGCTGTCACTGCTTTGATGGGCGAAAAAGCCGCCCACGCCTGCACAGCCGCCGTCGAAGAAGTGATCGACGAGCACTATCAGGCCCAGGTCCGTGAGTTGGACAGCGAGCCCGCTGAAAGCGAGCTGCGCGACATGGTGGAAAAATTCCGCGAGGAAGAAGTCGCCCACAAGGAAAAGGCCCTGGCCGAAGGCGCAGAAGAAGCACCTGGCTATCCCGTGCTTTCAAGCGCCATCAAAGCCGCCTGCCGCCTGGCAATCCGTGTGTCGGAGAAGGTCTGACCCTTAAGGTCTCAGCCTACGGCTCAAGCTCACTATCCCAGTAGAGATAGTCCTGCCAGCTTTCATGCAGGTAGTTTGGTGGAAACGCCCGTCCATTGTGATGCAGCTCGTGCACCGTTGGACGAATGGGCGCATCAAACGGGATCATGCCGATTTCCGTCGGCAGCCGGTTGGCCTTGCGCAGATTACAGGGCGAGCACGCCGCCACCACATTGTCCCATGTGGTCTGACCACCGCGCGACCGCGGAACCACATGATCAAAGGTCAGCTCCGTCCGCTCACCGCAATACTGGCAACTGAACCTGTCGCGCAAAAACACATTGAACCGCGTAAAGGCGGGATACTTCGCTGGCTTCACATAGGTCTTGAGAGACACCACGCTGGGCAGCTTCATCTCGGCCGTCGGGCTGTGCACCGCGCGGTCGTAGTGATCAAGAATATTCACACGATCCAGAAACACCGCCTTGATGGTGTCCTGCCAGGACCAGAGCGACAAAGGATAATAGCTCAGAGGGCGGTAGTCCGCGTTGAGGACGAGGGCAGGGCAACTCTCCGGTGAGGCATGCGCGGATCGCGTGGCAAACCGGCCAACGCCGGACTTCGCCAGGCTCAAATTCGACACTTCCGAATTCGCCGTCGCCCCGTCGATCGTCTCCGTGTGCATCGTCCCCGTTTGCATCCTCTAAGGCCTCCTGCCTTACCTCGTACGCAACTCGAATCTCGATTCGTCCCACCAAGGGTGCCTCAACTTCGCTGAAACATACAACATGGTGTGTGACGCAGGTATGACTCTACACAGACCACTCCCGCGCGAAACCCCTCATGCCTGCTGTGCAGCCGCAGCCTGCGCAAAACTGTCAGCCACAAACTGGCCACCAAGCTGCAGGCCTTCCGGGTCAATGCCGTGACCAACACCACGCGACACATGCCAGCGTGCCGTAAAACCGTTGTCGCCCAACGCCCCAACGGCACCATGCATGGCAGCGACCGGCACCATGTCGTCCGCATCGCCATGTATCAGCATCACCGGTGGCTTCGAGGGCACCTCAGCCAGACGTTCCGGCCCGATCAGGGCACCAGAATATCCAAGTATGCACGCAGGCCCCGGAGATCGGCGTGGCCCCACATGCAGCGACATCATGGTCCCCTGGCTGAACCCCACAAGCGCGAGCCCAGAGCCATCAAGCTTATGGCTTGCCAGTTCCCCATCAATGAAATCGTTCAGCGCAGGTGCGGCCTCGTCCACTCCCTGTGTCATGGCAGCTTCAGTAGGACCGCTCGCTCCCAATGCAAACCACTGATAGCCTGCAGGATTTCCATCGCAACGCTGTGGACCATTAGGCGCCACAAAGGCTGCTGACGGCAGCAATTGCTGCCAGTGCCGCCCCAGGGCAATCAGATCGTTGCCATCGGATCCATAGCCATGAACCAGAACCACCAGCCGGTCAGCCGGTCCTCCGTTGGCAGGGTCAAGGCGCGGCCCGTCAAGCTGTGTCGTCATGTCGTTGTCTCCATTTTCCTGGCAGCCCTACACCGGTGGAACGGCGTAGTAGGCCCACAGCACACGTGCTGCGACGCTTCGATGAGGCTGCCAGCGTTTTGCGATTTTTGTAATGCCGTCTGCATCCGGACGTTTGCGCTTGCGCATCAACCGTTGCGCGGCCGCCTGCAAGGCGATGTCTCCAGCCGGAAACACATCTGGCCGGCCAAGACCGGACAGCAGATAAATGTCAGCGGTCCAGGGCCCGATGCCTTTGACCGCAATCAGATGCTCATGGGCCTGCGTATCATCCATGCGGCTCAGCTTCTTGAAATCCAGCAGGCCGTCGGTCACAGCTTCCGCACTGGCCCGCAGATAGCGCTGCTTGGGGCCTGACAGACCATAGCTGCGCAATGTTTCATCGGACGTTGCCAGAACAGCCTCCGGCGTCACCTCGCCAAGCCCCGCTTCAAGGCGGCCCCAGATGGCACTCGCACTGGCCACGGACAATTGCTGGCCCATCAGGATACGCGCCAGCGTGTCAAAGCCCGCTGCGCGACGGCGCAAGGGTGGCGGCCCGCCACAGGCATCAAGCGCCTGCGCCATGTGCTCGCATTGGTCAGCCAGCGCGTCACAGGCACGGGCCACGTCTCGATTGGTTTTGATTATCGCCATCGGTGCTATTAGTGACTCATGAGCACGCAAACTACCAGCACGCACCCTATGAACAGTCTGGCAACCCGTTTTGCCCCCAGCCCCAATGGGCACCTGCACCCCGGCCACGCGTTTTCCGCACTGACCGCATGGGACTGGGCCAAAGCCAACAACGCTCGCTTCATCCTGCGCATTGAGGACACCGACCGCACCCGCAGCCGCCCGGAGTTTGAACAGTCCCAGCTGGAAGACCTCGCATGGCTTGGCCTTGAGTGGGAAACACCCGTCCGCCGCCAGTCCGAACACATGGCCGACTACCAAAAGGGTCTCGACCGGCTCACACAGCTCGGCGTCATCTATCCGTGTTTTTGCACCCGCAAGGACATTACCGAAGCAGCCATTGCGCCCCATGGCCCCGAGGGCGTGATCTATCCCGGCACCTGCCGACACCTGTCCCAGCACATCCGCGCCACCAAGATCGCAGAAGGCACAGCCCATGCTTTGCGCATTGATGCCACGCGGGCCCTTGCCATCGCGGAACGGCTCACCGGCAACCGCCTGACCTTCACCGAAGAGGGGTCAGGTCCGCAGGGAGAGACCGGACGCCTGCCCGTTGACCCCACCCCCATGGGCGACGCTGTCATCGCCCGCAAGGATGGTGTCATTGCCTATCACCTGGCCGTGGTGATGGACGACGCAGCCCAGGGCATCACCCACATCATTCGCGGACAGGACCTGTTCTTCGCAACACCCCTGCACCGCGTGTTGCAGGTCCTGCTGGATTTGCCCGAACCCACCTACCAGCATCACAGCCTCATCACCGACGATACCGGTGAGCGCATGGCCAAGCGCCGTGGCTCAAAAACCCTGCGCGACCTGCGCGCCGAGGGCATGACCCCTGACGACATCAGACGCATGGTCGGGCTAGACTGATGCCATGACAGACCAATTGACTGTAAGGCCGCTCACCGCAAAAACCTTCCCCGATCTTGAGGCGCTCTTCGCACAGAAGGGCTGCTCATTTGCCCGCGACTGCTGGTGCATGGGCTATCGCCTGTCGGGAAAAGTCATTCCACCCAAAGGCACCAGCCTTGCAGACCACCGCAAGGCCCTCATAGAGGACCGGGCCGGGCAAAAACCCGCACCGGGTCTTATCGGGTATGACAAATCCGGTGCCCCCGTGGGGTGGGTGACATTCGGCCCGCGGGAAGAGTTCGCGCGGCTGAAGCGCTCACCGGTCATGAAGCCCGTGGATGACACACCGGTCTGGTCAATCCTGTGCTTCGTTGTCCCCTCGCCCCATCGCGGGCAAGGCGTTGCAGCTGAAATGCTGTCCCACGCAGTCGCCTTCGCAAAAAAAAGCGGCGTACCAGCCATCGAGGCCTACCCCATCGACAAGGCGGAACGGTCCCAGTCGCAGTTTTTGTGGCATGGCGCCATGTCCATGTTCGAGAAGGCCGGCTTCAAGGAAATCGCCCGCCGCAAGCCCGAACGCCCGGTCATGCGGCTCAGCCTTGTTTGAAACCCTATGCCACTGATTTCCGGAACCACCATGTACAAACCGCTGGTCGTATTGTCCGGCTGCTCTGGCGGCGGCAAGTCCACTCTGATCCTGGAACTGGCGCGACGCGGCCACACCACATTTGACGAACCTGGCCGTGCAATCGTTCAAGAACAGATGCAGACGGGCGGCAACACTCTTCCGACAACGGACCCAATTGGCTTTGCAGAACTCTGTATCTCCCGGGCCATCAATCATTTTGAAGACGCGCCTGCGGACCAGACCTCGTTCTGCGATCGATCCATCATCGACGCAGTCAGTTTTCTGGATCATCACGATATGACACCGGAACACAGTGCCGAGAAAGCGCACAGATACCGCTATGCGGACGATGTTTTCCTGACGCCACCATGGCCCGAGATATTCACAACCGACGCCGAACGCACCCACAGCTTTGAAGACGCCGTGGCCGAGTATGAGCGACTGGTGATTTCATATCCGCAGTACGGCTACCGGATTCACACAATTCCCAAGTCCCCGGTTGCCGAGCGGGCAGACTACATATTGCAGGTCTTGAACAGCCGCTAGAACGACAACGCCCACGTCAGCACGGCAGAGAGCGTAAGCAGCGAAAGCCCCGTCGTCAGAACCACTGCACTGGAGGCCGCACCCGGTGCCGCCGCATAGCGATTGGCCATGATGAAAGTATAAACCCCCGACGGCACCGCCGCCATGACGGTTGCCACCTTGAGCCACATGACCGGCAGGGTGAACACATAAGACCCCAGCAAAAACACCACGATGGGATGCAGCATCAGCTTGAACAGCGCAATCTGCGACGCCGCGCCGACCGACCGCCGGATTTCGTACCGCGATAGGGTGGCGCCCATCACGAACAGCGCACACGGAATGCCCGCCTGACCGAGCTTCTCCAGCACACCATCAATCGGCAGCGGCAACGTAAGCCCCGTCTGTCCAAAGATCACACCGGAGCCAAGCGCCCACAGCAGGGGGTTGCGCGCCATGCCCTTGAGGCTGTCGACAAGGATCTGTTTCGTGCTTGGCGGTGCTGAACCGTCATGGCGCTCTGCCGCCTGCGCTGTTTCCAGCAAAAAAGTGCAGATGGTGAAAACCGTCAGCCCGTGAAACGCCAGGATCAGAAACAGCGGCACGGATGCTGCTTCCCCGAACGCGGTCAGAATGATCGGAATGCCGAGCATCACCGTATTGGAGAACCCACCGCCAAACCCGATGATGATCGCGTCCTTGAGCGGACGCCGCAGCACGCTCATGGCTACGCCAATGCCGACGGCCCACACAATGAGAATGCCGCCATAGTATGAGCCCCACAGGCCCCAGGGCAGCACATCGGGAATGTCCGTATTGGCCAACGCACGAAACAGCAGCGCCGGAATGGCGAAGTTGAACACGAACGTATCCAGCCCATCCGTCGCACTGTCCGAGAACCAGCCAAAGCGCGCCGCCACATAGCCGACCACAACCACGCCAAAGACGGGCAGCACAAGCGAGTAAGCAACTTCCATCATAAGGTGGGGTTCCGTTGGCAAAAGGCGTCAGCAGGTGGGCAGCACATGCGCCACCACACCTGCCTGCGTCAAGTCAGCCAGCCGCAAACGCCCCGAAGGTACGCTCGCGCTTGCGGGGCAGTCGCCGGGTTTCCTCCAGCAGCACTGCGTCCACGCACAGAATACCGCGCAGATTGCTGGCGATACTGTTGGCGCTGGCATCATCGGGCAATTCAGCCTCGACCCACACCGTCAGCCAGCCGGGCTCCGTTCCCGCCCGCGCCGAAAAACGTTTGGGCACAAGGCCCCGCTTGGCAAAAGGCGAGATCAACCGGGGCACGGTTTCAGGCTCCGCCGCCGCCCGAATGGTAAAGGCAAAGACGCGCGGCTGACTGGACCGCGCAGGCTGCCGCGACGGTTCTAAAGGCTCAAAAGGTTCAGCGTCGCTAGAGGCAGGAACCGCGATGTTCAAGAAGGGAGACATGACCAGACCCGGAAGAAGAGAATTCGAAAACAGAAGAAGAAGCGTGCACGACAAATACGTCCCGGCTGATAATCACAGCCGGGCCTGTAAGCCGTACGCCAACGCACATCGATGTCACTGAAGGACACGTGGTGCGCCAGGCGCTTCTGGTCTGGGTTTTGGTCATAACGCCAAGAACGGTAGTCCCGGCGTTTCAGGCAGCCAACATACAAATTTGCATATCACCTGCCCGCTTCTTCTCAGCAATCGGATGCAGACAACTACCAGTCGTAAAGGCCGGTGAAGCTGGCAAAGCCTGCGGTCTCCGCCCAGCCTGTCCAGGTGGAGCGCAAACGTTCTGTCGTCTTGGGGCTGTTCAGGCCCTGACCAAGGCCAAGGATCTGCAGATCATCGCATCCTTGAAACCGCTCATGGGTGGGCGCAGGCAAAGTGGCGGATTTGTTTTTCAGCCGCGCATATTCACTGTCTTCCACGCCATCCGTCAGCAGCACAAAAGTCACCGGACCATTCGCGCAATCCACGACCTGAGACATGGTCTGCAGGAACGGCAGGATGTTCGTCTTGTTCTGCGCCACCAGTTTGCCATCGCGCACCAGCTTCGGCACGCCGGTGATCAGCGTCTTGAGACCACGTGCAAAGTCTTCCGGCTTGGCGCGGGCAGACAGCACCTGGTCAATGCGCAGGGTGTTGGACGTCGCATCATAAGAGCCAAAGCTGCGCACCATGACCCGCGCCCGCAGCGGCAGGTCTTCAATCATCGGCGCGACCCGGTCCGCCACCCGGCGGGCGTAGTCGTCATTATTGACCATCGGATTGGACTTCGACAGATCCAGCCCGATCACCAGAACCGGCGCGGCTGCCTTTTCCAGCACTGGCTCTTCAGCAGGCGGCGATTCCGCCAGCAAGGCTGTGCTTGAAAGTCCGATGCCCACAACAAGGGCCATGCTCAAGGTCGAGAGTGTGGAAAGGCTGCGGCGCATGACGCATCGCTCCCGTAAGAAGGGTGAATCCAAAGTAGTATGCAGGCGTTGCCAACCAGGCCTTAAGTTTCAGGCCTATGTGGCTGTCGTCGGCAGGGCTGAATAGGCGTTGCCACCGGAGATCATCGGCCCGTCAAACTGCGCATCGCGCGCAAGTGCTGACTGGCTGCGGCTTGACCACCAGGTGTCGAAAATTTCTTCATACGCCTCAACGGACATGCTCTGTGAGTTGCGCTCAAGACGCGCCCGCAGATCATCCGCGCTTTCATGGCTTTCCGCCACTGGCTGCATGGCGGTGCCGCGACTGAAGAACCCACCACGCACCGGCTGTGCGCCCTGGCGCTTGCCAAGGCCCGCGCGGGCTTCGTCCATGCCATCCAGATGGGCCTGCACTTCGCGCATCAGGCCAGCCCACAGAATGGAACGACGCGCCTGCGGCTGTTCAAGCTGCTGAATCTCGCGGCTCAGCTGTACGTATTCATGCTCACGACGGTCCAGCGCATCCGCTTCAACAGCGCGCGACCGATATTCGCCCACGGCGACCAGATGCTTGAAGGCTTCAACCGCACCATGCAGCGCAATCGCGGCCACGCCGGTGACTACCAGAAAGATCACACCAAGTGACGCGAGCCATGTGATGGAATGCACATCACGGGATGTCGCTTCATCCACGATGCTCGGAGCAGCCACCGCGGCGCTGTTAACAGCTTCCTGTGTACCAAGACCAAGCCCGGCCAGCGCATCATCAAGCGATGTCGTGCCGCCAAAGGCATCTGCCGTGCCCGCAGGCAGCGACATGGTTGCCAGAAGGAAGCCGAGGCCACCGAGCATCAGCACGGCGAACACAAAGACGATACGAGTGAAGGTCTTCTGCCCGGTCGGCCCAAGCGACGCATACACCAGATGCGCCGCAATGGCGGCAAACAGAACCTGCAGCGATTTGAACCCAACCGAGTCAGCCAGCGTGCCCGGCAACTCCAAAAACTCATTGGCCAACGCCCGCGTCCAGAACTCGGACACGATTGTGTAGTCCACAAACAGAGCCCCGGCGAACACCAGCAGACCAGCCAGGATGGCCATCAGATGCAGCGGTGTCTGCCGCGCGTTCTGGGCGCTTGCCTGAAGGTAGTGGTCAATACGTGTACGGACAGACTGAGGCACAAGTCCGGACGTCGCTTCCACGCTCTCGCCATCATTGTCCAGCGTGCGGGAGGACTTGCGGCCAAACAGACCAGACGACTTGTCCCCGGCATATTCATCAGCGCCCGCAAAAGGCGGCTGCGACAAACGACGCGCGGCGCTCTCAATCTGCGGCTTCAGGGCTTCCACCTTGGAGCTGTCATTGATGTAGCGCTGCGAAAGGTCCTGATCGAGCTCGGATAGCCGCGACACGAGATGCAGCTTTGAAAGCGCTTCTCCGTTGCGTCCACAATTGCGGGCAGATGGGCTGCCTTCGTGCGGCGCCAGTGCTGATGGGTCAAATGCCCTGCTGTTAAGTCCTGCGGTCATGTTCTCGGCCCCTTCGCCGTCTTGTTCATGAGGGCTGCGGCAAACTCGCCCGCGCCCAACCAACTCACATTCCGGTACATCTGCCGCCACTGTGAGGGGGCGGCAATGAACGCTACCTGAACAAATTAACCTGCCTTAACAGGCATTAAGCCTCCGTCCAGGCGGTGCAGAAGAGGTACACAGTACAAAATCCCCACATTTCTGAGCTTTTTCACTCGAAACACCCCAAAAGCACAGCAATGCTGCACCGCACAGAATAGAGTGAAATGCGGCCAATCAATGACGCAAATTAACCTTGTTTTCCTTTGCCCCGCGAACCGGAGACTTGGCGAGAGACTGGGCTGCCCTGCGGTTTGCCCCAGATAACAGCGGGAGACACCTCCTCTCGCTTCGCAACGAGCGGGGCTATAGGGTGTCGCCAAATCGCACATTCATGCCGCCGGACACCCCTATGAGCCTCGCTGAACAGCACACATCATCTGATCCCATCAGCCGCAACGCGCGCACAGCCGCCGATGCGGCAGGCCGCTACCTCGCCGCTGCCACACACGCGGTCAAAGCTCGGGTCGCCCCTGACGGCAAACCGGATGCCGCTCTCATTGAGCGCGACCAGATGGCAGCCCACGGCCTCGCATGGACCGCCACCTATGTTGAAACCCTGCGCCAGCTCGCAGGCTATCTCGAACGCATGGAAGCAGCCGGCACCCTCACCGACATGGAACGCGGCCTCGCTGGCCTCGCCATCGGCGAATACATCGCCGAGCTATCCGGTGGCCTGCCCATGAGCCAGGGCGAAATTCTCCGCCCCCACGACATGGGCGTCCCCAAGACAGCCGTCGATGCCCTTGTGTCCGAGGCAGGTGAGCTGTTCGCGGAAGCCTCCTCAGCAGACGCCCGCGTCGCTCTGGCCAATCTGATCGAAGCCGATGCCGGCGGGCTCTACGGAAACCCCGGCCTCGATGAGACCCTTGATCTTGTCCGCGACCAGTTCCGCCGCTTCAGCGATGAAAAAGTCGCGCCCTTCGCCCATGGCTGGCATCTGGGCGATGAACTCATTCCCATGGACGTTGTCAACGCCATGTCCGAGCTGGGCGTCTTTGGTCTGACCATCCCGGAAAACGCCGGCGGCCTTGGCATGGGCAAGATCGCCATGTGCGTGGTGTCCGAAGAATTGAGCCGCGGCTATATCGGCGTGGGGTCTCTTGGCACGCGCTCGGAAATCGCCGCCGAACTCATTCTTGCCGGCGGCACCGACGAACAAAAAGCGCGCATTCTGCCAAAGATTGCGTCGGGCGAAATCCTGCCCACCGCCGTCTTTACGGAACCCAACACCGGCTCAGACCTCGCCAGCCTGCGCACCCGCGCCACCAGGAACGGCGACAGCTACACCATCACCGGCAACAAGACATGGATCACCCACGCCGCCCGCGCGGACATGATGACCCTCCTTGCACGGAGCAATCCCGACGCGCCGGGTTACAAGGGCCTGTCGATGTTTCTGGTTGAAAAACCGCGTGGCACCGAGAACAACGCCTTCCCCCTTGAGGGCATGACCGGCGGCGAGATCGGCGTGCTCGGCTATCGCGGCATGAAGGAATATGAAATCGGCTTTGATGGCGTGGACGTGCCCGCCACAAGTCTGCTGGGGGGCGAAGAGGGCAAAGGCTTCAAACAGCTGATGGCGACCTTTGAAAGCGCCCGCATCCAGACTGCCGCCCGCGCCGTCGGCGTGGCGCAGGCCGCCCTCGACCTTGGCCTTGCCTACGCGACAGAGCGCCAGCAATTCGGCAAGCCGCTGATCCGCTTTCCCCGCGTGGCCGGCAAGCTCGCCATGATGGCCGCCGAAATCATGGCCGCCCGTCAGCTCACTTACTTTGCCGCCCGCGAGAAAGATCAGGGCCGCCGCTGTGACCTGGAAGCAGGCATGGCCAAACTGCTGGGCGCCCGCGTCGCCTGGGCCGCCGCCGACAATGCCCTGCAAATCCACGGCGGCAACGGCTTTGCCCTTGAGTACCCGGTCAGCCGAGTCCTCTGCGACGCCCGCATCCTCAACATCTTTGAAGGTGCCGCAGAAATTCAGGCACAGGTCATCGCAAGGCGACTGCTCGAGAGCTAAGCAACAAGCGGCTGGATCCCCTGGTCAAGCCGTGGGATGGCGGCAGAGGCTGTTTCCGCTCTCCGCGCAAAAACGCCATTGTCCGGCTTAACCGGACAATCCATGCAGCCTGTCAATGCCGTGATAGAGACCTAGCCTGGACACTTCTTGTAGGTCTTGGAAACAAAGCCCGGTTCGTTCCACGCTTCCTTGGCGACCATCTCCACATACTCATTCTGGGACTGCACCCGCAGCTCTCCGTTGGAATGGATGATGCTCAGATGGTCAGGCCGCGTAATGCCGCTGTCATCGCCGCAGGAAACTAGCACCACATATTCGTTGGTTTCTTGGCCCGGTCCCCAGCTCACAGGTGTGTAGGTGAGGAAGGCGCAGCCAAACTCTGTGCCGGAAATGGCGCCGTCTGAAATCTGCAACCCCTCGCGTTCGCCATATTGGTCCGCAGCGCAGGCTTCAGGCCGTTCCGCATAGGTGTGTTTCAGAAAATCAGGCGCCTTTGACGTTGTCTCCGCCACCGCCCCTAAGGACCCCAACAGCGAAACCGCCACTACCGTTACCAGACCAACCCGCATTTATCGCGCCCCCGATTTGCATAATGTGTGAATTGCCACACAGGCACGACCCTGAAATGATTTGCCTCGCGATGCAATCGCATACGCACAACTCAGGTCCCAAAGGACACACCATGGGCAGCTCAACACTCTGGAAACGCATTGGCATTGGCGCTGGTATCGCCATTCCGGTTCTGGTGCTCATCGGCATCATCGGGTTCCTTCCCCCGCTCCTGACAGCCGCCCAGCGTCAGGAAATTGCCGGCACACCAGCTGATCATGGGATTGCCTATGAGGAAGTGACCCTCACCACATCAGACGGCGTCAACATTCGCGGCTGGTGGATGCCGGACGCAACACCACCTGGCATTGATGACTTCACCGGTGAAGTCATCGATACCCAGGGCGTCATTGTTTTTGTGCATGGTGCCAATTCCAACCGGGCCGCCTCCTTCGTAAACGGATACCCGCTCTTCAAGACGCTTACCAACATGCGTCACCACGTGCTGACCATCGACCTGCGCAATGCTGGCCTGTCTGACGCCTGGGGCTCGGAGAAGCTGGACTGGGGCGAAGCAGAAGCCCTCGATGTGCTTGCTGCGGTCGACTATGCCTATGAGCGCGGCAAGGGCGAGCCGATCATTCCCTTTGGTGTCTCCATGGGCGGCGCTGCAGTCATCAACGCAGCCGTACAGGACAAACGCATTCGCGGTCTCGTCCTGCTCGACCCGATGCTCGACACCTACGACACAATGGTTCACGGCACGGTCGCGGGCACCGGCTTTCCAAAGGCCCTTGCCCACGTAACCACGACCGCTGCGGGCCTCCTCCACGGCGCCCCGGCCTTTTCAGAAACAGCGCTTGATCGCGCCAAGCCCTATGACCGGCCAACGCTCCTCCTGCAGGACGAAAAAGACCCGGTGAACCGCACCATCCACGCGCAGGCGCTTGCCGAGGCCAACCGCAACATCGATCTATGGATCGCGCCGCACCCTGCCGAAGATCACCCCCGCCTCGCCTCAGCGGGCCTTTGGGGCACACACGTCGCCGCCTTTGAGCTGTACCCGGACGAAGTAACAGCCCTGCTGCAAGCCTACCTCACCATGGTGCACGCCATTTGCGATGCAGAAGACGCAGAAGCCGAACTCGCGGCGTCAGCAAACGCTGCAACAGCAAACTAGAGGTCCGTCATGACCATAAGTGAGACCGGTCTGCCGTCTTCAAGTGCCCTCAACGCCCTGCGCGTGCGCGGTGACTTTCTTGACTGCTTCTTCGGCCCCCACGGACCAACCCAGGTCACCACCATGGAAGCCGCGCACATTGCGATGTCGCAAATGCCCAAATGGGCCACCACCCTCATGGCCGCGCGCAACGCCATCGTCGGCCCCCTTGGCCTCAAGACAGGGTCATCTGCCCCACCACCGCCGCCCCCTGCACAGACCGGCGTCGGCGACAGCATTGGCATTTTCAAGATCATGAGTGCGTCGGACACGGAAGTCGTGGTGGGCGAAGACGACCGACACCTCAACTTCAGGGCGTCCATCTTCAAGGATGAGGCCGGGTTCTATCTGGCCACGTGGGTCAAGCCACACAATCTGGCCGGCCATGCCTACCTCGCCACCATCATGGTGTTCCACAAACTGATCGTGAGGGACGCCGTCAGGCGAATTGTGATGCCGCATCCTGCGACATAACTTCCCCTTGCTCCCCCACCCAAGCGGACTAGAATTTCTCCCATGGCAATTTTTGATTATCTCATTCCCATCGCCCTGGCAGCCGTCGCCCTTGTGCTGGTAGCGGGCCTCTTGAACATGTGGCGTGCAGGCAGTGCAGAGCAGGCCTCGCGCTCGCAGATGTTGATGCGCTGGCGCGTCATTCTGCAGTTTGTGGCGATCCTCATCATCATTGCGGCGTTCTGGTTCCAGGGTTTCCGCCCTTAACCCTGCGCTCCAGAAGGCCTTTTCATTTGGCCCCCGCGTTCCGATATGATCCTGCATGCCTAATTGGGCACGCGCCACGCAGGACGGGACACAACCCATGCCAGACTCCAATGAGCACGATCCTCAGCAACAGAGCGGGCCCCAGACCGGCCCCCATACCGACCTCGTCCACGACCCTGTAAGCAGCCGCCGCGAAGATCGCTGGGCGCTGTTCTGGGATGTGATGGTTTTCCAGCTGAAACTCGGCCTTGATGCCCTGCGCGACCTCGTCTTGAGCCCCCTGTCCTTCGGCGCCCTGCTGCTCGGCGTCATCGCAGGCGGCGACAAGCCCTACCAGTATTTTGAACGCCTGCTGCGCTTTGGCCGCCAGACCGAGCGGATCATCAATCTGTTTGGCACAGCCCGCGTGCCCTACGACCCCTATGAAGGCACGTCAGACAATCTCGCCGTCGACCGGCTGTTCTCCAATGTCGAAGACATGCTCAGACGCAATGTGGACGGCAGCGAAAAGGCATCGTCCGCCAAGACCAAAGTGGACGAGACAATCGATGAGCTTGAAGCCCGCCTTGAAAAGCTGAGGGCAAAGGCAAAACAACGGTTTGAGAGCGGCCCCACGGTCTGACGGCCTGACGGTCGCAGCGGACAGGCATCACACCTGTTTCTGTTCGGTATGCGTCTTGATAGCGGCGACGATGTTCTCCAAAGCCTCCGCCGATGACGCCTTGAGACCGTCATAGGCTTGAAAGACATGCGGCATGTCCGCCCAGACATCGATGGAGATGTCCGCCCCCTTCTCCTTTTGCACCTGTGCAAACTCCACAATCATGTCCCGCAGAACTTCACGCCCGCCTGCCTGCAGATAGATCGGCGCCAGCCCGCTGTAATCCTGATAGATGGGTGATAGCGCTTCGCGTCCAAAGGCACCTTCGGGGTCAAGCCACTCCCCGAATTTGAGGGCCATCCATCCCTGCACCAGATCGTACCGGTCATTGTCTCGCAGGCTGGCGCCACGGTCGCCAATGTCCGTCCACGGACATAATCCAATGCACAGCGCCGGCTGCTCCAACCCCTGAGCCTTCAGGGCTTGCAACAGCATCAGGGACATGTGCCCACCGGCACTGTCGCCGATCACCACAATGTCCTTGGGCGCAACGGTCTGGGTCACATAGGTCCAGGCCGCAAACGCGTCTTCCGCCTGAGCCGGGTGGGGATGTTCAGGCGTCAGGCGGTAGTCCGGCGCAAAGACAGAGGCCCCCGTATGGTGCGCCAGCATGGCCGCAAAGCGCGCGCTGACGCCGCCGTGAAACGTGTAGCCACCGCCATGGAGATACAGAAGCGTCACGCCCGAGCTTTCCGCCTTTGGCCGATACCAGCACCCATTGGAGTCGGCAGTGAGCTCTTTGCTGACGTCATACACATCATCCGTTTCCGGTTGGACGCTGTCGAACAGCAGCCGACCGCGCGCGATGTCTCCCCCCGTCATGGCGGCGGTAAACTGGTGACGCACAAAGCGGATACCGATTTCCAGATTGGCGTCCCAGTCCGGCGCCAGACGACGCCCAACCGCGTGCCGCAGATAGGTTGAGATTGCTATCCGGTTAAGGGTCGCAAAACTCTTCAGACGCAACATCAAGGGACCGGAGAAGTGCAATTTCGTCATGGCGGATACCTCGCATAAAGACTGCCCCTTTATTGTCCGCACACGCCGTCGCTTATAGAATGATTGCGTCAGTTTGGAGTGTGATGATGAAGCCCGTGTCAAAGCTGCAATTGCCGCCATCGCCGCTGTCCGGCTGCGTGTTTGCCGCAATTTGTCGCGACACACGCGGGGCTGCACTGTCTGACGAGGACAGGGTTTCCTATTTCCCAGCGTCACCACTCGTGACGCTCACCCTGGTGCGCACCGGCAAGCTCTACATGCTTCCCCCAGGACGGGACTGGCACGACGTCAGTGACCTGTCCCCGCTGCCACGACTGTCCGCGACCCCGCCCACAGATGTCCCGATTTCAAGTTGGGCACCCGACGACATCGAAGCCATATCGTTCGGGATTTACCCTGATGCATGGGTGCAGCTGGGAGGCGACACCGGGTTTTCACACATACCCCCGGGCCTCCAGGCAGCCGTCGACGCCTTTGATGCTCATGACGACGTGGACGCAGGCTGGTCTGCATTCAGCACCTCTCTTGAAAAGGTCTGGGCCGCCGAGAGGCGGTCATGGCCCGCAGTCACGAGCATATCTGACTGGGTTAGAGGGTTGATGGTCCGCACACTGACCACCGGGCGCGGAAAAAGCCTGCGGTCGCTGGAGCGCCGCCTCAAAAGGTTCAGCGGACAATCCAAACGCGCGCTGGATTTCCATGCATCATTCGACAATCTGCACCGCGTTTTCTACCAGCACCCCAAAAGCCCGCTCGCTGAGATTGCCGTCGAAGCGGGATATTCAGACCAGTCCCATATGGGCCGCGCCGTGCGACGGGCCACAGGCTTTTCGCCCGCCCATCTCAACCGCAGGATCGACACGGATGAGGCCTTCTGGTGCTACCGGGTGCTCGGCGAGCGATTCTGACAGCCTCTCACAGCCAAAAAGTGGCTCAAAAGCCTCAAGAAAACCCAAGACACTTGGGCTATGGCTTTTCCACGCGTTGTCCTAGACTCGCTTCATCGCAGCACGTTTGTTGCGGCACCCGTCGGCCAGGACCCAACGCCCATGTTCATCCCGATCCATGATGACAATCCCCTCAAGGTGATCTCGTTTCAGCGCGTCACCGTCGCGCTGATTGTCACAAATGTGCTCGTGTTCCTGTGGCAGACATCCCTTGCCCCCGGCGAGATCATTGCCGCTGACCAGGCCTTTGGTGTCGTGCCCGCAGCCCTGCTCGGCGGATTGCCGGACTTCGGCGCCTTCCCCGAAGAGTTGGCCCTCATCACCTATATGTTCCTGCACGCCGACGTCTGGCATCTGGGCGGCAACATGCTGTTCCTGTGGGTGCTTGGCGACAATGTGGAAGATGACCTGGGGCACATGCGCTATCTGGTCTTCTATCTGCTGTGTGGCATCGCCGGAGCGCTCCTGTTTGCGGCTCTCAAGGTTGATTCGACGATTCCGCTGATTGGCGCCAGTGCCGCCACATCAGGGCTGGTAGCCGCCTATTTGATGCTTCATCCGCGCGTAAAAATGTGGGCCGTGCTGGTTTTGCGTGTGCCGCTCTACATCCCCGCCTGGGCCGTTCTGGGCGGCTGGATGGCCTTTCAGGTGGTCATGGTCGTAGCGGATCCCGGCAGCCCCACCGCCTGGTGGGGCCATATTGGCGGTTTTCTGGCGGGTGTGGTGCTCACACCCTTCATGAAACGCGCTGGAGTGCCCCTGTTTGGCGGTTCCAACGAGAGTGCAGCCAAGTGACGCGGGCCTAGGCGCCCCAAACACCCTCGTTTTGGCCAATCCGCGCAATAAATGCTCTTCAAACAGGGTCGGGTCTTCGCGTTGACTCGCCTTTAGGGGACAAGTACGTTCCCGCACCGCAACAATACTCGGTGAGCAATCATCGGGTTTGCTTGGTTTTCCGCTCGCGCCCAAGGCGATTGGCTCCAAAAGCTGACCGGCCAAAGCGCGGCATCCAGAAACGAAGCTCCCTAACAAGTTTCGCAATCTCGGAGACTGCCTCCATGAAAGTGCTCGTGCCCATCAAGCGCGTGGTCGATTACAACGTGAAGGTCCGCGTAAAAGCAGACCAGTCCGGCGTTGAACTGGCCAACGTGAAAATGTCGATGAACCCATTCGACGAAATCGCTGTTGAAGAGGCCATCCGCCTCAAGGAAGCCGGAACGGCCGACGAAGTCATCGTCGTCTCCATCGGCCCACAGCAGTGCCAGGAAACAATCCGTACTGCCCTCGCCATGGGCGCCGATCGCGGCATTCTGGTGAAGACAGACGACAAGGTTGAGCCGCTCAACGTTGCCAAGATCCTCAAAGGCGTCGTCGAGGCTGAAAGCCCAGAACTCGTCATCCTTGGCAAGCAGGCCATTGATGATGACGCTAACCAGACCGGCCAGATGCTCGCAGCACTGCTCGGCTGGGGCCAGGGCACATTCGCTGCCAGCATCGAAAAGGCTGACAGCAAGCTCACCGTAGTGCGCGAAATTGACGGCGGCACACAGACCGTGTCCCTCAACCTGCCGGCCATCGTGACCGCAGACCTGCGCCTCAACGAGCCGCGCTATGCATCCCTGCCCAACATCATGAAGGCGAAGAAGAAGCCGATTGATGAAAAGGCACCGGCAGACTTCGGTGGTGACACCGCAGCCCGCCTGAACGTCCTCAAAGTGACCGAGCCGCCGGAACGTGAAGCTGGCATCAAGGTCGAGACCGTTGCTGATCTTGTCGGCAAGCTCAAAGAAGAAGGGGTTATCTAATGACAACGCTCCTTATTGCAGAACACTCAAACGACGCCCTCAATGATGCCACTGCCAAGGCCCTGACGGCCGCAGCGCAGATCGGCAGCGACGTGCACATTCTCGTCGCCGGTGAAGGCTGTGGTGCAGCGGCTGAAGCTGCGTCCAAGCTTGAAGGTGCCGCCAAGGTGCTGGTTGCGGATGACGCCCAGTACGCAAAGCAGGTTGCCGAGCCCATGGCCGCTCTCATCGTCAGCCTCGCTGGCGATTACGATGCGATCCTGTCTGCGGCAACAACAAATGGCAAAAACTACATGCCACGCGTTGCTGCTCTTCTGGACGTGGCACAGATCTCGGAAATCATGTCAGTGGAAGCCGCTGACACGTTCACCCGCCCGATCTATGCCGGTAACGCCATCGAGCACGTGCAGTCCACAGACGCCAAGAAGGTCATCACGGTGCGTACCGCGTCCTTCGCTGCGGCTGGTGACGGCGGTTCGGCTGCTGTTGAAAATGTTGCGGCTGCTGACAACCCCGGCCTGTCTGAATTCGTCGGCGAAGAGCTGACCAAGTCCGACCGTCCGGAACTGACAGCTGCCAAGGTCATCATCTCTGGTGGTCGCGGCATGCAGAACGGCGAAAACTTCGCCATGCTGGACAGCGTCGCTGACAAGCTGGGTGCTGCTGTGGGTGCTTCGCGCGCCGCAGTGGACGCAGGCTTCGTTCCCAACGATTACCAGGTCGGCCAGACCGGCAAGATCGTTGCTCCTGAGCTCTACATCGCGGTTGGCATCTCTGGTGCCATTCAGCACCTTGCCGGCATGAAGGATTCCAAGGTCATCGTTGCCATCAACAAGGATGAAGAAGCCCCGATCTTCCAGGTTGCCGATTACGGCCTGGTTGCGGACCTCTTCAACGCCGTGCCCGAACTCGACGAAGAGCTCGGCAAAGTTCTCTAAGCACCATCTCCCTTCAGGAGATAGGACTTAAACACGCTACGCTTGCCCGGAACCTTGGTGCATACTGTGCCCACAAGGTTCCGGGCAGCTTTTTTTGAAGGCCGGTCTGCTGCCGGCAACCAGTACATGCGTGACGCTGATAGCGGGCCCTTATCAGCGGACCAGAAGCAGGACAAACCTTATGAAAATCGGAACCGTTGGTGTGATTGGCGCAGGCCAGATGGGCAATGGCATTGCCCATGTGTGCGCCCTGTCAGGTCTTGATGTCATTCTCCACGATGTGGACGAAGGCGCGGTTGAGCGCGGCCTTGCCACCATCAACGGCAACCTTGCCCGCCAGGTCGCCAAGGGCACCATTGACGACGCCGCCCGCGATGCCGCCATGTCCCGCATCCGCGCGTCCGGTGGCCTTGAAGCCCTGTCCGCCTGCGACCTCGCCATTGAAAGCGCCACCGAAGAAGAACAGGTGAAGCGCAAGATTTTTGCAGATGTCTGCCCGGTCCTGTCCGAGCACGCCATCCTCGCAACCAACACCTCGTCCATTTCCATCACGCGCCTTGCGGCCTCAACCGATCGCCCGGAACGCTTCATGGGCATTCATTTCATGAATCCCGTGCCTCGCATGGAACTGGTGGAACTCGTCCGCGGCATCGCAACGGATGAAGACACGTTCAAGGAATGCAAAAGCTTCGTCGATCACATCGGCAAGAAGGCGACTGTTGCGGAAGACTTCCCGGCCTTCATCGTCAACCGCATCCTGCTGCCCATGATCAACGAAGCGATCTACACCCTCTATGAAGGCGTCGGCAGCGTTGAAGCCATCGACACTGCCATGAAGCTGGGCGCCAACCACCCGATGGGCCCGCTGGAACTGGCAGATTTCATCGGCCTCGATACCTGCCTGTCCATCATGCAGGTGCTGTATGAGGGTCTGGCGGATTCCAAATACCGCCCCTGCCCCCTGCTTGTGAAATATGTCGAAGCAGGCTGGCTTGGTCGTAAAGCAAACCGCGGCTTTTATGACTATCGCGGTGAGACCCCGGTCCCGACTCGCTAATGTCCATGGCGGCGCTTGCCGGTAAGATTTACAACTATTAATTGAACATCAAATCAACCTGTGGTTTCAAAGAAATCAAAGGGTTAGCGACTCGCGTTAACCATAATGCGGATGGGTTTTCACCAACGCTGTTAACCTCTGACAATTTGTCGTTACATACGCCTGTATTAACAACCATTCATATTCAGTGTGTGTTCGTGAGTAACGATCCTTCAGCGCCTTATGGCGATATCGACATTACTTTTCTTTCGGAACCCGAGCACCCAGGTGCAATAAAGCTTTGGAAGTACTGGCAGAGCAAATGCGCGAACCGGCTAATCCCGGATCGTGCAGACATGAATTTTGCCGATGTGCCGGAAATCGCCCCCAATCTGCTCATAGCCGAGCGGGTCGAGGGGACAGAAGATTTTCGCATGCGCCTGTTCGGCTCGGCGCTGACGCAGATCACCGGCGAGGAACGAACCGGAAAGCTGCTGCAGGAATTTGGCGTCCCTGAAACCAAGACGCGGGCGCGCTGGCAGGCAGTCATGGAAGAGGTCGCAAGAACAAAGCACCCGGTTTTCATCAAGGCCGGCGGCTCCCGCGACGAGACGTCTCACCTGATTTTTCACGGGATCGCCCTGCCGCTCACCAATGGCGGCAGCGGCATCGAACAGTTCTTGGGCGCGCTGTTTACAAATTACTCCAGCGACGAGCAGGACTAGGCATCAGCCACCTGCCGTGGCGGCACCTGCCTCGTCAGCCTGACCGGCAGCAATGGCAGCCCGAACAAGCGCCACTGCGTCCGGGTCATCCCAGTGGGCCGGCCCCACAAGGCGCCCAAGGCTTTTCCCGTCACGCCCGATCAGCAACGTCGTTGGAAGGCCAAAGGCGCCCAATCGGGTGCCCATGCGGCCGGTCTTGTCGTGATAGAGCGCCAGATGCTTGATCTCGATTTCCTCAAGAAAGTCCTTCGGCTTTTCAATGCCGCCTCGGTCAAGGCTCAACGCCAGCACCAGAAAGTCATCGCTGCCGGCTTCAGCCTGAAGCGCGTCCAGTGCGGGCATCTCTTCGCGGCACGGTGCGCACCATGTGGCCCACAGGTTGAGCAGCACAACACGGCCGGTGAAATCAGCCAATGTCAGCGGATTACCATCCCCATCAACAAACTCAATGGCCTCAAGCGGCAACGGCTCGCGGGCGGCCACAAAGTTCTGAACCGCCCCCACCGCATAGGGCTTTAAAGCCCCGGCAATTGCCGCAGGCGTCCCTGGCTCTTCAGAGGTGCCATCACCCAATTTGCCACCGAATGGCATGCCGTATAGAACCGCCGCAATACCCGCTGCCAGTATGAAGGCAGCCAATTGAAACCTGAGCTTGGGTGAGACTTTCTGCGGGCGTTTCTCGCGGGCCATCGAAGCAGGTTTCCTTGACATGAAGTTACAAGACAAAGCGTGAAAACAATGGGCAACAAAATGTGGGGCGGCCGGTTCGCTGACGGACCAGACGCCATCATGGAGGCAATCAACGTCTCCATCGACTTCGACCAGCGGCTGGCGATGCAGGACCTCGCCGGCAGCCGCGCGCATGCACAAATGTTGTCCGATTGCGGCATTATCTCAAGCGCCGACGTGGCAGAAATCCTTAAAGGACTGGATCAGGTCGAACAAGAGATCGTGAACGGCACCTTCCCGTTCCGGCGCGACCTTGAAGACATCCACATGAATGTCGAAGCCCGCCTGACCGAAATCGTCGGCCCGGCGGCAGGTCGTCTGCATACGGCCCGCTCGCGCAACGATCAGGTGGCAACCGACTTCAAGCTGCATGTGCGCGAACGCCTTGAGGCTTTTGACGAAGGTCTGAAGCAGTTGCAGATCGCCCTGGTCAACCAGGCAGACGCCAACGCAGACACGGTCATGCCGGGCTTTACACATCTGCAGACAGCGCAACCGGTCACCTTTGGCCATCACTGCCTGGCCTATGTGGAAATGCTGGCGCGCGACCGCAGCCGGTTCATGGACGCGCACGCCCGCGCAGGCCAAAGCCCGCTGGGCTCAGCAGCCCTCGCTGGCACGTCCTTCCCCATCAACCGGGAACAGACGGCCAAGGCCCTTGGCTTCGACGGCCCCACCCGCAACTCGCTTGACGCCGTTGCGGATCGCGACTTCGTGCTTGAAACCCTGTCGGCTGCCAGCATCTGCTCCATCCACCTGTCACGGCTGGCCGAAGAAATCGTCATCTGGACGTCGGCCCAGTTCAACTTCGTGCGCCTGCCAGACAAGTTTTCCACCGGCTCATCCATCATGCCGCAGAAGCGCAACCCGGATGCCGCTGAACTCGTGCGCGCCAAGCCCGGCCGCATCATCGGTGCCCTGACAAGCCTGCTGGTCATGCTCAAGGGTCTGCCCATGACCTATTCAAAGGACATGCAGGAAGACAAAGAGCCCGCCTTCGACGGCATGGACGCCCTCGACCTCGCCATTGCCGCAATGACCGGCATGATGGCCGATCTCACGGTCAACAAACCCGCCATGCGTGAAAGCGCCGGCAAGGGATTTTCAACTGCAACAGACCTTGCGGACTGGCTGGTGCGTGCCCTCGACATGCCCTTCCGTGATGCCCATCACGTGACCGGACGCCTTGTGGCGGCTGCCGAAGCAAAAGGCTGCGACCTTGATGGCCTGACCCTGGAAGAGATGCGCGAAGCCGAGCCAAAGATCACCACAGAAGTTTTTGACGTGCTGGGCCTCGACAACTCGGTCAAAAGCCGCACAAGCTTTGGCGGAACGTCGCCCGATAATGTCCGGGCACAGGTCGCATTCTGGCGGGAACAGCTTTCATGAGCGCTATATTGAGCAAGACAGCCCATCTGACCCTTGCGGTTGCGCTGGCGGCCGCAGTGTCGGCGTGCGGCGTGCGCGGCAGCCTTGTGCCGCCAGAAGGCAGCAAGGTCCTGATTGAAAAGTCGGACGGCGACCGCTTCCCAGCCCCCGCGCCTGCCGAAGAAACCGAAGAAAACTAAGTAACCAGATGCACCATTTCGCCTACAAGAACGGCGCACTCCACGCTGAAGACGTCGCCCTGTCCGCCATCGCGGACGAGGTGGGCACGCCCTTTTATTGCTATTCCACAGCAACATTGGAGCGCCACTACCGCGTGTTCTCCGAGGCCTTCAAGCAGGGCACCGGCGGCAACCCGGCGCTCGTGTGCTTCTCGGTCAAATCAAACTCGAACCTCGCCGTCGTCTCGACACTCGCGCGCATGGGTGCCGGGGCCGACGTTGTATCGCAGGGCGAAATCCGCATTGCGCGTGCGGCAGGCATCCCGGCAGACAAGATCGTTTTCTCCGGTGTCGGCAAGAAGCGCGACGAGATGGCCTACGCGCTGGACGCCGGCATCCTCATGTTCAATGTGGAAAGCGAACCTGAGCTTGAAGCCCTCAATGAGGTCGCGCTCGCCAAGAACACGCGCGCGCCAATCTCCCTGCGCGTCAACCCGGACGTGGATGCCAATACCCACGTGAAAATCACCACGGGCAAAGCGGAAAACAAGTTCGGCATTGCCTGGGAGCGCGCTCATGCTGTCTACGCACGCGCTGCTGAACTGCCGGGCATCGAGATTGTCGGCGTTGATGTGCACATAGGCAGCCAGATCACATCCCTTGATCCGTTCCGCGCAGCCTTCGCCAAGGTGGCAGAGCTTGTCCGTGAACTGAAAGATCAGGGCCATGACGTGCGCAACGTCGATCTCGGCGGCGGTCTTGGCATCCCCTACATGCAGGGTAATGAGCCACCACCCCACCCGGACGAATATGGCCGCATCGCCTGTGATGCGTTCGCCGACCTTGACGTGCGCCTGCTGTTCGAGCCCGGCCGCATCATCGCAGGCAATGCCGGCGTGCTGGTGACGGAAGTGACATACGTAAAGAACGGTGAGGCGAAAGACTTTCTGATTCTCGACGCCGGCATGAACGACCTGATCCGCCCAACACTCTATGACGCCTGGCACGACATGCTTCCCCTCAAGGAAGCTGATGCAGATGCCCCTCGTCTCAAGGCTGATATCGTCGGCCCGGTCTGTGAAAGTGGCGATACCTTCGCAAAGGATCGTGAACTTCCAGCGCTTGCTCAGGGCGACCGTCTCGCTATCCTCTCTGCTGGAGCATATGGCGCGGTTCAGGCTTCCACCTACAACGCGCGCCCCCTTGTGGCTGAGGTAATGGTCAACGGGGATCAGTGGTCCGTGGTTCGCGAGCGCCAAACTTATGACGCTTTGCTGGCCGACAACCGCATGCCGGGCTGGCTGGACACATAACGTCCACGATTCTGCGCCCGTCAGGTGGAAACCTGAGATTGCCCCGAAAGGGCTCAAGGAGCGCGCATTTTGGCCGATAAGGCAGACAAAACAGGCATCAAGACGGGCTGGTCCAGCAGCCCTGAAGATGCCCTGCCCAAGGGTCTGGGCCCCAAGGTCGCCATTACCCGCGCCAGCCTGGTCTGGGAGGCCCTGTGGCCCGCCCTGCTCGGCCCCGCCTGCCTTGCGGGCCTCTACGCCTCCGTGTCGCTGATCGACGGCTGGAGCCTCCTGCCGGGCATCGTCCAGTGGCTTGCCTTCCTCGGCGTCATTGCTGGCAGCGGGTGGTTTCTCTACGCCAACCTAAAAAATGTTTCATGGCCCGGTAAGGCAAACGCCCTGCGGCGCATCGAGACACGGTCCGGCCTCAAGCACCGTCCGCTGTCCTCACTCGAAGACGCCCGCGCTGACTTCATCGGCAATCGCGCAGATGGTGCTGCCCTTTGGGAGCAGCACCTCGCACAGATGGAAGCCGCCGCGCAAAGTGCGCAGGCCGTGACGCCAAAATCAAAAGCCCCACAGCTCGACCAATACGCCTTGCGGGCTGCCACCCTGCTGCTGCTCGCAAGCGCTCTGGTGTATGCGGGTCGCGACGCCCCCGCCCGCCTTGCTGAAAACCTGTTGCCCGGTGGCGCACTGGGAGGCGCTTCAAGCACCATCGCCTTTGACGCATGGATCACACCTCCGGCCTACACGGCCGTACCGCCCCTCTTCCTCAACACAGTGCAGCAGACCGGCGGCGACACGCCCAACACAGTCACCGTGCCTGAGGGAAGTGTTCTCACCGCACGGGTCTACGGCGCCTCCTCGGCAGAAGCACGCCTTGCCGACACAGGCACGGATTTTGAACCGGATGTATCAGGCGCCCATGAGATTGCCCTGGTGCTTGATCAAAGCGGCCCCCTCCAGATCATCGCCAACGGGCGGACACTGGATGAGTTCGGCATTGCGCTGAAGCCCGACACCAACCCGCAAATTCTGTTCACCGAAGGCGACGCCCTTTCTGTCACCGCACAGCTCTCGCTCGCCATCGGCTATGACCTGCTGGACGATTACGGCATCACCCGTGCAGAGATGCGCATCACCCTGCCCCAGCCTGAAGACGTCAGCACCACAGAAGATGCAACCGCCGGTGACGGCACCGCGCAGACGGATATCGGCGCCCTTGCAGCTGTTGAACCGCCCGTCCTCAAATTACCGCTGCCATCTGCACGCGTCGTCGATGCGGAAGGCGAATTCGCCTACAAGGATCTCACCAGCCATCCCTGGGCAGGTCTTCAGGTGGCGATCACCCTTGCAGCCTTTGACGAAGCAGAGCAGGAAGGCACCAGCCAGACGCGCATCATGCGCCTGCCCCAGCGCCGCTTCACAGACCCCGTTGCCCGCGCGGTCATTGAACAGCGCCAGCGCCTTGCCCGCACTCCGGATGAAGCCCCGCAGGTGGCCGTGGCCCTGAATGCCCTGACGCTTCACGCCGACAGATATTACGAGACCGCAAACGACTATCTGCCTCTGCGCGCCGCCCACTGGCGCCTGCGCGGAGCCAGCAATCCCGGCGATCTCGACGGCATCTACGATCTGCTCTGGGACATTGCCCTGCACTTTGAAGACGGCGATCTCTCCTTGGCAGAGTCTGCCCTGCGCGACGCGCAGGACGCCCTGATGGACGCTCTGGCCAATGGCGCACCCGACTCAGAGATCGAGCGCTTGATGGAAGAATTGCGCGACGCCATGGACCAGTTCCTTCAGGCTCTGGCCCAGCAGCAGATGCAGGCCGCCCAGAACGGCGACATGGCGCCCATGGATCCCAACATGCAGTCACTGGAACTCGGTGACCTTGAAAGCATGCTGGACGCCCTCCAGGACCTCGCCCAGTCCGGCTCCCGCGAAGCTGCCCGCCAGCTTTTGTCGGAGCTGCGCCAGATGATGGAAAATCTGGCCACCGGTGCCCCGGGCCAGATGAGCATGACGCCGCCGCAATCAGCCATGAACGACGCCATTGGTCAGATGGGTGAAATCATTGATCAGCAGCGCGCCCTGCAGGATGAAACCGTGCAGGAGGGCAATGCGGGTCAGGAAGGCCAGCAGGGCATGCCCCTTGGCGAAGACGGCACGCAGCAGGGCGGTGAGCAGGGTGGCCAGCAGCAAGGCCGCAATGAAGGTACAGGCTCTGGCGGCACGCTGCAGCAGCGCCAGGAGGATGTGCGCAACAGCCTCAGCCAGCTACGCGAAGGCCTGGACGGCACAGGCGTCGACACCCCGTCTGCCCTTGGCCGCGCTGACCGCGCCATGCGGGAGGCGCAGGAAGCCCTTGAAAGCGGTGACCTTGGCCGCGCGGCTCGCAAACAGGGTGAGGCGATTGAAAATCTGCGCGACGGCGCACAGGCACTGGCAGAAAGCCTGCTCAACGAGTTGGCCATGTCCGGCGAGCAGCAGGGCCAGGATCGTGGCCAGGGAGGCGAAGGTCGCGACCCGTTGGGCCGACCCCAGCGCACCACCGGTCCACAGCAGGGTGACGGTGTGGATGTGCCCGATGAGAGCGAAGTTCAGCGCGCCCGCCGCATTCTGGAAGAACTGCAACGCCGCGCAGGCGACCGCGAGCGGCCACCCATCGAGCTGGACTATCTCAACCGTCTGCTAAAGCGTTTTTAAAAGGTCTTAGGTTTCGTCCGACGGAACCGGCGTTTCGTTGCCGGTGTATTCGCCGGGTTCAACAAACCGCAAAACAAGATCACGCGCCGCCGCCGGTGGGCTGGACAGGCGGGTGACAAACTCTGCCGTCGCACCGGCGTCAAGCTCGGCTTCGGGAATGGCAAAGAAGTAGTGATAGAGCTCCTGGCCTTCTGCATCGCGCAGTGCCACGCGCACACGCGGCACGGACCCACGCTCTTCAGCCACATTCACAATCTCACCACGGATGGAAAGAACCGTGAGGCCGTTCTCGACGGCACTCTCATAAACAACCTGCCGGAATTCCATGCCCTGTTCCGCAACAGGTGTTCCAATCAGTTCGTAGAGTGAAGCTGTCGATGGCCAGTAGCGTGCGATGTCACCCCGGAATGCCCAGGCTGACCCGAAAAACGCAACCACAAACAAAACCAGTGCCGCCCAGCCTACAAGCTCGCCACGCGACCGTTTGGGCGCGGCGGTCGGTTTGAATTTCGCTGGCTTCGAAGCAGCAACATCATCATTCAGATCACCATCGGATGCAGAAAATTCCTCTTCAGGAATGGCTGTTTCTTCAACCGCTGCAGGCCGCTTGATGACCGGCTTGGCGACAGCCGGAGCTTCTTGCGGAGTTTCGTCTGTAGCCTCTTCGGCAGCAGGCGCTGCGGCGGCAGTCTCTGGGGCCGGTTCCGGCTCAGGGGCAGGTGCCGCTTCAACGGGCTCTTCAAGCTCTACGGGCTTGGGTGCATCTTCCGGAGGTGCCTGGAACCACTCATTGTTGCAGCTCGCACAACGCACTTTACGGCCCGGCGCCTTGAAGGCGGCAGCCTTGACCGTGTATCGCGTTTCACATTCCGGGCAGGTGATAATCATGGGCAGGCGGGTAATCTCTCAGTCTCTTAGCCAGCGCTACAGCCAAAGCATGTATGCCGGATTTCGATGTTGCGTGTTTTGCATGTCCCCGATGAACTAGGCAAGTCGAACTAGGCAAGTCGAACTAGGCAAGCAGGCAGGTCCTGAGCAGACAACGCAGCCCCTTCCATAGCAGGTCCTATGGTGCTTGCCTTATCAATGCGCCAAAGTCCGTTAAAACTTGGCTAACCATGCCGCGATTCGCTGCAAATCCGCGTGTTTTGGTGCCAAATAACCCCTTTATGCCCCGCGATCAGACCCGCGCGGCCTTTCTTGATCCCTCCAGCCAGGGCGTGCGTTCCGGTGATCCGCTTCGAAAATGTCGGCCTTCGCTACGGACTGGGTCCTGAAGTCCTGCGCGACATCAGCTTTCATCTGGAACCCGGTGGATTTCATTTCCTCACCGGACCGTCCGGTGCCGGCAAGACATCCCTCCTCAAACTGATGTTCCTGGCGCTGCGCCCGTCCCGCGGCCTCATCACCATGTTTGGCAATGATCTGGCCACCACAAGTCGCCAGCAGCTACCTGCTCTTCGCCGCCGCATCGGTGTGGTCTTTCAGGAGTTCCGCCTGCTCGATCACCTCACGACCTTCGACAATGTGGCGCTTCCCCTGCGCATCGCAGGTCACGACATGGCAGACTACAAGGACGACGTGATCGAACTGCTGCAATGGGTCGGCCTTGGCGAACGCATGCACGCAACACCGGCAACCCTGTCCGGCGGCGAAAAGCAGCGCGCTGCCATCGCCCGCGCCGTCGTTGCCCGCCCGGATGTTCTGTTGGCGGATGAACCAACCGGCAATGTGGACCCTGAAATGGGCATGCGCCTGCTGCGCCTGTTTGAAGAACTCAATCGCTTCGGCACCACCATTCTCATCGCCACCCATGACCACGCTTTGGTGGAACGCTCCGGCGCACCTGTCCTGCATCTGGCAAAGGGTGAGTTGACCCAATGACCGGCGCTGCAAAGAACAAAATGACTGCCCGCACCATGGCCTTCGCCGTGACCCAGCGGGTCGGACAGCGCTTTGGCCTGACAGGTCCAAACAGCCCGGACATGGAAGGTCTGGAACCTGCCAGTGATCTCATGCCCCGTGGGCGCGGCGGCGCGGCCCTGGGCGTGGTCATCGCGGGCATGTGCTACCTCGCCTGCCTTGCTCTGGGCGGTGCCCTCCTGACGTCTGACGCAAGCCGTGCATGGACACAGGATCTCGACAGGGCCCTCACCATTCAGGTTGTCCCCCGCGCCGGCGTGGACGTTGACGCCGAAGCGCAGGCCGTCATTGGCCTGCTTGAGGCCGAACCAAAAATCGCCTCCGTCGAAGCCTTGCCGGAATCTGCGTCCGCCGCCTTGATAGAGCCGTGGCTTGGTGATTCCGATGCCCTGTCAGGCCTGCCCATTCCCCTACTCATCCACGCGGACATGGCGCCGGGCGCCACAATCAACCTCGACATATTGCGGGCACGCCTCAAGGCCGCCGCTCCCAACGCCACTCTCGACACCCACGCCCGCTGGCGCGACGAGCTGGCAGGTGCTGCAACGGTGATTGAACTCGTCGGCATGGGCATCCTTGCCCTCGTCGCCATCACCACCGCAGCCATCGTGGTGTTCGCCACACGCTCTGCTCTTGCCGCAAACCGCGACACCGTTGAAGTGCTGCATCTCATCGGCGCACGCGATACGTTCATAGCCGGTGAAGTACAAAAGCGCTTCCTCACAACCGGTCTCAAGGCCGGTCTTGCAGGCTGGGGTGCTGCAACAATCACCTTCCTGCTGTTTGGCCTGTCCGCCAGTGACGGCGCAGGCATCGTGTCACTGCTGCCGCAATTGCAAATGCCCTGGACGCATTATCTTGTCCTGCTGGCCGTTCCGGTTGCAGCAACAGCACTGACTGCAATTGCCGCGCGCATGACCGTGGTCCGCGCCATGGCGCCCACGCTTTAGCCATATTTTTCAGCCTTTATTTGCCCTGAAAAATGCCCACGTGTTTTCAGTGGGCTGCAGACCTGCGACCATGGCCCTGTGTCCTTCACCAGACGATGCAGAGCAGCCCGGCCAACATGAATGGCACGATATTCGCTGTTAACTGGGGGTCTATGTGGCGGCACGTAAAAACGTGACGGCTATGGGACACCTTGTGAATATCAAACACAGTCTTTCTGCCGATTTTTGAATGTATTGATGCGTAACCGGACGAGAAATTGAACGACCCGATTCCCATTTTCGGACAGTCCAACGGCGAAGAGCGCAGGCGCTTCCGGCCCGTTCGGCTGCTTGTCGTGCTTTTTGCAACGCTTTTTCTCGTCGCTGTCGGCGGCTTCGTCCAGTTCGTCCTGGAAGTCCCCGAACCCGCAGAACAGTCCGCCACAGCGCCCGCCCTTGATGTGGACGCCATCGTGGTCCTCACCGGCGGCCGTGACCGCATCCTTACCGCCATGCAGCTTCTTGAAAGCGGCACGGGATCACGGCTTCTCATTTCCGGCGTCAACACCGATATCACCCGCGAAGATCTTGCAGCCCAGTTCGGCGGTCCCAACACACGCTTTGACTGCTGTGTTGATCTTGGCTTCCGGGCCCGCACCACAATGGGCAATGCAGACGAGACCAAGCGCTGGGCCGACGAGAAAAACTATGCCTCGATTGCGGTCGTCACCAGCGACTATCACATGCCCCGCAGCCTGCTTTTGCTGCGCAGCGAAATGCCTGATGTCACGCTGATCCCGGTTGTCGTGGCAAGCAACAGCGCGAATTCAGACCAACTCTTTGGCAATGTCAGGGTTGCGCGTCTTCTCGTCTCGGAGTACGCGAAATATGTCATTACCCTGCTGCGCACCCGGTTTGGCTAAATCACCTAGAGCTGCATCCGCGACCTGCGCACTGAAAACGAGAAACCACATCCCGTGATCGCGCTCCGCTCGCTGCTTTTTCAGATTTTTCTCTACACCACCAGTGCCGTCATGACGCTCGGCTGCCTGCCGCTGCTGGTCCTGCCCAGACGCTACACGGCGTCTGCAATCAATCTTTGGTCAAAGCTGCAATTGTGGGGAGCTGCCGCCATCACGGGCATCACCTACGAAATTCGCGGCGCTGAAAATCTGCCGGACGGCCCTTGCCTCATCGCGTCCAAACACCAAAGCATGTGGGACACCATCTTCTGGGCCGTCGGCGCAAAGGACCCGGCCATCGTCCTCAAGAAGGAACTGACCTATGTGCCGCTATATGGCTGGTACGCCATGAAAGCCGCGATGATCTCCATTGACCGCGGGTCAGGCTCCAGCGCCATCCGCAAGCTTGTGCGCCAGGGCAAACGGGCCATCGCCAATGGTCGTCCGATCATGATTTTTCCGGAAGGCAGCCGCATGGCGCCCGACGCAGACCCGCAATACAAACCAGGTGTCGCAGCGCTTTACGGCCAGCTCGATATCCCGTGCATTCCCGTCGCCCTGAACTCAGGCATGTTCTGGGCACGGCGCGCACTCAAGCGTCAGTCTGGCACCATTGTTGTGGACATCCTTCCCCCCATTCCGCCCGGCCTCAAACGCCGGGAATTCATGACGCAGCTTGAAGCAGCCATTGAGCCAGCCACGGACAAACTGGTTGCCGACGCCAGAACGCAGATCGGTATCTAGTCAGCAGCGAGTTTGGCTTCCACGTCGAGCAACAGAGCCTCAAGCCCACTGTCGCGAATACCCATCTCACGCAGGTGCTCAACCATACTGGCGAGATATTCCGGGTTGCGGCCGGACTTGCCCTCGCCATACGCGATCAGCTGAGCCTGGGTGGGGGCATCAAGCCGTCCGGCATATTGCTCATGTCCTGGCTCAGCCACATAGGTGAGCACGTTGCTGTGCCGGGACTTGTCGTCCAGCTTCACCGCATTGACCCGCACTTCACGATAGACCGCCGTCACCTGTTCGCGCTCACGCAGATAGGCAACTGTGTCATCCGCATTGGCCGCAGCAACCCGGTAGAGCATGCCCCGGCACGCGCCACCGCGGGTCAGACCCAGCACAAGCCCCGGCTTCTCCGGCGTGCCGCGATGATGGTGGCTGTAGACGCAGAACGCCCGGTGATACCCGGCGATCCGGGCCTGATGGCGCTCCAGATACTCAAAGCCCGGCCGCCACATGAGCGAGCCGTAACCAAAGACCCACAGGTCCTGAAAATTATCATCCACGGCTGCGCCAGACCTTCGTAAATGCACTATCGTTGGCAGGTGGTGCAGCCGACGACCGTCTGCACACCCCCGCAATATCGCAAGTCTGGCCTCATGCTCAACCGCATCCCCAAAATCTCATACCCGCTTCTTGGCCTGCTCCTGCTCATGGGCCTTTACTGGATCTACTGGAGCACGCTGGCAGACCGCATGAAGGTCGAAGTGGAAAACTGGGCCGCCGCACAATCGCGCAACGGCATCACCGTCACTTGGGACGACATGCGCGCCAGAGGCTGGCCCCTGCGGCTGCGCCTCGAACTCGACAATCTGCGCTACGACGCCGCCAATGCGGACGTGCCGTGGAGCTGGACCACACCCGAGTTTCACGCACACGCGTTGCCCTATCGGCTCAATCACATCATTGCGTCCGCCAAAAGTCCCATGCAGGTGACCTATGGCACAGCCGAGGCACAACAAGACTGGGAAGTGACGGCTGACGGCACGGACGCAAGCTACGTCATGGAGAGCGGTGCCCCGGCGCGGCTCGCCATTGATCTGCAATCTGTCGTGGCAACCCGCCTGGATTTGCCGGCGACTGTCGGAGCCGAGCGTCTCCAGCTTCACGCCCGCAAGGCGGATGATGTGCCCGGGGCAGTCGACATCGCCCTGCGTGGCGCCGACATCGCCATGGGAAAGACCCTGGCTCCCGGCATCACCGATATTCTCGGCCCACTCATCAACCACGTAGGCATTCAGTCACGTGTGACCGCAAATGCCGGTGACAATGTGTTTCAGGATATCGCGCTGCTGCAGCTTGAAGGCAGCGAAATTCAGGTCTCGCAGGGCACGGTCACCTGGGGTGACACCGGCGCAACCGGAACCGGCAAACTTGAAATCGCCCCCGACGGCACAAGCAATGGCCGTTTCGACACAACCCTCAAAGGCCATGACACCATCGTGGATGGCCTGATTGCCCAGGAGCTTGTTGCACGCAACCTGGAAGGCACGCTGAAATCAGCCCTCGCCATCCTGTCTTTGACATCAGGCGCTGACCCCGGACATATCCGTCTGCCGGTTATCATCCGCGACAGCGAGGTTTTTTTGGGCCCGGTGCCGCTCAGAATGTGAGCAGGCCCCAACGCCCGCGAGCCTACTGCTCGTCGTCGCCGGGCTTCGCGTGGCGTCCAAAATCCGGCACCGCTGAATCCTGACCAGCATCAATGATGCCGCGTCGAATGTCCCGCGTCCGGGTAAACAGAGTGAACAGCGCATCGCCGTCTCCCCAGCGGATTGCTCGCTGTAGGGCCGACAGGTCTTCCGCAAAGCGTCCAAGCATCTCCAGCACGGCTTCGCGGTTGTTCAAAAAGATGTCCCGCCACATGGTCGGGTCGGACGCAGCAATACGCGTGAAGTCACGAAAACCACCAGCGGAATACTTGATGACATCAGACTGGGTCACCGTCTCAAGGTCTGCGGCTGTGCCCACAATGTTGTAGGCGATCAGATGCGGAAGGTGGCTTGTGATGGCCAGCACCAGATCATGATGGTGCGGGTCCATGAAATCCACGTCGCTGCCACAGCCACGCCAGAACTGCGCCAGCTTTTCAACCTCTGCGCGGTCCGCCACATGGGCCACATCATCCTCTGCCGCCCCAATGGGCGTCAGAATGCACCAGCGCCCATCAAACAGTTCCGCAAAGCCCGCGTCCGGCCCGGACTGCTCAGTCCCCGCAATCGGATGGCCCGGCACAAAGTGAACCCCATCAGGAATATGCGGACTGACATCCCGCACCACCGCCGACTTGACCGACCCAACATCGGTTACGATGGCGCCTTGTGCCAGCACCGGCGCAATCGTTTCAGCAAGAGCAGCAAACGCCCCGACGGGGGCGGCCAGCACAATCAGGTCCGCACGCTTGGCTGCGTCTTCAGCGGTCTCGCAAACCTCGTCGCAGAACCCAAGTTCGCGGGCCCGCGCGCGGGTTTCAGGTGACCGCGCAAAGCCTGCGATATTTTTTGCAAGCCCACCGCGACGCACCGCATGGGCAAGAGATGCCCCAAGCAGCCCAAGCCCTAGAATGGCCACACGCTCAAACAGCGGTTCACTCATGAAGATGCACTCCCTGCCATAAAGTCAGTGAGCGCAGCCACAACCAGCTCGTTCTGCTCCGCCAGACCAATGGTCATGCGCAGGCAGTCGGGCAGCTTGTAAGAGGCCGTACCGCGCAGGATCAGACCGCGCTCGCGCAGGAACGCATCTGCCGCCTCAGCTGTCTTTCCATCTTCGCCGGAAAACCGCAGCAACAGAAAATTCGCCACCGCCGGCACAACTTCAATGCCAATGGCCGTGAACTGGCCGGTCAGCTTCTCAAGCCACTCCTGATTGTGCGCAACCGACTTGGCCACGTGCCCCGTGTCCTCGATCGCAGCCATGGCGGCCGCCTGCGCAGGTGCGCTCACATTGAACGGTCCGCGCACACGGTTCATGGCATCCACAACCGTTTCAGGCCCGTAGAGCCACCCCACGCGCAAGGCCGCCAGCCCGTGTACCTTTGAGAACGTGCGCGTCATCACCACGTTGGGCGATGTCGCCACAAGTTCGAGGCCCGCCTCATAGTCATTGCGCTGCACATATTCCGCATACGCCGCATCCATGATCAGCAACACATTGCCGGGCAGCCCAGCCTGCAGCCGCTTTACTTCGTCGATGGGAATGTATGTCCCCGTTGGATTGTTCGGGTTGGCCACAAAGACCATGCGCGTGCGATCCGTCACGGCAGCCAGAATGGCATCCACGTCTGTGGTCAGTCCGCTTTCGGTCACTTCCACGGGCACGCCACCGGCGGCTTGAGTTGCAATGCGATAGACCGCAAAGCCGTGCTCCGTGTGAATGGCTTCATCGCCCTTGCCCAAAAAGGCCTGCGCCAACAGGTGAAACAGCTCGTCTGATCCATTGCCACACACAATGCGTGACGCATCCAGCCCATAGCGCTTGGCAATGGCACCCCGAAGGCCGCCATACCCACCGTCGGGATAAATCTCCATGGACTGCGCTGCCTCAAGATAGGCCTTGCGTGCTTCAGGGCTTGGCCCCAGCGGTGTTTCGTTTGCAGAAAGTTTGATCGCGGTATCACGCCCGGCGATTTTTGCTTCGCCTGCCTTGTAAGGGGTGATCCCCTCAATACCGTCGCGCGGTGTAATCTCACCCATCGCGTTATTCCTTGAAAAAATGTCTTGTCGTCTGCCCGGCTTCAACGTGTCGCCCGCCCGAAGTGCCGTCCCCTTTTCACCAGTCTGGCTCAGAGGCCGATTGGCACCGGATAACCGCCAACCGGATAGGTCTCTCCGAACGGGCCGCCATGGCGTGTATCCATCAGGCTGAGCCGCTCATCGTCACCTTCAATGTGACCATCAATCGCGATCAGATGAAGTTGAGGCGCACCGGCGCCCTTGTCCGTTTCAGGACCCGCATGGGGGTCATCAGCAAAAGCAAGACGCCACGCGGACAGCCCGGCTTTTTCAAAAGCGGCGCCGCAAATATCAGGGCTGACAAAGCCCGAAGATGTGGAAACAACCAAAGTGATGTCATCGCCGGACGGGTTGCGCGGCGCTTTCGCCACCACAACTGCGCGCGGACCATCGCCGGCGAGATACCGCCGACGTACCGGCGCATCGCCTTCAGCTGCCACAACAAAAGGCAGCGCTGCCACAATGCTTGGTGACCCCTCGGCCCGGTTGAGCAAGGTCCACCAGGGTGCATCCCCGGGCTTTGCCCCGCGCTGACCATTTTCAGGTGCTGGCAGCACCGCCACCCCTGCTGAGCCGTCCGCGACCTGGCGCACCGCATTGCGGGCATCCTCAGCCACTGTCACTGGAATGCTGGACCCAAATTGCTGCCTGGCGAGGTCAAACCGCTGCACCGCACCGTCACCGCCGGCAATCGTCGCCGCAAAAGGCGCCTGAATGGCCGTCATGGCCGCAATCAGCTCGTGCCAGAGGTCAGCCACCGACATGAATGGCAAAGGACCTTTGTGGCGGGCCACAAGACGCCGCAGCATCTGGGCCTCACGCTCGATGCGGATGGGGCTGGCAGATAGAAGTGCAGGCCCCTTGGCCGCAGCCACCTGGCCCACAACTTCAGCCCGCGCCATCAGCAAATCGTGGATTTCGTCGTCAATCCGGTCAATTTCCACGCGCGCAGCAGCAAGGTCCGTGACTTTATCAGTCTCGACCGTTTCAGCAGGCGGGGTTTTTGTCGACGCGGACATCGGGTGATTTCAACTCTTGGCCAGGGCGGGAAGCGCGTATCAATAGGGCGTGCGGGGTCGAAAATCAAAAAAAACCGCCCTTCATCCTGCCTGTCTGTGAATTAATCTGTTTACCGCCCGTATCTCCCGCCCATTGACAGACCCCGCCCGGCTTTCCTAGCTACCTGCCCGCATTTTGTGATGCAGCCCGGCTTTGCACACCCAAGGGGTGCTGAAACGGCTGCTTGCCGCTATTACATGGCGACCATGACGAACGCTGAGACCAGTTTTGACGCTGAAGGGGCCGCATCCGGCGCCCAAAGCCATGTCCACGTCTTTGGACCCGACCAGCCGCTCAGGCTGGACGGTGGCGTGGACCTGACGCCGTTTGAAATCGCCTACCAGACCTATGGCGAGCTGAACGCGGACAAATCGAACGCTGTTCTCATCACCCACGCGCTTACCGGCGACCAGCACGCCGCCAATGCCCACCCCTCCACGGGCAAGGCCGGCTGGTGGAACCATATGGTGGGGCCGGGCCGTCCGATTGATACGGACAAGTACTTTGTCATCTGCCAGAACGTGGTCGGCGGCTGTCTGGGCACAACCGGCCCGACCGCCATCAATCCGGCCACCAATGAGCCCTATGGACTCAACTTCCCGGTCATCACCATCGGCGACATGGTGCGGGCGCAGGCCATGCTTGTTGAAGCACTGGGCATTGAACAGCTGTTCTGTGTTGCGGGCGGCTCCATGGGCGGCATGCAGGTGCTCGAGTGGTGCGCCTCGTTCCCTGAGCGCGTCTTCAGTGCCATCCCCATTGCCACCGCCGCGCGGCATTCTGCTCAGAACATCGCGTTCCATGAAGTGGGACGTCAGGCCATCATGGCTGACCCCAACTGGCAAAGCGGCAACTACAATGCACACGACAGCTACCCCTCCAAGGGTTTGGCTGTTGCGCGCATGGCTGCACACATCACCTATCTGTCGGAAGCAGCCCTGCACAGAAAGTTCGGCCGCAACCTGCAGGACCGCGAAAGCGTCACCTATGGCTTCGAGGCGGACTTCCAGATCGAGAGCTATCTACGCCACCAGGGGTTCACCTTCGTGGATCGCTTTGACGCGAACGCCTATCTCTTCATTACGCGCGCCATGGATTACTTCGACCTCGCCGCCGACCATGCCCGCCGCAACGGGCTTGAAAGCGGCACGCTGGCCGATGCCTTCCGCGGGACAACAACGCGGTTCTGTGTGGCATCGTTTACCAGCGACTGGCTGTATCCAACGTCAGAGAGCCGCCAGATCGTCCACGCGCTCAACGCTGTGGCAGCCAATGTGAGCTTTGTCGAAATCGAAAGCGACAAGGGCCACGATGCCTTCCTGCTGGATGAGCCGGAGCTCTTTGCCACCATTTCCGGCTTCATCGGCGCGTCTGCACGCGCACGCGGTTTATAGGGGAGGACGCACACATGGCTGCCGCAATGCCCGCCCCGCCCCGCGCTACCCGCGCCGACCTTGCCCGCATCGCCGAGCTTGTGAGCCACGGTGCCCGTGTGCTCGACATCGGCTGTGGCGACGGACAATTGCTGGAGATCATGCGCGATGAACGCGGCGTTGATGGTCGCGGCATAGAATTGTCACAGACCGGCGTGAATGCCTGTGTGTCCCGTGGTCTGTCAGTCATTCAGGGTGACGCCGACACTGACCTTGCGGACTATCCCGACCGCGCATTTGATTTCGTGATCCTGTCGCAGACCATTCAGGCCACGCAGAACCCGCGCGAGGTAATGACGCAGATGATGCGCATTGGCCGGCGGGTCATCGTGTCATTCCCCAATTTCGGTCACTGGAAAGTCCGGACCCATGTCGCCCTGCGCGGCCGCATGCCGGTCACGTCGTCGCTGGGGTATGAGTGGTGGGAAACGCCCAACATTCATCTGTGTACCCTCACAGATTTTACAGCCTTGTGTGATCTGCTGGGCGCGGACGTTGAGCGCACCATCACCCTGGGCAGCATGTTCGGCGGCTCAGCTGCCGTCCGGACACAAAAAGGCCCGCCCGGCTGGTGGGCAAACCTCACCGCCGAACAGGCCATTTTCGTGCTGGACTGCCAGTAAAAAGCAGTTTTTGGGGTTTAGCCTGCGATGGCTTCCGCGCCGGTTTCACCGGTACGAATACGCATGGCTGCCTGAAGATCGCTGATGAAAATCTTGCCGTCACCAATCTTGCCCGTCTTGGCGGCACCGGCAATGGCCTCCGCCACCTTGTCTGCCATCGCGTCATCGCACGCCACATCGACGCGCACCTTCGGCACAAGCTGCACCACATATTCAGCGCCACGGTAAATCTCGGTCTGGCCTTTCTGGCGGCCATAGCCCTTTACTTCGGTGACGGTCAGCCCCTGAATGCCAATGCCGGACATGGCCGTCAGAACTTCGTCGATCCGTGATGGTTTGATGATTGCTGTGACCATACGCATGGCTGTGTGCTCCCCAAGAGGCTGTTTCCTGACCGGGTCCATGTTCGCTGTGACATGCCCGGCGTTCTTTTTCAGATATTAGCCTAAGCGCGGGCATGAAACGGGGCAAGCACCCGATCACTCGTCAACAGCAGCATCCATCCATACGTCGCGGGCAGGTGCAGGTGCTCTCACCGGCGCCACCAAAGGCAAGCGACGTCGGGCCCGCTCGCGATGGCCGGTCGGTGCATAAATCTGCTTGGTGGCTTCCACCAAAATCACACCGGAGAAACGAGGCCACAGCGTCGCCCCCAATCGCTCCCACGCAATGGCTGACCGCAGAAACATTCGCCAGCCAACGGGTGGCATATAGAGCGCAGACGACCATTCAACCGGCGTGAACATGGCATTGCGCAACAGCGACACGAGCTGCCCCCGCGAGAATGGCTGGCCGCTTCCAAAGGGTGACCCTTCCCCGCGGGCCCACATGCCCCGCCGGTTCGGTGCGACAATCAAGATCCGTCCACCGGGAGCAAGCACGCGCCATGCTTCGCGCAAGGCAGGCCGCAGCTGGTCCGCCCCTTCCAGGTGATGCACCAGCAGCAACCGGTCAACGGAGGAATCGGAAAGCGGCAGACAGACTTCATCCACAAGGCCGGTCAGGAACTTGCCGTCCCTTGGCCAGTGCAAGACACCCTGCTGAGCGGGCATCAAAGCCGCAACGCGCGTCGCTTCATCTCGAAACATGCCCAGATACGGTGTCGCGTACCCCAGACCGACAACGCTCATGCCAGACACATTGGGCCAGCACGCCCGCACGGCCCGGCCCACAAGCCGCCGCGCAACACGCCCAAGCGGTCGCCCATAAAAGTCTCGCAGATCAACGACATCCAGATGCATAAGTCCATGCTAGCAGCAAGATGTTACGGGGTCTTTGATGATCCGCCGGTCTACGCAACCAATCCTGCAAAAAGTGTGTGGCAATATGCCGGGTCGCCGCCAGGCCTCACCTGTTGGACGCTATCTGGATGATGATTGCATACACGCTCATGTCGCTGCTCATCCTGATTGCCCTCATCCACGCCTATTGGGGACTTGGCGGCCGGTGGCCGGGCACCGATGACACCAGCTTTGTGGAACACGTGGTCGGGCGCACCAAAGACATGCAGCCGCCCCCACCCTTGGCCTGCTTTGGGGTGTCAGCAGCCCTTGTCATGGCCACCAGCCTGGTCGCAACGAAAGCCGGACTTGTCTCCATTGCGCCAGTGCCGCTGCTTGCCATTGATGTTGCCTTCTGGGGAGCCGCCTGTGTCTTCGCCCTGCGCGGCATCGGCGGATACATTCCCGCCGCCATGGCCTATGCTCGCGACACACCCTTCCATCGCCTCAATCGGCTCTATTACTCACCCCTGTGCCTGATTATTGCAGCGGGATTTGTGCAGATCGGCCGCGCTGCCAATTGAACCGTGTGACTGTGCGTCCTACTGTGCGGATCAAATCCCAATCGCCTGAAGCCGGCCCCCGGTCCCAGCATACGACGGAGCGTCAGATGTCCGATCTCATCGTCCACCAGATCCCCTGCCTCAGTGACAATTACGGCTATCTGCTGCACTCACAGAAAACCGGTGAAACAGCCACCATCGACACGCCGGAAGTGGAACCCATTCTCAAGGCGCTGGACGAAAAAGGCTGGCGGCTGACCCACATCCTCAACACTCACCATCACTTCGACCACGCTGGCGGCAACCGGGACATCAAAACCCGCACTGGCTGCACGGTCATTGGGCCAAAAGACGAAGCCGACAAAATCCCCGGCATTGATCGCGCGGTCGGCGATGGCGACACGATCGAATTCGGCGGCGGTGTGGCTCAGGTGCTGGGCGTGCCGGGGCACACGGCTGGCCACATTGCCTTCAGTTTTCCCGACGAGAAGATTGCCTTTGTCGGCGATACGCTCTTCGCCCTTGGCTGCGGTCGCCTGTTTGAAGGCACGCCGCAGCAAATGTGGACCAGCCTGCAAAAGCTGATCGCCCTGCCTGACGAAACCATCGTCTATTGCGCACACGAGTACACACAGGCCAATGCAAAGTTCGCGCTCTCCGTCGAGCCGGATAATGCAGACCTGCAGGCCCGCTCCCGCGAGATTGATGAACTGCGCCGCAAAGGAACACCAACCGTTCCCACGACCATCGGCCTGGAAAAAGCCACCAACCCGTTCCTGCGTCCAGCCAGCGACGACCTGCAACGCACCATCGGTCTGGAAGGCGCAAACCTTGTGGATGTCTTTGCCAAGACCCGTGAACTAAAAGACAATTTCTAAAGGCGTCGCGCACATCCATGGACGCCAAAAGCATCATTGCCACCCTCGACCTGCAGCCCCACCCGGAAGGCGGCTACTTCAGGGAAACCTTCCGCGATCCCGCAGGTGGAGACCGGGGGCACTCGACCGCCATCTACTACCTGCTGGAAGCAGGCGACCTGTCACACTGGCATCGCGTGCTCGATGCGGTCGAAGTCTGGCACTGGTACGCCGGCGGCCCTCTGGCCTTGACCCTGTCACCGGACGGTCACGACGCAGAAGCATTTCGCCTGGGGCCGGAACTTACGGCCGGCCAGCGCCCGCAGGTCATCGTCCCCGCCGGCCACTGGCAAACCGCTGAAAGCCTCGGCGAATGGACCCTGTGCGGCTGCACGGTCGCACCGGGCTTTGAGTTTGCGACCTTCGAGATGGCCCCCGCCGACTGGCGCCCGGTCCCACGCACCCACGGCAGCTGACAAAACCGTCATCTCCCCGGTTAACCCTGCCGACTCACACCTTCAGTCCTGATGCGCTATAGTCCACGTGGGGATTTGGGGGCGCTTACTCATGTTGCACAGACATCTGCTGCGCGCTGCACTTGTTGCAGCACCACTTGCAGCATCTTTGGCTGCGGCTTTCTTGCCAACGCTGGCGATCAGTGCGCCACTGCAAAAGCCCACAGGCATCAACTGCCCCCACAACCCCAATGCCATGGGCAGCGCCCGCACCATCGAGGTGGATACGCGCGGCGGCCCCGACCTTGGCACCATGCAATATGCCCGCACAGTCCCCGTCGGTCCCAAGGAATTGGTGCTGACCTTCGACGATGGTCCGAACCCGGATCACACACCGAAGATACTGGATGCCCTCGACAGGCACTGCATCAAGGCAACCTTCTTCATGGTCGGGCGCTACGCCAAGCTGCATCCCGAGATCGTGAAAGACGTGTGGCGGCGCGGCCATACCGTCGCCAGTCACACCTGGTCACACCCCATCCTCTCCAGGATGTCCTACTACAACAGCGTCCGGCAGATTGATCGCGGAACGGATGCGATTGAAGCAGCTCTGGTCGGCGCAACCGACGCCAACGGCATCAAGGCGGAAGTCGCACCGTTTTTCCGTTTCCCCGGGCTCAATCACACCAAGCGCCTGCGCAACTATCTCAGCAAAAAGAACGTGGCGATCTTCTCCTGCGACATCGGCACCGATGACTGGCGCCGCATATCGCCGCGCACCCTCTACAAGCGCGCTCTTCGGATGATTGCGTCGAAGGGCTCCGGGGTGGTGATCTTTCACGACACCCACTACCGCACGTCCTACATGCTGCCACAGATCCTCGATGAACTGGCCCGACGCGGATACACAACCGTCCACATGGTGCCCAAGGGAGATGCAAGGCACATGGCCGCCCAGGCTCGTGCAGCCGAGGTTCATGCAGAACTTGCTATTGAACCCACAATGCCAATGCCGCCTGCACAGGCGTTCCCAGGCACCTCAACTACGCCAGAAAGTGTCGCCGAAGCATCACACTCCCTGCGGCCCACTGTGGCAAACTAACCTCCGGACACCTCCTGAAGAGCAACACCATGACCACTCGGCGTACCTTCCTGAAATCATCCGCAGCCGCGGCCGTCGCCACAACCAGCCTTGTGGCAGCGCCGGCCATCCTGCGCGCTGAAGCGCCCTACAAGCGCACCCTGCGCATGCAGAGCCTCAACTCCGGTGAAAAGCTGACCACCACCTACTGGGCCGATGGTGAATATCAAAAAGGTGCCTTCCAGCGCATTTCCTGGTTCATGCGCGATCTGCGCACCAACACCACAACGCAGATGTCACCGGCCTTGATGGATCTCTTGTGGGATATTGATCAGCTGACGTCATCCTCCAAGCCCATCTACACAATGTCGGCCTTCCGCTCCGAGCGCACCAATGCGTGGCTTGCTGCCCGCTCTACGTCCGTGGATCCGGGCTCCTTCCACAGGCTTGGGATGGCCATCGACATTACCCAGGAATTCGGCGACCCCCACGCGGTCTATCGCGCGGCCCGCAAACTCAACCGAGGTGGCGCTGGCTACTACCCCACACGCACCCCCTATGTGCATGTGGATGTTGGCCCCGTGGACAGCTGGGTACATCCGGCAATCGGCCGCCGTGATCGCGACGCTGAGTACGAAGCGCAACTTGCTGCGGAAAAAGCAGCGGATGCACCTGCCGAAACGCCACCAGAAACGCCAGACAGTTCCAATTCGTGATTTGGCGGCTGGCACCTGCCCGTTCGACAGAAAACGGCAGATTTCCCGGGGTTTTTGGATATATCGCCCACGCCAGATGCAAACCCTTCTCGCAAACGCAGCAAATTTGCTCAGCGTTCCTCGCAACTGCACTTGCGCATTGCAGCATGGCTACGCGAGAATGTGCCTTCCGGTTAGGCAGATCACGAGTCGACAGACCGTCGCCCCGCTGCCAGCCCACCTCGTTCACCAAACCGACGGAAGCGTGACAACGTGGCTAAGAAGCGGTCTTCCGGCAATGAGCCGATCACGATCAAGAAATACGCCAATCGCCGGCTCTACAACACGGCGACATCGAGCTATGTGACGCTTGATCACCTGGCGGACATGGTGAAACAAAATCAGGACTTCGTCGTTATCGACGCCAAGACCAGCGACGACATCACCCGGTCCGTCCTCACACAGATCATTTTTGAAGAAGAAGCCAAGGGTGGCCAGAATCTGCTTCCCATCCGCTTCATGCGTCAGCTGATCAAATATTATGGCGACAGCCTGCAGGGCGTGGTTCCTGGCTTCCTGGAAATGAGCCTTGAGAATTTTGCCAAGGAACAGGAACGGGTGCGCAGCCGCATCGCCAGCGCCGTTGGCGAGGATCGCGTGACCGCCATCGAAGAGCAGGTGCGTGAGAATGTGGCCGCTCTTGAAAGCGCTGTGCGCAGCCTGAACCCTTTTGCTTCAGCGACGGAAGAAGAAAAGCCTGCAGCGCCCGCCAAGGATGATGCAGCTCCTGAGCAGAACGTGGCTGAAATGCAAAAGCAAATGGCCGCGATGCAAAAGCAACTCGACGAGCTTGCTGGGTCAAAAAAGAAGTAGAGCTAGCGCTTAGGCTGTTTCTAGGCTCGCCACATCGGTTTCCCATGGCGGCGTCAACACAGGCTCGCCGAGGAAGAACCCCTGCATGTACTCCACGCCATAGGCGCGCAGGAGTGTGACTTCATCCTCATTGCCAACCCATTCCGCCACCACAGGCAGATTGAAGTTCTTGGCCAGATGAACAAGCGTCTGCACAAACAGCTGGTCGTCACGGCTGCGCACAAGACCTTTGACGAAGGACCCGTCAATCTTGACCATATCCACGTCCAGCGCCTTGAGGTTGCGGAACGAGGTGTAGCCCGCGCCGAAATCATCAATCGCAACGCGGCAGCCCAGTTCACGCAGTTCGCGGACAAACTTGGCGGATTCTTCCAGCTCGTGAAGCGCCACCGTCTCCGTGATCTCCACGATCAGCCGCGTAGCCAGATCACGACGTGATCCGACATAGCCACGAATGCTCTCCAGCCAGGTACCATCCATGGCCGTCATACCGGAGACGTTAATTGCGAGTTCCGCCTGCGGATAATCCTCAAGCGTCTTGATCGCCATCTCCAGAACGCGATGATCCACCAGCCGGACAAGTCCGAGCTTTTCAGCCACAGGAATGAACTCGCCAGCAGACACGACTTCCCCGTCGGGACGCTTCATCCGCAGCAGGCACTCATGCAGATCAGCCGCGCCGGTCTTGGAGGACACGATAGGCTGATAGGCAAGGCACAGGCGGTCTTCATTGAGGGCTGCAACAATCTGGTCGGCCAACTCAACATTGCGGCGGCGGCGGGATTCGCGCTGCTCAGACAACTGATAAATGCCATAGGCACCACGTCGCGTGGTCTTGGCATTGTCGAGAATTTCCTCAGACCGTGACAAAGCTTCCGCCGCATTGCGGGCGCACCGCGGAATGGACACACAGCCAATCGAGACACTCGCAGATACCGGCCCGGAACCCGTATCAATCACGGTTTCTCTTACAGCCTGCATCAGACGCTCAGCCGTGTAGGCCATTTCAGCCTCACCGCAATTGGTCAAGATGATGCCAAACTTGTTCCCCGCAACACGTCCTAGCGTGTCGCTCTGGCGCAGCTGCGATGTCAGCCTCTGCGAAACCGCCACAATGACCTGGTCCGCCACATCGAATCCGTAGGCGTCGTTGATGAGCGCCAGATTATCAATGCCAGCCATCATGAAAGCCGCATCGCGATCAAAGCGTTCGCTATAGGCAATGGTCTGAGACAGGAGTTCGCGCAGGCGTGCGCGGTTTACGTTGCCGGTCAGTTCGTCATATCGGGCGAGATAACCCAGACGTCGTTCCTGATTTTTCCGCGCTGAAATATTGCGGACAGTGCCAACCACCCGGCCGGGACGTCCATTGTCGCCCACAAACCAGGAACCACCATCTTCAATCCAGACGGGTTCACTGTGGCCGGGCACATTAATCGCGTATTCGCAGTCAAAGGGGACACCGTCGCCGCGGTCGGACTTGTCGCTGGTCATAACCGCGTCATAGCGCGAGACACCTGCATCAGGGTCCACCAACCGCGCGTAAGAGCGGCCTGTAGACACATGGTCAGACGTCAGCAATTCGCGGCCGTCAGATGACCAGACAGCACTGACACCTTCGCTCCACACAATGGTGTCCGTGGCGATATCCCATTCATAGATGGCAATACCTGCAGCACTCAGTGCTGTGGCCTGAAGATCATTGGAAAGACTCGCAGTGTCACGTGCATCCCGCACCGAACCTTCGGTGGCAGATGTATTGACCGTCGCACTTCTTGCCTGATCAAACCCGTCGTTACGCATCGTCACGTGTACAGCCCCTGTCAAAGCAGGCCCGACACTCGGAGAACCATTCTGGTCCCTCAATCTTCGGGCAACATTTCGGAAAAGTGACATGCAGCCATTAAAAAAGACGAAACATCCCGTTCTTTGACAATTTGTCATGGCGGTTTTGGGCTAACAGTGCGCTGGCATCGTCCTTGCTCCTTAACGAGGTATGAGGATTGGCCGCACCAGATTTGTTCACTTGCCCCACCGCGTCAGCGCGGTCGCACATGCCCATGGCGTGAACACAAATCCGCAGAAAACAGCGATTTCCAAGCGTGCCGAAACCGAAGCTCAACCCAAGGCGCCCGCAGCACGTGTTCACAATGCACGTGTCCTATGGCGGGAAGTCCCGGATTGGCACACTCTTCCGGGAAATCCGGGTGCCGAAATGAACAAGAGCGCACAGGCCTATGCGCGTGCGATTGATTTGCACGCAAAGCCCGTTTCCGGTCGCCTTGCGAACCAGGTCGCCTGATCCAAGGCCCATCTCACCTGCATCAATAGCCGATTGCTGCACCGTCTTTGCGGGGGTCTGAGCCGCCCGTAAGCGTGCCCTGCTCCCAGTTGATGGCAATGCCCTGCCCGCCACCAAATGGCGGCACGGCTTCCGCCACACGGTGACCACGCGCCGTCAAACCCTCAAGAGTAGCGGCGGGAAGTCCGCGTTCGATCGCAAGCGTGCCGTCCTCAGTCAGGAAGCGGGGAAAATCAATCGCCTCCTGAATGTCCATACCGTAGGCCAGCATGTTGAGCACCACCTGCACATGCCCCATGGGCTGGTAATGCCCGCCCATGACGCCAAACGGCATGACGGCTTTTTCATCTTTCACCAGCATGGCTGGAATAATCGTATGCATGGGCCGCTTGTTGGGCGCGATGCAGTTGGGGTGGCCGTCTTCAAGCACAAACCCCGCGGCGCGGTTCTGAAACACCACACCTGTCTGCTCATCCGCAATGGTCGAGCCAAAGCCTTGGAACAAAGAGTTGATGAAGGAAACCGCATTGCGGTCCTTGTCGACGACCGTGAGATAGGTCGTGTCCTTGTGCGGGTTGTCCTGCGCCTGCGGCAGGTCAGCCGCCCGGTCTGGATCAATCTCCGCTGCAATCGCATCCGCAAAGGCATCTGACAACAGATGGTCCACCGGCACCTGCGCCTGGTCCATGTCGGCCACATACATGTCGCGGGCTGCATAGGCACGACGGGCGGCTTCCACCTGCAGATGCACCCGCTCGGGTCCACGTGGGTCCAGCCCGTCCACATTCAGACGATCAAGAATGTTAAGCGCAATCAACGCTGTGATGCCCTGGCCGTTCGGAGGGATCTCAAGCAGCCTGTGGCCACGTGTGTCCGTCGAGATCGGCGCCACATAGTCAGCAGACGTATTGGCAAAGTCCTCAAGCGTATGCAGCCCGCCTTTGGCCTGCAGCGTCTGCACCATGCGTTCCGCGATTTCACCTTCGTAAAACCCAGCCCTGCCGCGCTCACCAATGGCGCGCAGGGTGCGTCCAAGTGCCGGGCTCTTCCAGATGCTGCCAATGACCGGGGCATCCCCGGAGGGCAGGTAGAGCGAGCGGATGTCTGGATCATTCTTCAATTGCGGAACAAGAAACATCCAGTCAATGGCGATACGCGGCGACAGGGCAAAGCCCTCTTCCGCGAACGCAATAGCCGGTGCCAGCACCTCATCCATACCCATGGTGCCGTGATCCGCCAGCAACTTTGCCCAGGCATCAATGGCACCGGGAATGCTGATGGAATGAACGGAGGTCTCACCAATCCTGTCGAGCCCCTGCTCAACAAAGTAGTCCCTTGTCGCCCCAGCTGGCGCACGCCCTGACCCATTGAGGCCGATCACATCAGACGACCCTTTGGGCGCAAACAGCACAAAACAGTCCCCGCCAATGCCCGTCATCATGGGTTCAACGACACACAGAACCGCGCTGGCAGCCACTGCAGCATCCACAGCGTTGCCGCCGCGCTTCATGATATCGACGGCGGTCAGCGACGCCTGCGGATGAGACGAGGCGCACATGCCATTGAGGCTATGAACCGTTGACCGTCCGGGACGTTGAAAGTCACGCACTAGCGCCTCCCGCGCCAATACCCCGCGCCTTGGCAGCCTGCACCAGCGATAACAACCCTATGGCCATGGCCAGATGCCCTACGTCCATCTGGCTGAGCCCAAGGCCCGGCGCTATCCGCATGAGCAATGGCGTCAGCAGCGCAAATGACAGCGCAGCCGCAATCACCCAGATCGAGGCACGGGGAAAATCTTCAAACTTCCAGGCTGCAACGCCCGTCATGCCGATCAACACGACAATCTGAACAAGTGCTGCGAAGTGAATCTGATCTGTGAGCACCGCTACCACATAGACAACAACCGGAATGGCCAGACCAATCGTCGTCCAGCGTTCAGGCATAGGCCGCACGAGATGCGACACAATGCCTATCAGGATCGCGCCAAGGCCAACTGAAATGCAGAACAGCAGGACGGTCACATAGACAGGTTCCACGCTGGGCACAAACAGTCGCAGCGCCGCGAACAGCCCGCCAACCGCAAAGCTCATCAGCCCCACCAGCCAGAAAATCTGTCCGCCCACGGAGGAGGCACGGACCTGGAGCACCGCAAAAATGCCAGCGCCAAGAAACAAACCAGCAAACAATGCCGGTGCTACGTTACCCATCTAGTTGTCCTTCTCATCCCCATTCAGCCGCGTATCCAGCAGCAATGCCTTGATGTCGCCAACAGCCCGCTCAAGTCTGTCGAGCCGATGCGCCATCTCATCCAGTCGTTCTAGCACAGGCGCAAGGTCACTGCCCGCAACGCCTGCTTCACCCGGTTCACTTGGTATCGGCGTAGATACGCCAGCGCGCGACGCCACCTCTTCGGCAGGTGCCTTGAGGAACTGCGCCATCCCGCGCACCTCATCAACCGATAACTCCCGCTGATCCTTCCAGACCGCTGCCAGCTCAATCAGCGGCATGCCAATGGCCTCAGCCAGATCATTCGGCGACCGGCCCATATCGTTGAGCCGGTCCGTGAACCACTTCTGATCAAAAAACAGCGCCATCTATCCGCCTAGCGCCCTTTGAATTGCGGCGGCCGCTTCTCAAGAAAGCTCGCGACGCCCTCTGAGTGGTCTTCGGTCTGAAACAGTTTCCCCAACGTCCCCGAAACCCAACCACCGAGCGCCTGATAGTCCTGACCAGCCGATATCCGCAGACCTTCTTTCATGTAGCGCAGGGCAAGTGGAGCATTCTCCGCAATGCGTCCCGCCAGGCTGCGGGCCTCATCCATCAGCGTGTCATGGGCGACCACCCGGCTGAGAATGCCGATGCGCTCCGCCTCATGGGCATCCACCACATCGCCGGTAAACAGCAACTCAGCGGCCTTTGACGCCCCCACAAGGGATGGCAGGCGACCAAGACCGCCAATGTCGGAGATAAGCCCGCGCTTGATGAATATCTCGCCCATCTGCGCGCGTTCCGACCCTATGCGAATGTCTGCAAACAGGGCCAACTCCATGCCCCAGCCCACCGCAGGGCCGTTGACGGCGGCAATGACCGGTCTGTCACACTCAAGTACTGCCATGGCGGCAGGTGTCGGTTTGGGTCGCACGGAGGTGAGCTTCGCAACGCTCGCGTTTTTCTGCTCCCCGGTCATCATTTCCTTGACGTCTTCTCCGGCACAAAAGGCCGGGTCGGCACCGGTAACGATCACGCAGCGCACGTCGCTATCTGCTTGCGCCGCCCGAAATGCCTTTTCCAGCTCGTCATAGGCCTGCCGGTTCAGCGCATTGCGCCGCTGCGGCCTGTTCAGCATCACCGTCGCAACGTGATTTGCAACCGTGTACTGAACGGTCTCAAAGCGTGAAGGGTCAATCGCCATGATACGTGCCTGACCCCTGCCTATCGGGCTGTGAAGTCTGGAATCTGGTCGCCCAGCTCTCCGATGGCGTCGCCCTTGGCAGATCCAAGCGTCGTCCCGCCATCGCAATCAATGATGGTGCCGGTGACATACCGCGACGCTTCGCTGCTCAGCCACATGCAGGTTTCAGCAATGTCAGTCTTGGTGCCGTATTCCCGCAGCGCGATGGAGCTGATGATGGCTTCCTCAGCTTCTGGCGTTGGCGCAAGACGGCGCATCCCTTCCGTATCCGCAATCGGACCCGGCGAGACCGCATTGACGCGCACACCACCGGGACCCCACTCAAGCCCAAGACATTTCACCAGCATGTTGATGCCCGCCTTGGCCGCACACACATGCGCCTGGAACATCGCAGGCTGCACCGCCTGCGGTGCCGTTATGGCCACCAGGGATGCACCGGGACGCTTGAGATAGGGGAACGATGCCCGCAGCACATTGAACGTGCCGATCAGATCGATATCGATCACCACCTTGAAGCCGTTCGATGACATACCAAGAGCCGGCGCAACAAAGTTGCCTGCCGCACCGGACAGCACAAAATCAATCTCGCCGTATTCTTCCTTGGCCTTCTTGAGGGCCCCATCCACGCTCTCAAAGTCGCGGACGTCACACGCCATACCAAAAGCCGTGCCGCCTTCATCGGTGATGCTTTTGACCGCGTCCTGAATCTTGTCGTGGCTGCGCGAGATCAGGACGACCTTCGCCCCCTCCCGAGCAAAGCGCTGGGCAACACCCAGATTGATGCCTGAAGACGCCCCTGCAAAGAATGCGACTTTGTCCTTCAGCAAGTTCTCGCGAAATACATCACTCATGTCTTGTTCTCCCTCAGGCCCTCTCAGGGCACAAATCCCGTTGTCGTTCATCCGCGCAAGAAGCGTCAAAAACCATGCATGGCTGGTCCTCAATGGACATGCGCCGCATGCCCCTTAAATGCGGTATTGTTACCCATCAGCAAAGCAACTGCATGCGCCCAGCGCAAGGTTGAACCCGCGCAATTGCCCGCTTCAGGCCAAATCAACGGACACCTCACCTGTCGTCAGCCCTACCAGACCAAACGCCCCACCTCCCGGCATCCGCCATATGGGAAAGGGTGACACTGCCCACCGGCATCCGCCCGGCAGATATCTTTGCGCCGGTAGCTGACAGACCCTTCGCGCAGTTGCTCGATTGGCAGGGGTCTGACGATGTCGCGTACATCCTGCTGGACCCTGCGGAAACACTGACCATCACCCTGGGTGAACTGGATCCAGCGACCCGCGGCGGTGCCTTACGGCGTCTCGATGCAGCTCTTCAGGCATGGAAGCAGGTGCATTCATATGAGCGCGGCGAAACACCCGTCCCCTTTGCCGGTGGCGCTGCCGGGTTCTTTGCCTATGAGCTTGCCCATGATCTTGAGCGCCTGCCGCATCCCAAAGGAATGGATCAGGACACCCCGGTACTAACGGTAGGCTTCTATGACGCCGTTCTCGCCTGCCCAAATGGCGCGGATCACGCATTTGTTCTGTCCCCATGGGATAGCCCTGTCACACAGGAGCGCAGGTCAGCGCTGAAGGCCTTGGTTGAACAGGCCTCAAAGGCGCGCCCACCAGCAACCAGCCCCTGCGGCGATCCACAGCCAACCATAGGCCCCGATGCCTATCGCGCCAGCGTCGCACAGGTCATTGAGCTCATTCACGCCGGCGACATCTTTCAGGCCAATCTGGCGCAGCGCTTTGATTCCAGTTTGCCAACAGGCATCACGCCATTCGATATTTACCAGCGGCTGGCTGGTGATGCGCCCGCCCCGTTTGCAGCACATCTTACGCTGCCCGACCGCACGCTGGTTTCATCGTCACCGGAACGCTTCCTGAAGATCACACCGGACGGCCATGTCCGCACAGAACCCATCAAAGGCACCCGCCCGCGCGGCGAGACGGACGCACGCGACAAGGCATTGGCAGACGAGTTGATGAACAGCGCCAAAGACCGCGCTGAGAACATCATGATCGTCGACCTCCAGCGCAATGACCTGTCGCGCACCTGCGCGGACCATTCCGTGAAGGTGGACGCCCTGTGCGAGCTGCATTCGTTTGAGAACGTGCATCACCTGATTTCAACCGTCACCGGCACGCTGCGGCCCGACGCATCATCGCTGGACTGCATGGCTGCCTGTTTCCCCGGCGGGTCCATCACCGGTGCGCCAAAAGTGCGCGCCATGGAAATCATCGCTGAAGAAGAGCCCCATAGCCGTGGTGCCTATTGCGGCTCTATCGGGTTCATCGGTCTGGACGGCGCAATCGATACATCCATTGCCATCCGAACACTGACAATCACCGACAGAAAAATCACCTATCACGCTGGCGGCGGCATTGTTGCCGACAGTGACCCCCACGACGAATATGACGAGACCATCACCAAGGCCAGCGCCATGAAGGCTGCTTTGATGGGCGGCACATCCTCATGATTCTTGTGATCGACAATTACGACAGCTTCGTTTTCAACCTCGCCCGCTATGTGCGCGAGCTTGGCGATGCTGTTGAGGTCATCAGAAACGACGCCATCACCGTCGATGAGGCCCTGGCCATGAAGCCCGCAGGCATCATCATTTCGCCGGGACCCTGCGGACCGGATGAAGCCGGCATCTCGACACCACTCTCCCGCACAGCCATTACCAACAGCATTCCCCTGCTCGGCGTATGCCTGGGCCACCAGTGCCTTGTGGCGGCCTGCGGCGGCACCATCATTCGGGCAGACCGCCCCATACACGGTCAGGCATCCGCGATCACCCATCACGGTAAAGACGTCTTTGCAAGTTTGCCGTCCCCCATGCAGGTGGGTCGTTATCATTCACTGATTGCCGATACCGCCCTGCTGGAAGACCTGTCGGTAACGGCCCGGCTGGAAGACGACCCATCCACGATCATGGCCGTAGCTCACAAGACGGCACCGGCATTCGGCGTGCAGTTTCACCCCGAAAGCGTGCTGACGGATCACGGCCACGCGCTGATGAACAATTTCCTGGGATATACATCCCGGCGCACCGCTGAGCGGTTTGCGCAAACGGCCGAATAGGACGCACCCATGTCGATGCCCCGTATCTGGCTGAACGGAGCCCTCGTCCCGGCAGACGAAGCTGCCATTGCGCCATCTGATCGCGGCCTGCTTCTGGCTGACGGCCTGTTTGAAACCCTGCTCGCCCGGGAAGGCCGCATCATCCGCCTGGACCGACACATCACGCGCCTGCTCGAAGGGGCAGCGGTCATGCAGATCAAGCCACCCTTTGAGAGCCGCACGCTGCGCGCAGCTGCCCGCGAAACCCTCGAGGCAAACGGCCTTGCCAACAATGATCGCGCAAGCCTGCGCATGACGCTCACCCGCGGCCCCGCTGGGCGAGGGGTAGCGTTGCCGCAAGACCCATCGCCGACCCTGATGATCACAGCTGCCGCCGCACCTGCCCCACCCGCAGGTCTGTCAGTCATGGTCAGCAGCGTCAGCAAGCTGGCCACCAGCCCCGCAAGCCCCCTTAAGACACTGAACTACACCGACAACGTGATGGCCCGCATGGAAGCGGACGCCGCAGGCGCCGACGAAGCGCTCATGCGATCCGCTGACGGCGGCATCGCCTGCGCCACCATCGGCAATGTTTTTGTTGTGAAGGAGGGGTCAGTCACAACACCGCCCGACGACGGGTCGATCCGCGCAGGCATCACCCGCAATGACACGCTGGCACTTGCACGCGACGCGAACCTGAATGTTGTCGAGGCTGGCATCAGCGTCGAAGCCCTCAAGGCTGCAGACGAGATATTCCTGACCAACAGCCTGTGGGGCATATGCCCTGTGACCACACTCGAGGGCACCACACTTCCAGCAGGCCCGACCACAAAAAAACTTGCCCAGGCACTCCATGAGGCCTGGGCAAGTGATGTCGTCTAGGAACGTGCGTGGCGGTTATTCGCCGACCGCAAAGTCCCGTCGCGCGGTTGTTATGGTCACCGAGAACCCGGCCACCACATCCAGCAGCGCCAGAGCAGTAATAAAGAAGAACGTCGATGTTGCTGCTTCAGGTACAATGATGAACTCGATCAGGCACAGCACGAAGACAAGCATCGACAGGCCGTGATTGATGATCGAGGACTGCGCCGTGCCGGTGGCGCGCACAATCTCAATGAACAACAGCACCAGACCAACAACAAGGAACAGGTCGGAAACGGTGAACGTCCAGACCGCGCCTGAAACCATGTCGAGTGAGAAAAGCTGCGTGGCCAGATCAGGCCCGGTGATGAAAACCACCACGTTGTAGGCGATCAGCAAAAGCAGCAGCAGTGGAATAATAGCAAACATGTGGGTCTTCCCCCGGATCCGTTAGATGGGCGCAGCCAAAAGGGTACGTCGCCCGTGTTATAAGTGGCCCCTGGAAATACGTACCATAGGCCACCTCAATCCCTCGCGTGGTTCAAAGAGGTACAGTTAAAATACGGCACAGCCGTGACGCGTACGCCTCACTTGCGCAACTCAAAAACACGAGAACAAAACAAGAAAAGGGGCCCCGAGGGACCCCTTGAACTTGTCATTTTTGGCTGAAAGCCTAAAGAAACGCCGCTTATGCGTCGTCTTTTGGTTCCAGAACCTGACGGCCGCGATACATGCCGCTCTTCAGGTCAATGTGGTGCGGACGGTGAAGTTCACCGGAATCCGGGTTTTCCACATAAGCCGGCTGCCCAAGGGCGTGATGGCTCCGACGCCAGCCGCGACGAGCCTTTGTTACTCTACTTTTGGGAACCGCCATGGGTATCTGCCTCAGTCTTGTGTTGTCGCGAATGCCCGCCCCCAGTAAAGGTAAGGCCGCGCGCCAGTTCTTAGAAAAAGTGCGAGGCCCGAGCCGCTTTTCAGCGCCGGGCCAGTTCAAGTTGCGAGGGTATACATGAAGACGCGGGTCAGTGCAAAGGGGGATTCAGCGCATTTGGCCGCTGATATCGCCACCCCTGCCCCGTCCGGCCCCCGCCTGCTGCTCGCGGCAAATCAGCTGGACTCATTCTTCAACCACCGTCTGCCCATTGCAAAGGCCGCTCAGAGCCAGGGCTGGGACGTGCATGTGGCCATCAACGAGGCCGATCAGGCCCGGGAAATGGACACAAACGGCTTCACCTTCCACCCTTGGCCCCTCGCGAGAAGCTTTGCGTCCCCGGCCCGTGAACTGGAAACCCTGGCGAGCCTTAACCGGCTGGTCAGCGCGCTGAAGCCAGACATTGTTCATGCCTTCACTCTGAAACCGGCCCTCTATGCAGCTCTCGTCTCCCGCTGGCAGCGGCAGGCCACGGTCATGTCCGTGACAGGCGTGGGCTCTTTCTTTTTGGGCCAAGGCTCCAAAGAACAGGCCATTCGGATTGCGCTGACAACAGCCCTGCGGCTGGCCCTTGGCAGCAAAAGGCAAATGGCAATCGTCCAGAACCCGGACGATCAGACCCTCGTCACCACCCGCTTTGGTGTTCCGGTAACGCGCACCCGCCTCATTCCCGGCTCCGGTGTGGACCTTGAGCAGTTTTCACCCACCCAAACGCCTGCACCGCCACCCGTGCAGATTGTACTGGCCGCTCGCATGCTGGCCGACAAGGGCGTGCGCGAGTTTGTGGACGCCGCCCGGCAACTCACGGGCGAAGGGCTAAATGCACGATTCGTGCTGGCAGGGGGGCTTGATCCGGCCAACCGGTCCGCCATCTCGGAGACTGAGCTGAAAAGCTGGCAGGCAGAGGGGTCAGTGTCCTGGCTGGGTCAGGTGCCGGATATGGCCGCGCTCTACCGCGACAGCCACGTTGCCTGTTTGCCATCCTATCGCGAAGGCCTGCCTAAGGCGTTGCTGGAAGCGGCTGCCTGCGGCCTGCCCTGTGTCACCACCGACGTGCCCGGCTGCCGGGACGCCATCATCGCCGAAGAAACCGGTCTGCTGGCTCCCGTGCGCGATGCAACGGGGCTGGCGGACGCCCTAAGACGCCTCATCACCGATGCAGCCTTGCGTCAGAAAATGGGTGCCGCTGGTCGCAGCTTCATATCCAAAGGGCATTCCAACGAGGCCATCGCCGCCGCTGTTCTGGAGACATATGCTCTGCTTGGCGCGCGCGCCTAACCGGCAATCGCCGACCGCACACCCTCGATGATCCGGTCCTGCGTCGCCTCATCCAGATAGGGATGCATGGGCAGGCTCAGAACGTCCGCTGCCAGCGCATCACATACGGGCAATCCACCCGGGCCTGTCGGGTAGTGCTTGTAAGCCGTCTGCCTGTGCAGCGGGATCGGGTAATAGACCTGGGTGGGAATGCCCGCGTCCTGGCATCGCGCCCGCACCGCATCACGGTCCGCAACCCGAAGCGTATACTGCGCCCAGGCAGACTTCGCCGCATTGCCCACAAAGGGGACCGTGGCGACGCCTTCGAGCGCTGCATTGTACCTCTCGGCAATCCGTTGCCGTGATACAAGCTCTTCTTCAAAGATCACCAGTTTCTCAATCAGGATCGCCGCCTGGATCGTATCAAGGCGGCCATTCATGCCGATGCGCACATTGTCGTAGCGGTCGGCGCCGGCCCCATGGTTGCGCAGCGACCGAATGTGATCCGCCATGTCGGCATCATCCGTAAAGATCGCGCCGCCATCGCCATAGCAGCCAAGCGGCTTGGCCGGGAAGAAGCTGGTCGTCGCCGCATCCCCCAAAGACCCGACCCGGTTGTCGGCCAGCGCACCGCCATAGCTCTGAGCCGCATCCGCCAGCAGGAAAAGGCCTTCTGCGTCACAGATGTCCTTCAGGGCCGGGTAGTCTGCAGGCTGACCAAACAGATCCACCGCAATCACGCAGGCAGGCTTCAAGCCCTGTTCCTTGGCCGAGGCGATGGAAGCCTCAAGATGGCGCGGGTCCATATTGAAGGTCCTGGGGTCCACATCCACAAACACCGGCGTTGCACCCAGCCAGGCCACAGCTTCACCTGTCGCGATAAAGGTAAAGGCTGGCACAAAGACGGCGTCTCCCGGCCGCAGCCCCCGCGCCATCAGCACCAGTCCCAGAGCATCCGTGCCGCTGGCACAGCCAATCACATGCTCTGACCCGCTGAATGTGCCCAGCTGCGCCTCAAGTTCGAGGATTTCCGGCCCGTTGATGTACATCCCATGGTCCAGAACCTTCGCAATCGCGACATCTACCTTGTCGCGGATACGGGCCTGCTGGGCGGCAAGATCAATAAAGGCTATCGGATCGCTCATTTGGGATGCTCACAATTGGGTCCATGCAATACACAAGGCCAGCACTTAGCGGTCCCAAGCCTCGCCCGCAACCTGTGCGATGGCCAGGGCTCAAATTCACCATCAATCCCGCTGTGGACTTGCTTTTTTCCGGCGGCCCTTGCAAAGACAGCGGATAGATACTCCCGCAAACGGGACCAATTCCAGAAGGACGCCGAGATGGCGAAACCAGCCGAGCTTCCCGCAGATATCTCAGGCCTTCGCCCTGCCGTCATCGGCATAGGCTATGTCGGCCTGCCGGTCGCGGTCGCCTTTGGCCATGCTCGCCCGACGATCGCCTTCGACGTCAATCCAAAACGTGTCGCCGACCTGACCGCAGGCCATGACGAGACCCGCGAAGTCGAGCCTGAAGAATTGGCCGCAGCATCCCAGCTGACTTTTGCCTCCAACCCGGATGATCTGGCGACCGCAAACTTCTTCATTGTCACCGTGCCGACGCCCATCGACGCCTTCAAGCGCCCGGACCTGTCCTACCTTGAACGGGCCAGCGAGACTGTCGGCAAGGTTCTCAAGCGCGGCGACATCGTTGTTTATGAATCAACAGTTTTTCCTGGCGCCACGGAAGAGCACTGCGTGCCCGTGCTCGAGAAAGTGTCCGGCCTCAAATTCAACGAAGACTTCTATTGCGGCTACAGTCCCGAGCGCATCAATCCCGGCGACAAGAAACATCGGCTGGCCGATATTCAAAAAGTCACGTCCGGCTCGACGCCGCAGGCAGCTGATCTGATTGACGCGCTCTACAGCAGCATCATCACGGCAGGCACGTTCAAGGCCTCGTCCATTCGCGTGGCAGAAGCCGCCAAGGTGATTGAAAACACCCAGCGCGACGTCAACATTGCCCTCGTCAACGAACTCGCTGTTCTGTTCTCCCGCCTTGGCATCGACACCGAAGAAGTGCTCAAGGCTGCGGGAACGAAATGGAACTTCCTGCCGTTCCGTCCCGGACTTGTCGGCGGCCACTGTATTGGCGTTGACCCTTACTACCTGACCCACAAGGCACAGGAAGTGGGCCATCACTCCGAAATGATTCTGGCTGGCCGCCGTATCAATGATGGCATGGGTGACCATGCAGGCCAGCTGGTGCTCGACGCGATGATTTCCAAAGGCACGGCCCCTGCCAGTTCACGGGTGCTGATGCTGGGCGTGACCTTCAAGGAAAATTGCCCGGACATTCGCAACACCCTTGTGGCCCGCACCATTTCCTACCTGCAGGCCCGCGGCGTAACCGTGGATGTGCATGATCCCTGGGTCGACGCTGAAGAGGCCCGCAAGGAACTGGGCCTTGATCTGGTTGAGACCCCTGAAAAAGGCGCCTATGACGCTGCCGTTCTTGCGGTCGCCCACGATGCTTTTGAAAAGATGGGGGCCAAGGGTGTGAAAGAGTTCCTCAAGCCCACAGGCATTCTCGCTGATCTTAAATGGGCCTTTGACGCAACCGACACCGATACCCGGCTTTAAACGCAACGACCACTCCAGACAGGACACATCATGACTTGGCTCGTCACCGGCGCTGCCGGCTTCATCGGTTCTCACGCAGCCCATGTGCTCCTCGACCGGGGCGAAACCGTGGTCGGTCTGGATAACCTCAACGACTATTATGACGTGCGCCTGAAAGAAGCCCGGCTGGAACGCCTCACCTCGCGTGACGGCTTTACGTTCCACAAGGCCTCTTTGGAAGACAAACCGGCCCTCACAAAGATTTTCGAGCAGCACAACATCAAGAAGGTCATCCACCTCGCCGCCCAGGCAGGTGTGCGCTACTCAATCGAAAATCCGGACGCCTATATTCAGGCCAACATCGTTGGCTTCCAGCACATGATTGACCTGGCCAAGGAAGCAAAGGTCGAACATTTCGTCTACGCGTCCTCAAGCTCCGTTTACGGATCAAACGAAAAGATGCCGTTCGCAACGGCAGACAGTGTGGATCATCCGGTAAGCCTCTATGCCGCCACCAAGAAGGCCAACGAGCTGGTGGCGCACACCTATTCGCACCTCTATGACCTGCCCACGACTGGCCTGCGGTTCTTCACGGTCTATGGCCCCTGGGGACGGCCGGACATGTCGCTGTTCCTGTTCACCCGCAAGATCATTGCAGGCGAGCCGATTGACGTGTTCAACCACGGCAAGCACCGCCGAGACTTCACCTATATCGATGACATTGTGGATGGTGTCATCCGCGTGGCCGACAACACACCGACCGCAAACCCGGACTACGACCCGCTTTCAGGTGATCCAGCCGCCAGCCATGCGCCCTATCGGGTCTACAATATCGGCAACAACAAGCCTGTTGAGCTGATGACGTTCATCGAAACAATCGAAAAGCATCTGGGTCTTGAAGCCAAAAAGAACTTCCTGCCCCTCCAGCCCGGCGACGTTCCCGCCACCTATGCAGACATCGAGCCCCTGCGCCGTGACACAGGCTTTGAGCCGCGCACCTCGATTGACGAGGGCATTGGCAACTTCATCGACTGGTACCGCACGTTCTACAACTAGAACAACGGCCTAGCGCTCATACAAAGCAGCAAACCGGTCAACGCACACGTCCATCGAAAATGATCGCTCAATGTGGTCGCGCGCACGGGCGCCCACGGCCGCGCGCTCGCCCGGTGTCAGCTGCGCCATCGTAGCGATGGCGGCACTCAGAGCCATTGAGTCTTCCGCAGGTACCACGCGGCCGTACTCATCCACAATCAGCGATACATCACCCACATCCGTGGCAACAGCAGGCAGCCCCGCTGCCATGCCTTCAGCCACGGCATTGGGAAATCCTTCGCTCTTGGACCCCAGAACGACCATGTCACAGGCGGACAAAATCTCCGGCACATCGCGGCGCATGCCCAGCACCACATGCTGCCCCGCATCCAGCTTTTCCGTGTCCGTTCCAACGAACACGCCAGTGACACCACCCGCATGATCCAGCGCCGCAATGGTCCCCGGCAGATCCTTGGCCGGATCGTTGCGCGCAATGACAGCGGCGGCAATTGCATGTTCACCCAACCCAAGAGACGCCCGCATTGAGTCGCGCCTGTCAGGCAGGGGACGAAACCGCTGTGTATCAATTCCGTTCTGAATGACCTGTAGCTTCTCAGGTGAAAAGCCCAGTTTCTGATGAGCCTCACGGCCCGCATCACTGTTGAAGACCACAGCACCCGGCCTACGGGACAGCCAGGCACCCAGTTTCACCACAAGACGCAGGCTCCAGCCATAATCTGCCGGGTCCATTTCAACAGATCGAATATTCCAGATGAGCTTTGCACGTGGTGCTGAGACCGCGGCCACAAGCGCCGCCACAAGGTTCGCGTGGTACAGCCAGCCCTGAACCACATCCGGGTTGAACGCTTTCATGCAGCGCGCCAGCCGCAGCAATCCACGCGGATCAGGTACACCGCGCGACATGCCAAGCTCATGCACCACAAAGCCCGCGTCACGCAGGGTGGTGGCGTGATCGCCCCCATCCACCATTACGGCAATTTCCTGCTCGATGCCGCGCGCGCGCAGTTTTGGCGCCAGCCCGGCCAGAAACCCTTCCGTGCCGCCACGGTCCAGTGATGTTATGACGTGCAGGACGCGGCGACTGGACATGAAATCTCTATCGTTTCCCTTGAGCCTCTAGGTGCTTACCCCTAAGAAATCCTGCGCGCAACGGCGCACCGCAATCGGACCCTGACGACGTGAGTGCAAACAAGCCCAATTTGATGTTCCTGATCCGCAGCCTGGAAACCGGCGGTGCGGAGCGCCAGCTTGTCGCTCTGGCAAACGGGCTGGCCGACACTGGCTGGGCCATCAGCGTGGTCACCTACTATCCCGGCGGCGATCTTGAAGGCACCCTTTCCCCCAGGATTGCCCGGCACGACTTGGGTAAAACAAGCCGCTGGCACCTCATTGGCCCTCTGCTCACCTACCTTTCACTCATCCGGCGCATCCGCCCGCAGGCCGTTCACAGCTACATGGACAGCGCCAATCTTCTGGCCGCAGCGCTTCGGCTTTTTGCGAAGCCTCACAAGCTCATCTGGGGCATTCGCACGTCAGACATGCGCGACGGCCATCAGGATGCGTTGCAAAAGCTGCTGTTCCGCCTCGAAACGCGCCTGTCGCGATCAGCGGACCTGATCATTGCCAATTCACAGACCGGCCTGGCATTCGCCCAGAGCCAGGGTCTGAGCACATCAAATGGCATTGCCATCCGCAATGGCATCAACACCGAAAAATTCAGCCGCAACGAACAGGCCGGCACAGCCTTGCGCAACAGTCTCGGCATCCCCGCCGTCGCGCCCGTCATCTCAATAGTGGCCCGCCTTGATCCCGTGAAAGGACATGGCGTGCTGCTTGAGGCTTTCTCCATCCTTGAGGACAAACACACACACCTGATCATTGCCGGTGGCGGGCCAGACACCCTGCGAACGGGCCTTGAAGAACAGGCCGCATCCCTTGGCATCACAGACCGTGTGCACTTCCTTGGAAACGTCACGGACACACAAGCCGTCTACAGCGCCAGCGACATTGCTGTTTTGTCTTCGCTCTATGGCGAAGGCACACCCAATGCTCCCGCCGAAGCCATGGCCTGTGGGACACCCTGCGTCGTTACTGAGCTTGGCGATGGTCCGTTCGTCGTTGGAGACACTGGCGAAACAGCACCGCCCGGTGACGCCCAGGCGCTTTCCACTGCGATTGGGCATCTGTTGCATCGCGTGAGGTCAGAGCCTGACCTGCGCCATCGCGCCCGCACACGCATAGAAGAGGAACTGTCCGTATCCAAACTGATAGCGGACACCGAGGCCGCACTTGAACGCGCTCTCGAAAAGTAGCTACTACCGGTTCTCTGAAATAAACCTGTCGAGCATGTCGCTCACGCTCATGGGCGTGTAGCCATACTCGTCCTGTGCCCGCGCACTGTCGATGAGGAACGTCCGCAGCTTTCGGTCGCCGACACTGATCTCAGATGTCGTATCCAGCCCTTGCGCAAGCCGCGTCACCACATCACGCACAACCATATCGCCCCCGGCACCAACGGCAGTCATATGGGCGCCGGTACGCTCGCCCGACAGCCAGCCAAAGATCATCTGGGTCAGGTCTTCAATGTGGCAGGCATTGTTGAACCGCACATCGGGGTTCACATAACTCAATGGCAACCCGGCCTTAAGCTTTCGCACACATTCAGAAAGCCAGTTCCGTTTGGAGCCCGGGCCGATAACCGCCGGCAGGCGGATCGACAGGGAAGGAAGTTGATCCTTCACATCTTCCAGGAGCCGCTCACCCAGCAGCTTGGTCAACCCATAGGCATCCGGATTGACCGATGGTGTCGCATCGCTGACCACATCATCGGCAACGTCGCCGAAGGCGGAAAAGGATGAGAAGAAAACGAATGCCTTGGCCTCACAGGCCAGCGCATGCCGGACCAGGGCCTGCGTCGCAGCCACATTGTCGCCGAGCATCTGATCAACGGTGATCCCGTCCCAGATCGACGTCGCAGCTGCATGCACAACCGCATCTACCGCAGGCAGGTCTTCACCTGCAGCAAGGTCTGCATGCACAACTGAAAAACGGGCTGCCGCATCCGCATCATCCGGCGGCGTCACCGGACTGGACCGGGTGAGTGCCACAACCTCCACACCCAGAGCAGCAAGCCGCCGGGCGGCATAGCCGCCGGCAAACCCACCTGCTCCGGTGACCAGCACCTTCATGATGCGGCCTTTCGCGAAGGGGCCCTAGGCAACCTGCTCAAGAATGAGCGGTACCGAGATGCCGTGCGCGGCCAGAAGGTCGTCCTGGCTGCCATAGTTGTGAATGAACTCATCCTTGAGCGTGAAGGTGTGCAGCTTGCACTTGGCCTGAACGTCCCAGGCAATCTGCTTCACACGGGAGGACAGACCCCCCTCCGGCACATGGTCTTCAACCACGATGACCTGATCGTGGCCGTTGAGTGCGGCTTCAATGCCCGGACGGTCCAGCGGCTTGATCGTGTGTGCGGAAACAACAGACACAGACTTGCCCTTGGCTTCCAGTTCCTTGGCCACTTCCATGGCTTTGGCCATGATCGTGCCATAGGCAAGGATGCAGACATCCGTGCCCTTCTGGATGTAGCGGATCTTGCCGAACTCGAACTTGTCCACGGCTGTATCGGTAAAGGTGGGCTCGCCCGCCTTGCCAATACGCAGATAGACAGGGCCTTCCTTCTGGTAAGCGCAATAGCGTGTCGCTTCCACAAGTTCAGCCGGGTCGCATGGTGCGAGCACACGCATGTTGGGAATGGCACTCGCCACCGCAACGTCTTCCATCGTGTGATGCGTGCCGCCAAGCGTTGAATAGATAACGCCTGCGCCCATGCCCACAATCGTCACCGGCAGGTTCTGGTAGCCCAGATCATCACGCACCATTTCAAACGGGCGATAGAGCGTGAACGTCGCAATGGTGTAGGCAAATGGCTGGCAGCCCTTGAGCGCCAGACCGGCACACATGCCGATCATCGTCTGTTCGGCCACGCCTACATTGATGAAGCGGTCTGGATGGTTGGTCTGGAAATCCATCATTGGGCCGGCAGGCGAAATGTCTGCCACCACGATGTAGATGTCAGGGTTTTCGCTGGCGCACTCAAAGAGTGTCTGTGAGAACATATTGCGCATTAGTTGGCCTCGTCGATCTCGCGGATCGCCTGCTTGTATTCTTCAGGATCAGGCGAGCGGTAATGCCACATGGGCACGCTCTCCATGTAGGACACGCCTTTGCCCTTGGTTGTTTTGCAGTTCACCAGCAACGGCTTGTCACCTGAGCGGTTCTGCACAGCATTGAAGATCGCTTCGCTGTCATGGCCGTCAACTTCAACAGCTTCCCAGCCAAACGCTTCGTACTTTTCAACAACCGGATAGAAGCTTGGATGCGTGTCCGTGGTGAACGTCGCGCTCTGCATGTTGTTGTTGTCGATGAAAGCCACGAGGTTCGACACACCAAGCGACGACGCCATCAGCGTTGCCTCCCAGGTGGAACCTTCCTGCACTTCACCGTCAGACATCACCGTGTAGATCGTGCCATTGGTGCCGCGGGTTTTCTCTGCATACGCCATTCCCAGCGCCATGCCCATGCCATGGCCCAGCGAGCCGGTTGAGGCTTCGATACCCGGGTTGCCGTAGTCAGGATGCACCCCGAGGATACCGTGCGGTGTGCAATAGCCCCGCAGATGCTCCTCAGTGAGGATGCCAAGATCAACGAGCAGCATGACCTGAATCATGTAGCCGTGCCCCTTGGACATCAGGAAGGTGTCCGGAGCCTCATCCCCCACAGGATTGCCGTTGGGGCCTGGCCGCATCAGATTGTAGTAGATGCAATCCACGATCTCGGTAGACGAGAAAGCGCCGCCTACATGGAGCGCCGTCACATACTGCGTCATGTCCAGGATGCGTTTGCGGTGACGCTTGCAGCGATCCTTCGCGGCAGCCACATCGAACGCGTTTTGTTCAGTTGCGGTCATTCGGTTTCCGTGTCCTCTCCAAGGATCAGCGTCCAGTAATAGTCGCCCTTGTATCCGGCTTCATCGAAGATGGCTTTCCACTCATCGGGATACCCGTAGGTATAAGCGGTGAGAACCCAGTCCTCGAAAATCTCTTTTTCTTCCGGCGTGCGGTAGCTATCCACCTGCACATACGCCTTGTTGTCCCGCGCCACGCGCTGGATTTCAGACAGGGCGTTGATGAGCTGCGGCCGCTTCAGGTTATGCAGCGTGTTGAGGCAGATCACAGCGTCAAAGCTGTCGTCTGGAAACAGCAGCGGGTCATTGAGGTCATGCTGATGCAGACGGCCTACGACTTCCGGTTCGCAATTCATCATCGCGTAACCTGAGATGTCAGAGCCGAAAGCCTGAATGCCCGGCTCGGCAATCATGAAATCCTTGACCAGAAACCCCTTGGCACACCCAAGGTCCAGCACCCGGTCGCCCGGCTTCAGGTCCCAGTGCGCAATCATGTCCTTGGCAATGGGGACCCAGCGGCCATCATAGCGGTAGCCGCCATAGCCGACTTCACGCGGTCCATCAAAATACTCTTCGCCATATTCACGCGACAGGGCGATCAGCTCATCCGTCTTTGAGGACGCGCGCTTTTCAATGTTGCGCTTCTTGCGCGGAAAGGCGCTCAGTAGATTGACTTCAGCCATGAGGTTTCCGGTTCCGGTAGTGGGTGTCAGCAGTCAGGTTCGTTCAGCAGGTGCAATATCTTATGGCTGCGGGGCATTCAAGTCGGCGTCCTGGGTGAGCCGCACCGCAATATGCTTTGCCACCAGTTCATTGCCTGCATTCGACATGTGACCAAAAATGCGGCCTTCGTCATGCATTACGAACAAGCCACGGTAGGCATCCATATCGCGCAGACCAATATCCTTCTGCGGCTGCCACATATCCAAAGTGTCTATGCCCGCCTCTCGCGCGCAGTCGAGCACGTCAGCGGCGTGCGGCTGACGTTCGACAATATCAATGGCTGCACGCCCGCCGAACTGCATGACAAACAGCAAACGCACGTCCGCAGCATCAAGGTCAGTCTGCAGTTTTTCAAGCAGCTTGCAGCTCACAGCGACAGGGTCATTGCCCGCCGATACATAGCTGGTCTGCGATCGCGCCCAGTAGCCGCCAAAACCGGTACGCTCTGCAACAAAGGTCACCAGATAGGAATAGCCAAGGACGCTTAGTCCCCCCACTTCCTCAGCCTTCCCTGTAAACAGGGGCACGGGATCATAATGGCGAACCAACGCGCCATCCTCGACGGTGAACCATGGCTTGTTTGACCCTGCATAGGTCCGATACCCGCTGCGCAGGATGTCATCCTGAAAGAACGACACGACCACAGTGTGCGGCTCAACAACCGGCAACAGGTCATAGACCCGGCGTACAATCTGATCTGTCGCCCACCCACCGACGCCGCCATTGACCACCGGAACGTCGATCATCTGTTCCAGTCGCGCTGGCCACGTATATTTGTTGCCGACTTCAGAGCCGGCAGTAAACGAGTCGCCAGTAGCAAGGATGCCGCCTTTGGGCAGTACCGACTTCATTTCAAAATCGTTCATCCGCACGCCGTGAACGCCGGTAGTGACGGAAACGCCCTCCGGGTTGGCGGGATTGCCCGGCATGTTGGGCGCAAGTACCCAGCCCAAATCAGGATGATAGACATTCGCCGTCTGAGTCCGCAGCAGGGCCTGACGCTCAGCAGTGATGTTTCTGAGCGGCCAGAAATCGATCCCGTCCATCACCCGCACAACCACTTCGAGGAAGATGAGCCCAACCAGCACTGACGCGAGTACGACACCAGAATTTCCAAGAAAGACCTTGAAGGTTTTCCAACGGGCCGAGTCGCGGTCCGGCAGTCCGACATAGGCCACAACCGCCAGCAATCCGGCAAACAGGATCGCAAAAAGCATCAAAATAACGGTGGCAGTCCGTGACCAGCCAAATGCGAGGTAAAGGTAGAAGGCCTCTGTCAGCCCTAGCCCCAGCGGCTTTGCCAGAAAGGCCGAAGCCATGAGGAGAAGCGCAATAGCAAAGAGGCCGACTGCCACAAGGGCCAGCGTGGGCAATTGCCAATCGATTCTCTGCCATTGAGCGGAAATTTGCGATCGCGCTCGTTCAAACGCTTCAGCGATGGCCTTCACCGGCGTCCCCCGACCCCAAATAGCTGATTTTATTGGCCCGACGGCCATTGCTGCATTGCATTGCCGCGATGTGCCGGGTACATGAGCGGGTCTTACGAAATGAAGAGCAGAGGCGCAAGCAAATGAGCCACGCAGAGAACTTTTTTAAGCTGGCCGCAGACATCGCCCTAGGCCTCCCCGCAGCTGATGTGGATCGGATGGCCCAGGAGCTTGCAGACCTGCGTGAACGCGGCGGCCGCCTCTTTATTCTGGGTGTTGGCGGCAGTGCCGGCAATTGCAGTCATGCCGTCAATGACTTCCGCAAGCTCTGCAATGTCGAAGCCTATGCGCCGGTCGACAATGTGTCCGAGCTTACAGCCCGTGCAAACGACGAAGGCTGGGACACGATCTTCGACGCGTGGATGAAAGTCAGCCGCGCCAATGAGAAAGACGCGATTCTTGTATTCTCAGTTGGCGGCGGGAACAAAGAGAAGAACATCAGCCCGAACATCGTCAAAGCTGTCGATCTGGCCAAGGAACTTGGCATGAAGATCTTCGGTGTGGTGGGCAAGGACACCGGCCACACCGCCAAGCACGGCGACATCGTGGTGGTTGTTCCAAATCCTGATCCTGATCTGGTGACCCCGCACTCAGAAGCTTTCCAGGCCGTTGTCTGGCATTGCCTCGTGTCGCACCCAGCTTTGCAGGTAAAATCAACCAAGTGGTAGCAGGACCGGCCGGTTCTGACCTCAAGCGGGCCGTTTTCCTTGATCGGGACGGCATTATCAATGAGTCCGTCGTCCGCAACGGCAAGCCCTATCCGCCCGCAACACTTGAGGATGTTGTCATCCTGCCCGGCGTCAAAGACGCGCTAGAGCGTCTGAAGGCAGCCGGCTATCTTACCATCATCGCCACCAACCAGCCTGATGTGACCACAGGGAAACAGTTGCAGTCGGTTGTAGATGCTATTCACGACATGATGCGCGAAACACTGGCACTGGATGATATCCGTGCCTGCTTTTGCGTTGAAGGGCCTGATTGCCCATGCTACAAGCCAAAACCTGGCCTCCTGACCGAAGCGGCAAAAGACTGGAAAGTCGAATTAAAACAAAGCTTTATGGTCGGAGACAGGTGGCGTGATGTTGGCGCTGGACAGGCGGCAGGCTGCACCACCTTCTTTGTGGACTATGGCTATCACGAAGACCTCACTTTCACTCCGGACTTTACAGTTTCGGGGCTGAGCGAGGCGGCAGACATTATTATTTCCGGGCGCGCCGACTGATTTTCAGCTATCGCACCGTTGAAACTTGAAATTGTGCTTATTGGGGGGATGTACCAGATGCGCAAAGTTGAAGACCTGAAGGTCAAGATTTTCGCCGACGGCGCCGATATCGATGCGATGCTCAAGCTCGCAGAAAATCCGCTGGTTAAAGGCTTCACCACCAACCCGACGCTGATGCGCAAGGCTGGCGTTGAGGATTATGCGGGCTTTGCCCACAAAGTGATTGCGGCCATCCCGAACCACCCTCTTTCATTTGAAGTCTTTGCTGACGATGTAGCCGAGATGGAAGCGCAGGCGCTGGAAATTGCTTCCTGGGGCAAGAACGTCAACGTCAAGATCCCCGTGACCAATACCAAGGGTGAGTCGACGGTTCCTGCCATCCGCGCGATTTCAGCCAAAGGCGTGCAGGCAAATGTGACTGCCGTATTCACTCTGGATCAGGTGCGCGAGATCACAGACGCGCTGGACGCAGACACACCCGCCATCATTTCAGTCTTCGCTGGTCGCATTGCTGACACGGGCATCGACCCTGTGCCCGTCATGGCCGAAGCTGCCAAGATCATGAAGTCAAAGCCAAAGGCTGAACTTCTCTGGGCAAGCCCGCGCGAACTCCTGAACATCTATCACGCTGAAGACAGCGGCAGCCACATCATCACCGTGGCCCACGATATCCTCGGCAAGCTCGGCCTCATTGGCAAAGACCTGGACCAGTACTCACTGGAAACAGTGGACATGTTCTACAAGGACGCCACTGCGGTCGGTTACACGATCAACACCAATTCTCAGGCTGCGGAATAACAAGCAGCCAATAGCGTGATCTGCCCTGACCAAGGGCGGGTCACGCTGACTTTCATCCTTATTGCGAACGATTTGGCGAACGAACGGGGACTATTGTGTTCAAGAATGTGCTTGTGACCGGCGGTGCCGGCTATGTGGGAAGCCTGCTGGTACCGCAGCTTCTGGACGAGGGCTACAACGTGACTGTCTTTGACATCATGTTTTTTGGCGATGACTTCCTGCCCAAGGACAACCCCAACCTGAAGATCATCAAGGGCGACATTCGCGAAACCGCGAAACTGGCCGAAGCCTTCAAGGGCATTGATGCAGTCATCAGCCTCGCCTGCATTTCCAACGACGCAAGCTTCGAGCTGGACGCGAACCTTTCAACCTCCATCAACATGGATGCGTTTGAACCAATGGTCATCGCGGCGAAGGAAGCAGGCGTTAAGCGCTTCGTCTACGCGTCATCATCTTCCGTATACGGCATTTCTGACTCACCCAACGTGACTGAAGACCACCCGCTTGTACCGCTCACGCAGTACAACGAGTACAAAGGTCTGTGTGAACCTCTTCTCTTCAAGCATCAAAGCGATGACTTTGTATGCGTGACCATCCGTCCGGCCACACTGTGCGGCTACGCACCGCGCCAGCGCCTCGACCTGTCGGTCAACATTCTCACCAATCACGCTGTGAACAACGGCAAGATCACAGTGTTCGGCGGCACACAGAAGCGCCCGAACCTGCACGTGGCCGACATGTGCGATCTGTATTCGCACCTGTTGAAGGAAGACTCCGCCAAGATCGCCGGCGAAGTCTTCAATGCAGGCTTCCAGAACATGTCCATCATGGAAATTGCTGAACTGGCCCAGAAGGTCGTTCAGGAACTCTTCCCTGAAAAGGGCGAGATCGAAATTGTCACGACACCGACGGACGACAACCGCTCCTACCATGTGAACTCCGACAAGATCCGCAAGCAGCTGGGCTTTGAGCCCAAGCGCAATGTGGAAATCGCGATCCGCGATCTTTGCCAGGCGTTCAAGGAAAACAAGCTGCCAGACAGCATGACCGACGACTTCTACTTCAATGTGAAGCGTCTGAAAGCCATGGAAGCCGCATGAGTAAGAAGCCTGTCGCTGTTGTAACCGGTGGAGCGGGCTTCATCGGAAGCCATATGGTTGATCTGCTCGTTGACGAGGGCTTTGAAGTCCGCGTCATCGACAGCCTGATCGGTGGTCGCGAAGCCAATATCGAGCATCACGCCAAAAACGACGTGACTGCCGAGTGGCGCGACATCCGCTCGCTGCAGCCCGGCGACAAGCTCTTCTCTGAAGTGGACTATGTGTTCCACTTTGCTGGCATCGGCGACATCGTGCCGTCGATCGAGCAGCCGCTTGAATATATGTCTGCGAACGTTCAGGGCACGGTCCACGTGCTCGAAGCAGCGCGCGCAGCGGGCACACTGAAGAAGCTTGTGTATGCCTCTTCGTCCTCCTGCTACGGTATGGCGCAGACGCCGACCCGCGAAGACCACCCCATCGAGCCGAAATACCCCTATGCCCTGTCAAAGTATCAGGGCGAACAGGCGGTGTTCCACTGGCACGAGGTCTATGGCCTTCCCGCCAACGCGGTTCGTATTTTCAATGCCTATGGCACCCGCTCGCGCACTTCTGGTGCCTATGGCGCGGTATTCGGCGTGTTCCTGCGTCAGAAGTTGGCCAACACCCCCTATACGGTTGTTGGAGACGGCACCCAGAGCCGCGACTTTGTGTACGCCAGTGACGTCGCCAATGCGTTCTACCTCGCAGGCATCTCAGACACTGTGGGCCAGGCCTACAATATGGGTGCGGGCGACCCTCAGTCCGTGAACAAGCTCGTTGAGCTGCTCGGCGGCGAAGTCACCTACATTCCCAAGCGTCCCGGCGAGCCCGACTGCACATTTGCAGACATCACAAAAATCACGAAGGAACTTGGGTGGAAACCCAAAGTATCTTTTGAAGAAGGCGTTCAGCGCATCGTCCAGAACATCGGCTATTGGGCGGAAGCTCCCCTGTGGGACCCGGACTCAATTGCCAAGGCCACGAAGACATGGTTCGAGATGCTGTCGCCTGAAGAAGAGTCAAAGAAGAGCTAGACCAGACATGGTTGAGAATAAATACAAAGCGAAAATCAAGACGGTCGAAGAGCTGGTTGATGCCATCGGCACCCGTCCCCGGCAGCAAAAGGTCATCATGTGCCACGGCACATTCGACGTTGTGCACCCTGGGCACATCCGCCATCTGATGTATGCAGGCGGCAAGGCTGATGTTCTCGTTGCCAGCCTTACTGCAGACGAACACATCAAGAAGGCCAACTTCCGCCCGTATGTCCCAGAAGAGCTGCGCGCGCTTAACCTCGCTGCCCTCGACATGGTCGACTACGTCATCATCGACAAGAACGAAGCGCCGCTGGAAAACCTCAGCCGCATCCAGCCGGATTACTTTGCCAAGGGCTATGAGTACGTCTCAAGCGGCCTGCCGCCCAAGACCCAGGCTGAAAAAGACATTCTCGACAGCTATGGCGGGGAGTTCATCTTCACGCCGGGCGACATTGTCTACTCTTCTTCCCGCATCATTGAGGCAGCTCCACCAAAGATCGGTGCAGACAAACTGCTGTCTTTGATGGAAGCCGAAGGCATCACCTTTGACGACCTGCGCAACACGCTCTCAAAAATGAAGGGCGTGAAAGCGCATGTGGTAGGCGACACGATCGTCGATACCTACACCTACACAGCCATGATCGGCGGCCAGACCAAGACACCGACAATCTCTGTTCGGTATGAAGGCCAGGACGATTATGTCGGCGGCGCCGGCATTGTGGCCAAGCACCTCAACGCCGCAGGCGCGGACGTGACCTTCTCAACGGTGCTGGGCGACGACAAGTGGCGCAGCTTCGTGATTGATGACCTGCGCACCGCAGGCGTGCACATGCGCGAAGTCATCGATGAAACACGCCCGACCACCAACAAGAACGCTATCGTCTGTGCGGATTACCGCATGCTGAAAGTCGATACCCTCGACAATCGCACGATCTCGGAAGCCATCGTCGAAAAGCTGGTGGACGCCATCAAGACAGTTGAAAGCGACTGCGTTGTTTTCTCCGACTTCCGCCACGGCATTTTCAACAAGGCAACAATCCCCACCCTTAGTGCCGCCATTCCCGAAGGCATGTTCAAGGTCGCGGACAGCCAGGTCGCGAGTCGCTGGGGTGATATCTGTGAATTCCAGGGCTTTGATCTGATCACGCCCAATGAGCGCGAAGCGCGCTTCTCTCTTTCGGATCAGGACAGCGTCGTCCGCCCGCTTGCTCAGAAGCTCTACGAAGTATCAAAAGCCAAGAACCTGATCCTCAAACTCGGACCGCGCGGCCTGATTGCCTACCGCCCAACCGAGGACAAGGAAGATGTTCGGTCGTTCTTTGCCGTCGACACTTTCGCCGACGACGTAAAGGACGCGGTTGGCGCAGGCGATGCATTGCTGTCCTACGCAACACTGGCTCACGTGGCCGGTGGGTGCGAGGTGTGTGCAGCGGTGCTGGGTGCCATGGCCGCCGCTGTTGAATGTGAGCATGACGGCAACATTCCGGTGACGCCTGATCATGTTCTCGACAAGATCAACAAAAGCGAGCAGCGCGCCAACTACGAAGGTTAGTTCCGGCACCTTCCGGTCCAGAAGGTCGCCCACGAGGAGTACGCAGGCATGAAAGTTATCGTCGTCGGGCTTGGTGTTCAGGGCCACAAGCGCCGCCACCACGCAGGGGACGATTTCGTCGCCACGGTCGATCCTGTTAATCCGGATGCGGACTACAAGTCCATTCAGGACGTGCCCCTGGCAGACTATGACGCGGCCCTGTGCTGTGTGCCGGACGCACCCAAGATAGACCTGCTGACCTATCTGTTTGAAAACGGCAAACACGCCCTCGTTGAAAAGCCGCTCTTTGCGGCTGACGACGCAGACCTTCTGAAGCTCGAAGCACTTGCCCAGAAGAACGGCGTTGTCGCCTACACAGCCTATAACCACCGCTTTGAGCCGCACTATGTGGCGATGCATGACCTGATTGCGTCCGGCAGGCTCGGCCGCATCTATCATTGTCGCATGTTCTACGGCAACGGCACGGCGCGCCTGGTGCGCGACAGTGCATGGCGCGACAAGGGATCAGGTGTGTTGCCGGACCTTGGTTCGCACCTGCTCGACACAGCTTCATTCTGGTTTGGGGATCTGGGTGACGACTTCAACATCGTCTCCTCCAGCAACTACGAAAACGAAGCGCCCGACCATGTGGTGTTTGCCTCCGGCGAGACCCGTCCAAAGCTCGAAATGGAAATGACGCTGCTCATGTGGCGCAACCATTTCACGTGCGACATCTTTGCGGAAAATGGCACCGCCCACATCACGTCCTTGTGCAAGTGGGGACCGTCTACCTTCACCACCCGCATGCGCGTGCTCCCCTCTGGCCGTCCGCCCGAAGAGAGCAAAACGCTGGTGCAGGAAGACCCCACATGGGCGGCCGAATATGCCCATTTCAAAGGTCTGGTGACCTCTGGCGCCAAGACCAGTCTTGCAAACGACATTTGGCTGAACCGGCTGCTCGGCAAACTGAGCGCGGAAGCCCTTGAGAAGGTGAGCCGATGACATCCACCGACACTCTGCCGGTCATCGGCTTTGCCGGGATGACCCATCTGGGCCTGAACTCTGCCGTGGGGATGGCTGAAAAAGGCTTCAACGTCGTTTGCTTTGATCCGGATGCCACGCTCATCGGGCAGCTGGAAACAGGCGAGATGCCGGTCCTGGAACCAGACCTGCCCGAACTGGCCGCCAAGAACAAAGACCGCATCACCTATGCCAGCGACCTGTCCGTTCTGCAGCAATGTGACGTGCTCTATGTGGCACCAGACGTGCCGGTGACCGATGACGGTGTGAGCGACCTCACTGACCTCGATGCCCTGCTTGAGAAAGTCATTCCGGCCATTCGCAAGGATGCTGTGCTGGTCAATCTAAGTCAGGTTCCACCCGGCTTTACCCGCGCCCGCACGCGCCCCGGCCTCAACATGTTCTACCAGGTTGAAACGCTGATCTTCGGCCGCGCCATAGAGCGCGCCCTGTATCCCGAGCGCTACATCATCGGCTGCCCGGATCCAGACGCACCCTTGCCGGATGCGTTCCGCAAATGCCTTGAAGCCTATGACTGCCCAATCCTGCCCATGCGCTATGAAAGCGCCGAGCTGTGCAAGATTTCGATCAATTGCTGCCTTGTGGCCTCCATCAGCGTGGCCAACACGCTGTCAGAGCTGTGCGAAGGCATTGGCGCTGACTGGTCAGAGATTGCCCCTGCCCTCAAGCTGGACCGCCGTATCGGCCAATACTCCTACCTGTCACCGGGCCTTGGCATTGGTGGCAGCAATCTGATCCGTGACCTCATCACCGTCACGCGCTTTGCTGAAGAGACCGGCAGCGACGCGTCTGTTATTGCCGCATGGATCCGCAACAGCGCCTACCGCAAGGAATGGGCGCTGCGCACCTTGCACGAACGCGTGCTGTCCACCATGGATGATCCGCTGGTTGCGGTCCTGGGCCTCTCCTACAAGGAGAACACCCACTCCACCAAGAACTCGCCCGCCTTCGCCATGATCGAAAACCTTCACCCCTACCGGGTCACAGCCTTCGATCCAGTGGTGAAGACCAGCGCCGCTCCCCATCCAGCCCCAATTGATGCCGCTGATCCATTGGACTGCGCCAAGGGGGCTGACGTCGTGTGCATCATGACCCCATGGGATGACTTCAAATCCATCGACCCAGCCAAACTGGCAGATGCCATGGCCGGTAAATGGGTCCTTGATCCATATCGGGTGCTGGACGCCAAGGCCTGTGCCAAGGCCGGCCTGTCCTATCTAACATTGGGGGTGTCTGATGCTTGAACACCTGAACACTGACCCGACCGCCCCTAATCGCGTTGTCATTCTTGGCCGTGAGGGCTTTGTTGCAAGCACGCTGGCTGCAACGCTTGAGGCTGCAGGCATCAATCACCTGGCCCTGGGGCATGCGGAGCTTGACCTGACAGCACCAGCTGCCGGCGAACAGCTTGCCGCAGCCCTTGAAGAGACCGATACGCTGGTTTTTGTCTCAGCAATCGCACCCAGCCGGGACGCGGCTGCCATGGCAACGAACATGCGCATGGTTGATTCGGTTGTGCAGGCGGTGTCCACCCGCTCGGTCAACCACCTGGTAAATATCAGCTCAGACGCGATCTATGAGGATGCGGCCCATCTGGTGCATGAGGGGCTGGCCCCGGCACCTGGCTCGCCCCACGGCGCCATGCATCTGGCCCGCGAGATACTGTTAACCGGGGCCATGAAGGGCGCTGGCGTACCCCTGGCCCACCTGCGTCCCAGCCTCCTTTATGGCGCCGCCGACCCTCACAATGGCTATGGCCCGAACCGCTACCGGCGTCAGGCCCAGGCTGGTGAAACCATCACATTATTCGGTGAAGGCGAGGAAAAGCGCGACCATGTGGCCATTGAGGACGTTGCCGCCCTCATTTCCCAGGTCATCCAGCACCGTTCGACCGGTATCCTTAATGTCGCCACCGGGACCTCACGCTCCTTCCGGGAATGCGCAGAACTGGCCGTGGAAATCGCAGGCAAAGGCGGTGTTTCAGGCACCCCACGCCAGAACCCGATTACCCACCGGCATTTCGATGTGACGGCTCGGCTTAAGGCCTTCCCGGCATTCAGCTTTATCGATTTTGACGAGGGATTCCGAAAATCCTTCAACCGGGTTGACTCATGATGGCGGCGTGCCGATTGTGCGCCGCAATGTTACCGCCCACCGCCTTCTGCGGACGGGTTTTTGGGGGATATAGGACGTGAAAACGGCTCTCGTTATTGGAGGCGGCTTTGCAGGCTGCGCCGCGGCTCACCAGCTTCAGCTGCAGGGCGGCTGGGACACCACCGTTGTTGAGGCTGCACCCTTTCTGGGTGCCGGCGTGCGCACCCAATATTATGGCGGCCACCCTTACACCTTCGGCCCACGTCACTTCCTGACGCCATGGCCCCATGTCTATGAATTCCTCAACACCTACGTTCCCATGCGCCGCTGCGCGGACCATCAGTTCCTGACCTATGTGTCAGACGATGAACAGTTCTACGGCTACCCGATCCACGCCGACGACATTCCAACAATGCCGGAAGCCAACCAGATCGAAAACGAGCTCTCCGCCGTTAACATGAGCGCCATCCAGCGCCTTGATAACCAGAAGTTCGCTGAGATGACCCGCAAGGACGTGCGGAACCTCAACAACGCTTCACTCGCCACAAACTTCGAGGATTTCTGGATCAACTCGATCGGCGAAACCCTCTACAAGAAGTTTGTCGACAAATACTCCCGCAAGATGTGGCAGATCGACGACAACAAGCAGATTGATGACTTCACCTGGTCCCCCAAGGGCGTGACCGTGAAGGAAGGTGGCCGCGCCGCTTGGGATACAGCCATCTCGGCCTATCCCATCGCCTTCAACGGCTATGACGACTATTTCAAGATCGCGACAGAAGACGCCAAGGTTCACCTGGCAACGCGCATCTCCGACTACGACATCCCCAACAAGACGGTGGTGATCGACGGCGAGAAGCGCAAGTTCGACATCATCGTCAACACCATCTCGCCAGACCACCTGTTCGAACAGTGCCATGGTGAGCTGCCATATGTCGGCCGCGATCTGCACACCATCGTATTGCCGGTAGAGTTCGCTCTGCCTGAAGACGTGTACTTCATCTACTTTGCAGGCGACGAAAAGTTCACCCGCATCACCGAGTACAAGAAGTTCACACTTCACAAGGCGCCAACGACGTTGATCACACTCGAGATCCCGTCAATGACGTCCAAGTACTACCCAATGCCGATTGAATCGGAAAAAGCCAAAGCACAGAAGTATTTCGACGAGATGCCGGACGGCGTGTTCTCCGTCGGCCGTGCCGGCAGCTACCTCTACAATGTGGACATCGACGACACGCTCGATCACGCCATGAAAGTTGCAGCCGACCTCAAGTCGTAACCATCCAGCCGGGTGTGACCGGCACCCCGAAGTCTCAACGGGTCTGAACTAGAAAGAATTTTCCATGTCCGACAAGAAAACCATGCCGCCAGTTGCAATTGAGCCCAGCCTAGATGAGCCATGGGTCAACCTTGGCAATGCCGACAGCCACAAGGACTGGGGCCGCGACGAGGAAATTCAGTACAACCAGACCAACCGTCAGACGGAGAAGGCGCACTTCTATCGCAAGACCTTCGACTTCCTGACCGACAACCGCGTGCATGGCGACTATCACGAGTTTGGCTGCCACCGCTGCCGTACATTCCGCATGGCGCTGACAGAAGCCCGTCGGCACAACCTCGACAACATGCAGTTCCACGCCTTTGACAGCTTCGAAGGCCTGCCCGACCCCACCACCGATACGTCAGTGGAAATCTGGAAGAAGGGCGTGCTCACCACAACTGAAGAACAGTTCATGGGCATGGTCAAAGACCACGGCATGTATGTCGACAACGTCTCGACCATCAAGGGCTACTACGACGACAGCCTGACAAAGGATCTGCAGAAGCAGTACCTCGATTCAGGCCGCAAGATTTCCCTCGTGAACATCGACTGCGACCTCTACGAGTCAGCGGTTCCCGTGTTCAACTTCATCGAGCCGCTCCTCCAGGAAGGCACGGTCATCTACATGGATGACATGTTTGCCGGCTACAAAGGCAGCCCCAAGAAGGGCGTCGCCAAGGCATTCCTCGAATGGCAGGAGCGCTCACGCTGGAAGATCGTCCGTCACATGGACATTTCCTGGTGGGGCCGTTCCTACATCGTCTATCTCGACAAGACCGGCGTCGACGGCGTCATCTAAATCCCGTCTGGCCGATCAGGAGATCATGGACATGAGCGACAAAGAAACAGTGCACTTCTGGGACAAGATGCTCCCCGACCAGCACGAGCACACCTACCACTACTCGGGCGACAACTACGCAAAGGCCCTCTATGAGGTCATTGCTTCCTCAAGCGGCATTCCAAACCCGCATGAGACGTTCAAGCTTGAGCACACCGACATGTTCACCGTTGAGGAAATGGCCTCAAACCCGGTCAGCATGCGCTTCTTCGAGTTTCTGATTGCGGTCGCTGGCATCAAGCGCGTGCTTGAAATCGGTGCCTTCATCGGTGTCTCGACCATGAACTTCGCCAAGTCCGTACCGGCCGACGGCAAGGTCGTTTCCATTGAGAAGTTCGATCACTTTGCAGCCATCGCCCGCAAGAACTTTGAGCTCAATGGCCTGTCAGACAAGATCGACCTTCACGAGGGCGATGCTTTCGAAGTCATCGACAGCCTGCCCAAGGACGAAAAGTTCGACCTGATCTTCGTGGACGGCAACAAGGAACGGTATCTGGACTACGTCCTCAAGACCGAATCCCTGCTCAACTCCGGTGGCATCATGGTCGTGGATGACTGCTTCTTCCACGGCGACGTCGCCAATGACACGCCGGTCAACGAAAAGGGTGCCGGCACCAAAGCCTTCATGGACTGGGCCGCCGGACAGGACAGCTGGTTGCGCATCGCCCTGCCGCTGGCGAACGGCATCTACCTGATGGTGCGCAAATAGCGTTCTTCGCCTACCCTCACCGTCAGGAGAGGTAAAAAGTGGCAGACAACCCGATCAGATCAGCGCTTGTTAATGGCGCTGTTATCGCAGGCACTTTCGTTGTTGGCTTCGCGTTCCTCGAAGTGGGACTACGCGTGGTCAACGGCGTGCCTGCGGCCCCCTGGTCGGACTGGCGAACCGCCTACGCTGTTGAGACAAATGCGGCCACGGCGAACCGCTATGATGAGACGCTTGGCTGGGTTCTCCGCGAGAATTTGAAATCCAATCACCTGAATACCATTGAGTACGGCATCCGCCGCAATGGACCTGACACAGTGCTGGCAGAGGGCGCGGTTCTGGCGTCTGGCGACAGCTTTACAGCCGGGTCAGAAGTCTTGGATCACGAGTCTTGGCCAGCGCATCTGGAACAGCTGATAGGCGAGCCGGTCATGAATGCCGGTGTGGGTGCCTATGGGACGGACCAGATTGTACTGCGGGCCGAGCAGCTGATCGATCCACTCAAGCCGCACACCATTGTTCTAAGCTTTTTTGATCAGGATATTCTGCGTTCAGGTTACTCACGGTACGGGGAAAACAAACCATACTTTGTAGATTCCCCCACGGGCATAGAGCTCAAGAATGTACCGGTGCCCGACTCCACACAGAACACCGCGCCGCAACGCGCAACCGGCATTGGTCACAACTTGTACCTTCCAGCCATCGTCATGTCAGCAATTGGCGGTACGCCTCTATACACTCCGACAGGGTCAACATATCGCAAGATAGCCAATGACCCAGTAGCCGTGTCTTGTGCCCTGCTGCAGCGGATGAAGCAGCGCACCTATGAGCAGGGCATCCATCTTGTTCTAGTGCTTCAATATGGCGGACAGATTCACCATTTGAGCGCTCCCCGACCGGGGCATGCAGATTTGGTAATTGATTGTGCCGAATCCTTGGCAATACCGGTGGTCGATGAGTTCGACAGCATTCGGGGCATCGCACAGGAAAGTTCCAGCAGCTTGCAGGAACTTTATGTTATGGGGGCTGGGGAGTTTAACTTTGGCCATATGTCATCAAAGGGAAATGCACTCGTCGCAAGACTGATTTCCGCTGCACTTGCTGACCTCCCCGAAAAACCGATGCCGCCTCCGGTTGATGTCATGTTTGGCCCCTCACCGTTTACTACCCCTCTAGGGGATGTTCTCGCGACAAGCGACCACGCCTTGGATCTGTCCGCTTTCGAGAACAACTTGATTGACGTGAGCCACTTGTGGTGGGGTCAAGATGGCTTCACACTTTCTTCTGACGGGCCAACCGGAGAACATTACCTTACAATTCCGATCCAGAAGAGCCTTCCTGCAGGACGGTATGAACTAAGCCTGCAAATGCGAGCTGGCTCGTCATCGCGTGCGCGCCTTCAACTCTTACATAGTGAAGTTGTGGGGGTCTTGGCGGATATCGACCTCTCAAACGAACAAGCAGACCTGACCCGGTTGGGTCCCGTACAGCGCATTGGCGCATCGGTCGAAGCATCTTTGCGGGACGAAGAGTGGAAAGAAGTGCGCTTCTACGCGCAATTCCCTGAAGGCAATGTTCGCATCTTACTGCAATTGCTTGATAGTGAGGGAAGCAGCTTGCTCCCCGGCAACGGTACCGATATCGATGTCGCAAATCTCAAACTAGATGGCTTCATTGGTGATGATCAAACTCCACCTATAGCCGAACGCAACTAAGAAACGGATCAATCAAGATGTTGAGTATTTTCCAGGAGTTGTGGCTTTTTTTGAGAGTCCGGAAAAAGTTCTGGCTGCTGCCAATCTTCGTAGCAATGGCTTTCTTCGGCGGTCTTGTCGTAATGACAAAAGGCAGCGCAGTCGCCCCGTTCTTGTACACTTTGTTCTAGGTCATCGGCCAGATCAGCGATTTATTGCATCGATGAAAGGTCGCGAAAATGCCATCGGTCAAAGACATCCTCCTTGCAGGCATATCCATCTTGTTCTGCCTTCTAATGGTGGAGGTCGGGTATCGATTCTATCTAAGTAATGAGCTGCAAACATCCGTCAACCAGCAGATCGAAGCCGCAAGGCTAGAAGCCGACACGTCCTCAAGTTTCACCGTGTATGAGTCTCCGTCACCCTGGGTGTACAACGAGGCCTATGGCTATGACTATCGCCCAGGCAACTGGTTGTCAGCGACGATTGAAGAGGGACAAATCGCCGAATGCGAACGGATTATCGGCGCAAATGATTTTGGAAATCACGCAAATACCACACCAGATTATTGGGACAGTGACATCCGCATCATGTTTCTCGGCAGCTCCTACACACAGACCAAGGATGTTAATGACCATACTCCGATCCAGCTACTGGAACAGGCACTCTCGGAACAATTGGGGGCATCCGTCGCGATACTGAATTTTTCGCGCGACGCTTCTGGCCTTCTTCTCTCCTTCGACCTCGCAGCTGCAAAGATTGAGGAATTGAAACCAGACCTCCTGATCTTTGGTTTTAACTCCACAGCACTAGGATATTCGCGCCACTGGCGAACAACGGTTCCGGTGACAGAAGACGTGGAACGGTTGCTTTTCATGCTTGACCCGCTGGACGCATCGGGCGCGCTGCCTCCGCCGGAGCGTGTCGTTGGAATGCCGCAACTGGCATCACCTCTGATTACCCAAGGTCTCTGCGATCGAGGCGCGCATCAAGACACAGGCAATGACAACAAAAACTCCGATGATCTTGAGGTCGCAGTCGAACAGTTGATCGAGGCACGGCGCAGAATAATTGTTGAGCCGAAAATCGACCCGATTGCCATCAACTTTTGGCGAACTGACGTGTCATTTGTCTGGAACGCAATCAACTATGACACTCCGTATGCGGACATGAAAATCACCCGCGACAACACGGTCTTCAACTCCCTGCGTTTGCTGGCATTTGACGAAGACCCGAGAGCTGCAGATGCAATATCGGCCGTTGTGTCATCAGACATTCCAATGGTTTTTCTACATATCCCGACCTATGAAGAAATGAAGGGCTCCTCGGATGGCCACATCATCCATGGCCGCGCTGGTGTAGACCCGACAGTCAGCAAAGCACTACTGCAAGATCTCCAGCGCCTTACCGGACGGGATGTGCACCATCTGTATCAGTGGTATTCCGAAACCGCGAAATCCTCTCCACGAGATTTGGTTGTTTCCGAGAGCGACTCCCACCCTACAAAAACAGGTGTTCCTGCCCTTGCAGCGTCCATGGAAACTGCACTCAAAAGCATTGATGAATCGGCCCAACTGCTTACAAAGTGGCGAAATTCAAATGACGCCAATTCGCCACAGGAAACAAACAATGCCGAGTAACACTCCTATTGCCCCTGAGGAGAAGAACGATAATGAGGCCGCCTCTCAGGGATGGGTTGCAAACAGCATTCTGCTAGGCGTCATCTCAATAGGCATTATCGGCATTCTTGAGCTCTACGTGCATGTATTCGTCGATGACGGCATGCAATATGACCTCGAAATGTGGAAGTACGCACGGGAAATCAAAAAGGTCGCTGAAAATCCGAACATAGGTCACGACCACCGGCCAAATGCTGAAGCACTTCTAATGGGCACCATGGTGACTACGAATAGCCTTGGCTTTCGTGACCGGGAGTTAGATGCATCACCATCGGCAAAGACCATCCGCATCGCAAGCGTTGGCGACAGCCTGACATTCGGCTGGGGCGTGCCCCAGGATCAGACATTTTCCAGAATCTTGGAAACAGAATTACGCTCAAGAGGGCGCGATGTAGAGGTGATCAACACCGGCGTGGGTAACTACAACTCAAAAATGCAGGCGGCAGCCTTCTTTGAAAAAGTGGTGCCATTGAAGCCTAACGTCGTTTTGCTCAATTACTTTATCAACGATGCTGAGCAAACGCCGACATATGAAACGAGTTTCATTGAGCGACATTCCAAGGCTTGGACGTTCTTCGCCGCGCGTTTGGATATAGCGGAACGCCAGTTAGGATTTGGTAGCAATGAAGACTGGCTTACCTATTATCGCGGCCTGTATGATTCACAGACAAATCCAAGCGGATGGGAGGATGCATCAGCGGCTATCCTCTCCATAGCGGAGTGGTGCAAGGAAAATGAAGTGCCACTCCTGATTTCTCACTTCCCTGAACTCAGACAACTTGACCCATACCCATTTGTGGATGTTGAAAGCAAAATTGAGGCTCTCGCTGACCGCGCCAACGCGCCTTACATTGATTTGCTATCCGCGGTTCAATCCGAAGAACCAGCATCGCTTTGGGTGACGGTCCCCGACCCGCACCCAAACACAAAGGCAAATCGGCTTTTTGGTAGAGCTCTGGCAGACTGGATTGACGAACAACCAAACCTTCTTGTCGGGGAACAGATTGGTCAATCAAATTGACAACAGGGTCAATAACCCGACCTGATCGCAAACCGGTGTACCCATGTGCGGCATAACAGGCTTCGCGACTGGCAAACATCTGTCCGCTGACGACGCACGCATCCTTCAGGGGATGACAGATGCGCTCGTTCATCGCGGACCTGACGCCGACGGCATGTGGAGCGACCCAGAAGCGGGCGTTGCATTTGGTCACCGCCGGCTTTCCATTGTCGACCTGTCTGAAGCTGGCGCACAGCCGATGCATGATGCGTCCGGTCGATACGTCATCACCTATAACGGCGAAATCTATAACTTCCCGGCACTGAGAAAAGATCTCGAAGCTGTCGGCGTGACATTCCGCGGACACTCGGACACCGAGGTCCTTATAGAGGCCTGCGCGTACTGGGGGATTGAAGCAACGCTCAAGAGACTGAATGGCATTTTTGCTTTCGGGCTCTGGGACCGTCAGCAACGCAGCCTTACGCTTGCGCGCGATCACATCGGCATCAAACCACTTTACTGGGCCAAAGCCGGGTCAACCCTACTGTTCGCGTCCGAACTGAAATCGATGCATGCGCATCCACAGTTCAACACGGCCATCAATCGCAACGCCGTGGCTGCGTTCATGCGGTTCAACTACATCCCTCAGCCACACTCCATCTATCAGGGCGCACACAAGCTTCCGCCAGGCTGCTATCTCACCTGCGACCTGTCTGGCGGAGCACCGTCAGAACCAGTCATAAAGACGTACTGGGATGGCCTGGAAACAGCGGAACAGGCGGCGGCAGACCCCTTCACTGGCTCGCCTGAAGAGGCCGTCGATCAGCTCAGCGATCTTCTGCACGACGCCATCGGCCAGCAGATGATTTCGGACGTGCCACTTGGCGCATTCCTGTCAGGCGGCATCGACAGTTCAACCGTCGTTGCTCTCATGCAGGCCCAAAGCAGTCAGCCGGTGCGCACATTCTCAATTGGCTTTTCAGAAGAAGGGTTCAATGAGGCGCACCACGCCGCCGAAGTTGCCAAACATCTGGGCACGGACCACACCGAGCTGTACCTGTCGTCCAGGGATGCGCTCGACGTCGTCCCCCAACTGGCGGACATGTATGACGAACCCTTTGCGGACAGCTCACAGATCCCCACCTATCTGGTCTCCAAGCTGGCCCGCCAGCACGTCACCGTGTCGCTCTCCGGCGATGGCGGAGATGAGCTGTTTGCCGGATACAATCGCTATGTCTGGGGTCGAACCCTCTGGCGCACGATCCGCACGCTCCCCTTGCCGGTGCGTCGGCTTGTGAGCCGAAGCATCCGCGGTCTGTCACCAGCACGGTGGAACCAGCTGACGCGCCCGATCCCCGACAGGATCAAACCCGGCAATCCCGGCGACGCGCTGTACAAGCTGGCATCTGTCGTGGAGCTGGATGGCCCCGGCGCCATCTACCGGCGACTGGTCTCAAACTGGATGTCACCGGAAGATGTTGTGCAGCAAAGCACCGAGCCGCCCGGTCTTCTGTGGGACGAGACAATGCGTGAGCGGTTCAAGGAACCGATCAGCCGCATGCAGGCCACGGACCTCATGACCTATCTGCCCGACGACATTCTCACCAAGGTTGATCGCGCCAGTATGGCAACCAGCCTGGAAGCACGTGTCCCCTTGCTTGACCCGCGTCTGATTGAATTTGCCTGGCGTCTGCCACTGAGCATGAAATTGCGCGATGGCCAGAGCAAATGGGCACTGAGACAGGTTCTGTACCGCCATGTCCCGCAGTCTCTCATCGACCGCCCAAAAATGGGATTTGGCGTGCCCGTTGGAGACTGGCTGCGCGGTCCGCTGCGTGACTGGGCGGAGCACCTGCTCGACGAAAAGAGACTCCGGGAGCAAGGCCTCTTTGACCCGAAAATCGTAAGAACCCATTGGGAAGACCATCTCTCCGGCCGCCGCAACTGGCACTACATGATGTGGAGCGTCTTGATGATGGAAGCCTGGCTCGACCGCTGGGAGCACAATCCACCGGGTTAAGCTGGAACAGAATCGCCGGACGGCAAAGTACCAGTATGGGTTAGCATCGAGCCGGCAGGCTCCAGCACTTTGTCGACGATGTAGACAATGTGTGGCCCCAACGAAATAGGCTCACCGACAACACGCGCGCCGCTGACAAAGAGCACGCCGTCGCGCCGATCTACGGTGTGGACCTGACCGGACACTGTGCCAATTTCTGCATTCACATCAGACAATGCCAATTGGGCCAGCGGATCAACGCCCGCCTCCACAGGGTCATGCTCAGGTACCAGATGCGCTTTAAACAGCTGACTGCGCACGGCATGCGACTTTGCGTCAAACAGGGCATCCACGAACTCTTGGCCCTCAGCCTCAAGCGCTTCATCAGAAGGCAGCAATACAATGTTGCCTTTGCGACCACGCGCCACACGGGCAGCAAGTCCCGTATAGATCGACAAAGCAATTAACTTCGCAGCAAGACGACACCCAAGATGACGCGCACCAAGCCAAAGACGGTTGGCCTCTCGGTTGGCGGCGGCTCGCCGGATAAACAGATCAGATGCCAGTTCCGCTGCCTGCCACTTCTTCTCCGTAACCGGCGCAAAGTGCCATCGGACTTTATGCGAAACGACAAAGTCATTTACCGGACTGTCGTAAGAAAGCCACCAGCCACCAACATCAATCGGATCAGCCGTCCGTCGGTTCACGTGCCAAGCAAGGTCAGTGCCCAGCGGCGCAAGGCTGACGGCGAACAAATCGTCGCTATCATCAATGAAGCAAGCTTCACCGGGTTTGAATGGTCGGTTTGGCAACGCCACCGCATTCAATTCAGCCTTGTTTGGATCGAAAAGAAACATTTCACGCGCAAGGACGCGCAGAACCATTCCTTCATCCTTGACCGGCCAGAACATCATTTCGGGGTGGATCGGGAAATAGTCACTGTTTCGCAAGTAGGCAGCCATCAATGGGTGAAGCGACCGCACGCAAAGCGTCACAAGATCATTTCCGCTGATCGTCAATGAATGAGATCCCGCAGTCCTCAAAGCAAGAATGTTTTTTTCAAACGATTTGTCTTCCACCCGAAGATAGGTCATCAAAATCGCCTGATGGCCTTCGGCAAGTTTCTGCCCAACTGTCTTGAATGAAGTCGATGACCACGCCACATCCGGCGGCATCAGCAGAGCGAGCATTCCAGCTGCCCGGGCCAAGTCGATTCCTTTTGCCCAAGCCGCATGGTGAGCCGCAATCGGGTTTGACAGGTCCACGTCCTTCAAAAGAGTGACGTTGACTTTCATGTAGCGCCGCATCTCGAGAATAATGGGGGCCTTGTCCAGACGATCAAAATCCTCGTCCCGCGTGTATATGACGTAGGTCACATCCACCTGCTTGGAGAGCGCCGGCATGTTGTCCGGGGCCAGCAAGGTTGGAATATTCATTTCCAACAACATTTTTGTATGCCAGTCGCCCCACACCGCGGTTACCATCATCAGCTTTGGCCTGCTGGATGACTGATGTTTTGCGCTCGATGTCACTGTAGGCTCCCCAAACACTCGAGTTGACTGTACCTTCTCTAGACCTTTCGAATACCAATCGCTAGTGCAATAGTCTCCGGCAACAAGCTGGGTCGAAAGCGCGCCAAAACTCGCCCCGCAAGAGATCGAAAAAGCACCCGAACCTTACGCCATGAACACAAGTCAGATCGAAAAAGCGACACTCGAAGTGGGTCAGTTCAATCACGACGAATGTAATCTTGAAGTGATCGAGAGTGCATTTTCCACATTGGGCCAAGTGCCTCGGCTAGGGGAACATGGCGTCACAGATACCCTCAAGGCTTCTGCGCTTGGGACGACCCACAGACAGCGGAGGAAACGAAGACGACAGGGAACACAGGAAAATTCCCAAAATCAGACTCCCACTGGTTGTATGGCGAGCCTGTCGGCTCTGCGCGAGTGCCAACTCAGAGCGTTCGACATGCGCGAACCTACCTACCTCGAAATCAACCGCCATTTTTTTCCACTACTGGACAATCCGTCCTACCAAGGGAGCCTGCCGGCCAAGGGGCTGTTTCAGGAATTGGACCGGATGCGGGCCAAGGGGGACTATGACAGCGCAGCCATTGCGCTCAGCAATGCGCTTTTCGATCTACGCGAACCGGAGTTCTTCTGTCTTTCTTGGAATCTGACCAGAGACATCAAAGCCTCACACCACGTCATGGAAGCAGCACGCCAGGCTTTTGGGGAAACTGCACCGCGCATAGATACAATGAGTATAGATTCTATGCCTCTGGTATCGGCCATCCACGATGTGGCACAGGAAATCGAGGCCTCTATTCCCAGTCAGTTCAGCGGCCTTCTGGAGATCCGATCCGCAATCCAGATCACAGCCTATGAAAATGCCCTGGATGGCATGAACATCACCCCCCACCTGCCGATGTTGAAAGACCAGTGCGTCGGCGGCTCTGTAGCGGCAAAAGTAGTTCTTGCAGAAGTCGCCATGCGGAACGAACAATTTCACCTGGCAGACAAAATCCTGAGCGATCCAGATGTTCAAAACAGCCCAACCAATCTGGTTCACAGACGCAAGGGTGAACTGGCCCTGCGCCGCGGCGATGGTGCAGCCGCAGCAGACGCCTTTGAGGCAGCAGCACTGATCCCCAATGAAAACCTGTCAAACGCTGATCGAGACCGAAGTAAGACCATGCAACTGGCGCGCCTGTCTGACTATTATTTGATTTTCAGATTTGAAGAAAAATACATAATTGTGCCTCAGGACAGAATGGTGGCTGGCCTGACCCGTGTGGCCGGCAGACCTGTACTGCTTCTAAAGGACAAGCAGCAAACTTGGCTTGAACGAAAAGCCTTTGATGCCGCACGGAAGGTCAAGCATCTGCTCGACCAGCGCTTTCTGACTAAAACGGCGCCAACACAGTCGGGGCCGACGATTTCACAGGTCTCACAGTTCAGCAAAGTCAGGAACTACGTAAAATCAACTGCGACTATGGTGTGGTCGATCCTGGCAAACTTCATAAGAAGAATCGGGGACTACCGCTCCTGGATGGCTCGCCTTCCTGCGCCTCTGACCAGAGTCCTGACCGCTGGCCTTGGCATTTCGAGAAGGGTCCTCAGTTCGCACAGATTAAAGAAGGCCAACCAGTTGAAAAAACGGGTGGTCAACATTGCCAAGCCTGCTCTAAGGCCGGCATTCCGCATCCTGATCCAACCTGTGAACTTCATTGTGGCCGCAGGTCGCAGGTGGGCCCAGAGTTCACTCAAGGACATCGTTTTCCATGCGTCACGCGCAATCTATCGAACACTATTGGGGCCAATAGTCATGAAGCTTGTGGGCGCACAGGTAGTCCAGCCACACCAAATCGCAACTGACCTGAATCAGTTGATAGAGTGTCTGTCTGACACATATGCCAATTCAGATGACGGCACACGCTCGCCGTTGCAATCGCACGCTGGATAAGCGCCAACTGGATGCAACTAACAGGGAGCAAACAGCCAAACAGTGCTGCCCTCAATGTCGAGTGAGTTCGCAAGCTGGCTGGACGTTGCAAGCTTCGGCGTGTCGGTTTGAGTCCAATCAACGGAAACTTCAGCATCGCCAAGACGAACAACCGTGCTCTCACCCACAGGCACACGGAGAGACATCAAAAACGCTCGCAGATGTGCTTCATGTCCTGGCTCGATAAGCCTCAAAAGCTCCTCACCAAAAGTCTGTGCAACAAGACGGTCCGTGAACGCAACGAAATCCAAGGGCTCATCTTCACGCCAGCGGCGTAAAAGGGGCGTCTCAAAAATCGCTACAGAAACGAGCTTGGCGAGTTGAGTGGCTCCATTTTGCTCAAGTGCCCGAACAATCTGCAGTGCTCTTCGACCTCCTTCCATCTCGATGGCCGCCGCCAACGACCTTGACTGTTCGCGCGTGTTCACCGCGCAGTCACCCCCATGGATACGAACATCCTCGCGCACAAATGACCGAGTGTGTCCGGTATCATTGAGCGGGTGCATGGTTGTCCGAGATAGGTCTATCGGTCCCATTGAGTGCCCGAGAATATAGTTCTGCGGATATTTGCTGATCGGGTCCACGCTCAGCATCAGCATGTCGTCGCTATCATCGCCAAAATACACGCGCGCATCAGACGGCTCTCCGCCTGCGTACCACAAAAACGTAATCGGGCATTTGTTCGGATCAAACGCCACAAGTTCACGAACAGCATACCGGCTGTGCATCACGTTTTTGTCGGCAGCCCAATGCATTTCGAACCCCGGCCTCGCATGGGGCGCCCCGGGCATGGCCAACATATGCAAAGGGTGCAAGTGCTGCAGGCCAAGTCTGCTCGTCTCAGCGCCTGTCAGGGTAATGGCCGTGCCATCATCATAAGCCTCAAGTTCCGATACCAGTGTGTCTGAATTGACCAGCAAAAATGGGCAAGCAACCCCATCATATCCATCGGCCAGCTTCTGCGCGAAGAACTCAAGACTACCGTCGGTCCACAACGTATCCGGCGGGATGAAGACCGGACATGCCCCTGCAAGTTTTGCCTCAGCCGTGGAACGATGAAACCAGTGCACATGCCAGACCACATCAGGCGTCCGGTCGCCAAGAGGGGTGACGAATTCAACCTCGCAGACAGCCTTCAGCGCCTCAAAGATCGGGCTCTGTGATATCTGATGTTGGCCGGCAAGCGTTGTGAAGATGCGGTAAGTCACACGGCCATATGCACCCATGGCCGGAAGGTTTCTGGCAGACAGAACATTGCGCAATGTCACGTCCAGGAAGAAGGCCACGTGCCGCTCGCCCCATACATTGGTGACGATATGGAAATGCATCAGGAATCCCCTTGCTGACTTGGCCGACCGGTCACATCACCGTATAGATACAGAGCAAACCACATAGATATCGCCCCTTCCCGCACTTAGCTATCCCGCTATGATCTGCGGCACCAAAAAGTCGCTTCCAGAAATACCGAAACATGGCCAGAAACACCTCGAACACATTTCCGGCTTTGGACATAGCCTTGGAGGCTGCCGCGCAGCAGCCTTTGTTGAACGAGCTGGGCGCACCCCAAAAGTCAATTTTGGACGAACGCGAAGGCTCCGATCAAAGCCTGGTATGGCTCCATCTGGGTAGCGCGTGGCTAAAAATGTCCGTGATTGCTGATCTGGCCGAATTTTACTGCAAATCGACCAGGACACCCCTTGAGTGGCTGGGCTACGGCCAAATTCTGCAAGAGGCTGGGGGTGCGTCGGGAATACGTGATGAGGCGCGCACATGCTTCAAGGCCGCCTTGGACGCAAACAATCGCCTCGCAGAAGCCCACTTTGGTCTTGGCCGCATCGAACAATTGGGCGGCAACGCCGACCAGGCGCTTGAACACTTTCAAACCTGCACCGGTCTTGCGCAGCACGCACATGCGGCGCCAGATGCACATCTCAAGGCAAATGCATTTTGGGAAGCAGCAACAATTCTGGATGACTCCGGACGCGATACCGAAGCCCTCAGCTGCTATCAAAGCGCAATATCACTCCTGGACAGCTTTGGGGTCCATCATGTGCAGTATGCCCGCTTCCTGCGCCGCATAGGCCGGCGGGAGGAAGCCGCCGATCACTATCTGGCCTGCGCAAGGTATACCCACCGCTATTTTCCAGAGTTCCAGCCACCACGCCTTGGGCCCGCAGCTGCGCCTGCATCTGTCGACGGGCTGGACACCATTTTTACAACGCCTGACGGCGACAACGTCTACTTTCATGCTGGTAAGTACACGTTGCTTCCTGCCGGCGAGCAGCCAAACAGCCCAGCAGAACTGGCCAAGCTGTTTGAGCCGGCGACCGCAGACCCCGGTGCCGGGCGTCGCGCTCGACTAATCAATTCGGTGACCCGGCTTCTGCGCCCAAAACTCAACCGCCCGTCGCCTCCGCTCGCCAACTCCGTTGCAGAGCTGGTTTGATGCGATCAGAATGTGTCACAAAGCATCCAAACACAGCACTTGTAGACATTTCACCTAGGGCTTTTGATCGGAACCAGGAATTTGCGTGATTTTCTAAGAGAGACCAAAAAGGTTTTGCGTCCGCGCACGCGGGTTCAAACTGCATTGAATGCGCTGTCTGCGAGAATGGCCAAGCCCGCATCAAACCAGACGCGTGTCGCCCCGACAGCGGCTCCAACACCTCCTGCAGCACCTGCCGAACCATTCATCAAGGGAGCCGAGGCGCCAAAAATGGTCGACCTATCAACATGGCAAATGCCGCTGTCTCCGAAATTCGAGGCAGACAAGTCCTCGTGGCGCGCCATATCGACGGCCGACTACAATGCCTCGGAGCAAGCCGCCATGCGGCATCTCAGCATTCCCAGTCTCATGGCCTTCCAGCCAGCTTCATTCCAGTCTGTCGGTTGGCCAACGCATGTTCGGGATGATGAAGAACTGGCCCGATACGCGGACCATAACTTCGAAGCTGAAGTGCCCGCGATGTATCATCAGAATGCGGAGTTTTCTCCCGTCGGTTTCGTCAACGCTTTCACCCCCATTGAGGCAGAACTGGCAGCAAATCTGCGCGAGACCGTTGCTGACTTTACGGCCCGGAGGTTCGGCCGCGCCGTCAAGCCAATGACAAATCTCATGGTGCAGTTTGGCCCCTATCGATGCATGGAAGCACTTTCCAAGTCCTACGGCCGAAAACTGGATGTATTCGAGCCGGGCCCCGGCGCCGGGTTCCTTGGCGCCCTCCTCGCCCAGAATGGATATACCTACGCAAGCTATGACGTGACCCAGTCACTCTATCTTTGGCAGAGCCACCTCTTGGACGCAGCAACAGGTGGCGGTTTCACTGAACTCGCCCATTCGGACAACCTGAACGATGTAGACAGAACCGCTGTCCTGCATTTGCCCTGGTGGATGTTTGCCCTTCAGCTCGGCACCACACCCTTGCGCTACGATCTTGTCTATTCGAACTCTAACCTTGGAGAAATGACCGCTGTCGCGTTCCGCCAGCTGATTCTCTATAGCAAGCTGCTGCTGCAAGACTCTGAAGTCGGTGCGTTTACCTTCTTCAGCAGCGGCATGACCCGCTATCAGACGCTTGAAACAATCGATGCAGGACTGCGCGCCGAAGGTTTTGTTCCAGTGATGACCGAGCCGTTCCACTGCTACCAGCTTCAGGGCCGCGACCCCAAACCAATACTGGACGCCTTTGAAAATGGGATCCCGCACATCGGTGGCACAAGGGCCGATGCGACACTGGATGCAAATGAGGTTTTCAGGACTCCAGTCAGCGAAGCTCCCGTGGATATGGAGCTCACCAAGTGGTTCCACGGGTGGAAGGCACCAACCAGCAACGACTAGCCCGAAAGCCAATCCCGGGTGTCAGTTTGCGGCTTTTTCGCGCGCAATCGCCTCTATGGTCGCTTCAAACACCAGTTCGTTGCCGGCTTGGGTGTAGTGACAGCAGTCATCGACATACATCTCACGCAGGTCTTGACCATCGAATACGCGTGTCATGTCAACGAAACTCACGCCCTGCTCACGTAAGGCTGCCCCGGCTGTGCGAAATGCGGGATAGACCGTGTTGATGGGCTCAATCACCCAATCATATGGATGGTCTGGTGCAATAGGATCATAGTCCGTCGTGGCACGATCCCACTGGTTGGGCTGCAGAATGTGCAGGTAGATTGCCCCATGCGCTTCAGCCAGAAGCGCCATGCTGCGGCTGGCCTGAGCCCAGCTATCGACGGTGACGTCCCAAACATCACTCCCATCCGGGATCGGGGATTTGATTGATGTTGGGAAATACCCGGAGCTTTTGAGCTCGGCCGGCGCCTTTGCCGCATTGCGGCCAGCCCGCCAGCGGTGCCAGCCGACCAGCCCCTTGCGGTAGAGTTTCAGCGATGCCAGCCGCGTATGGTGAGCATCATATGACGCCTGCTGGGCCGCGAATGAGTGATAGTTGGATAACTGGTTCCACATGCTGGCCGGGGCACCTTGCTGATCCAGATGTCGCCCCCAGGCACCCCACAGAGAGTCTGCAGGATAGGTTGGTTCAACGCCGCTATCCCAGTTCTTGAACGTTGTGACCGCTTCGTTGAAGCCATCAATGTTGATGACGATGTCGAAGTGCTGGCCGATGTTCAAAAAATACGCAAGCGTCATCAGCTGCTGCGGCTGCTTGAATCCAGGCAGCGCAAAGTTCAGAACACGAACTGTCTTGTTATCCCAGTCCCCGACTGTTCCTAACCTGGCAAGCGTACCGGATATCTGGCTGGAAAGCGCATAGCCACTGCCCACTGACCCACCGAAGACTCCCACCACGATTTCGTCTTCTTGAGGTGTATACGGATAGTCGCAACAGGCACTTCCGTCTTCGCGGACCAGATTGTGGATGCCGCGATTGTTTGCTCGCCATTGGGTGTCATCGATATATGCTCCTTCGCGGGTTGGGCGCAGCACATACCCCGCATACGGATGGAACACTGCATCAGCAACCTGGAGACCCGGGATGGTGATCGTTCCGTCCGCCTCATCCGGACCAAAATATGGAAGCCGCCCTTCATCAACGAGAAAGAACAAAGCGGCCATAACCTCAAAAATGACGACAAGCACTGCCGCTACAGCCAAATAGGGGGCAACAGTTTGAGCATTCGGCAAATTCAAATTCCGCACGTTTCCAGCCTAGTCAAAATATGTGATAACCCGCACCCATCGCGGGGGCGGCCAGTAACCTTGCGATGCAGATGACCTTTGCCGCGTAAGACTGTCAACCAGCAAGGCCATCAAAGCCAGGGAGCCTATGCTTTATGAGCAACTTTTGGGATGACGAAAGGGTGCGACGCGCCAGGCGGCTTGTCCGGGAAAAGGCGCTGCCTGAACTTGGCAGCATCTTCACGATCACATGCATTAGCCTTGTCGGCGGGCTTATTTTCCTGCTCTTCGCGAATTGGGCAGCATCCGGCTATCTGCGTGCCAACCCAGACATACTTCTATCCAGAGCAGAGCGGATCAACGAAAACACGCGCTCGGTTCGAGAGAAAATGATCCCGCCGGACAAAATTGCAGAGTGGTATGATTTCACATCCCCAGACGAACTGCAGCCCATGTGGGACGAGTACTACCAGGCGGGGGCCGTTTTTGAGAGCTATGTCCACTATCGCTCAAGGACACTGATCGGTGACTACTATGGAATGCGGGAAGAAGGCTTCCGCAATGTCCGCGATCAAGGCCCATGGCCGCTGGAAGCGTCAAACTACAACGTCTTCTTCTTTGGCGGATCAACTTCCTTCGGCGTGGGGCCCTATTGGGGCACGGTCGCATCTTACCTGCAGGAGGAGCTGAACTCGGCCGGCCAGTTTGAACGTCCAGTGAAGGTCTACAATTTTGGTCGGTCCGGCTACCACTCCAATCAGGAGCAAATTCTGTTTCATCGGCTCATGAGTGATGGGCATATGCCGGATGCCGTCGTCTTCCTGGACGGCCTCAATGATTTCTGCTTCCTAGATGGTCAGCCGTCCAGCTGGCAGATGCTCGCGCGCCACTTTGACAGTGTAAACGAGCAGGCACGCGCGCGAAGCAGCGGCGAAGACGTGGACACCAACTGGTCCGACCTCGGCGCATTCATAAGCGGCATGCCTCTCACACGCCTCATCGGTGCCTGGAACGCTCGCTCAAATGAAGAAGCCATTCCGACTTATACTGGCCCCCAAGGCGCTATTGATGAGCCTTCGCCACCGGCTGAAAAACTCAACAAGGTCATAGACCGCTACCTTGGCAATATCAGCCAGGTGGAAGCGGTTGCTAAGGCAAATGGCATTGCCTCTTTTTTCGTTTGGCAGCCCATCCCCACCTACAAGTATTCCGCCGAGCACCACCTTTTCTACCCGGACCGGCTGGGTTGCCACACCGGCTCCAAGTTCGGTTACCCGATCATGGCAAAACGGGTCGAACAGGGTTTGAACACAGAGTCGTTCATCTGGGCGGCCGATATGCAGAAAGATCTGCGGGAAAATGTGTATATCGACGCGTTCCACTACACAGCGCCCTTCTCACGCGACATTGCGAAATTGATCGCGGGCAACATGACCCCGTTCGGCACCACCACCGGAAAGACGTCGGAGTAAAAACTTATGAGCGCCGATCAGTTGGATAAACGGCAGATTGCGGTTGCAACCATCGCTGTCACAAGCGTTATTGCGGTCTGTTTCGTCGTTCTGGAGTTGCTGGTTCGCACGTTCATCTTTGACCCCGGCCTCTCCTACATCCGCACCCCTGGCTGGTCGATGCTTGTAAAGACCAACGGTCAGCTGCCGCATGTTGAAGGTGACCACCGCATCATCATCAACAGCCAAGGCTTTCGTGGTGACTTACCGCCTTCAGATGCCGCGCCACATATTGCAGTGATTGGAGGCAGCACGGTCGAGGATTGGGTGCTCAGTGAAGATGAAACCTGGTCAAAGCAATTGCAGGAAGATCTGCGGAAATGCGCACCAACGGCCTGGGCTTCCAACCTTGGCAAGTCAGGCACCAATGCACGGCATCACCTGATCCAGCTTCCCGAAACCGAAGCCTACATGCAGCACAACGACTACATCGTCGTTCTAATGGGGCTGAACGACTTTTTGTTCGACTTTCGGATACATCACCCATTCGAACTGCCGGAAAACTGGTGGATAGATCAGGCGCTGATGTCTCAGGGTGGTAGTGAAGGTTCATTAGCGTCGGTCGCACTCGCCAAAAGGCTGATCAGCGGTATCTTCGCGCCATCCAGTGGGGAACAGGTATCAGATTTCGGTGCCTATATGGAGTATCTGTGGGAGGCCTACCGGAACGTGAATGACGATCAATGGGTGGACACTTTGCCAGACGCCTCAGAGCACCTTGCGACTTACCGGCAAACAATCCGAAGCCTTAAGCAGTATGCTGATGAAAACGGCACCAAGATTGTTTTCGTCACGCAACCCTACGCCTGGTCCGACGACATGGACGAGACAGTCCGAAGACAGATTTACGCGGGCTTCATAGGTTCGGACATTACAAGCCCGGATACGAAGTGGTACACGCCTGACGCTCTGAGGCGCGGCCTCGATGCGTACAATGAAACGCTGCTAGATGAGTGTGAATCAGGCAACTTGATGTGCGTTGACGCAGCCCAAACCATGACGGGGCGTGCGGAGTTTTACTATGACGACTTCCACTTTTCTGAGCGAGGAGCAGACCACATCGCACAACGGGTGTCCGAGTTGCTGACACAGGATATCAAGAACGAATGCCGCTAGTTGAGCAGCGACATGTAGAGATGCCGGCCATTCGCTGACAGTTCAGCAATATCAGCAGCCTCTTTGTCACTTCCTTTGCCCTGCAAATGCTTTTCAAGCCAACCCAGCAACTCAAAGGCATACTCGACCTGGCCGAACACCTCGGCAAACGAAACAAGCTTCAGCACCTTTTCCAAGGTGAAAGCCGACATGTCTTCACCCTTCTGTTCGCATCGAATGGGGTCGCGGAAGTAAACGCCATGTGCCTCTATCAATTGGCCCCAAAGCGGATATAGACCCGGCAAATGCGATGCTGTCACATCTGAAGCGCTTCGTCCCATGTAGTGCAGGCCAATCATGTCAAAAAACTCAAAGCCTGCGGCTCGAAGATAGCTATCAATGTCGCTGAAGAAGGGGCGGTCTTTGTAAGACTCCACAAAGGAAATTTCTGCCATGATCCCAATCACGTTGGGCAGAAGTGTTTCGCCACCTCGAAGGATCTCTAGTTCAGCACCCTGAACATTGACCTTCATGAAATCAATGTCCGCGCCTCCACGCTTTTCAGCCCAATCGTCAAGCGTTGTCGTCTGCCACTGCTCAGTGCCGGTTGGATAAAAGATATCGGTCGACATGAAAGCGTCCTGCTGGTTCTGGAATTTCCAGCGGTCAGTCAAATCCGTATTCTGGGGAAAACAGGATCCGCCGCCCGGACTCTTGTTTTCATAGAATGTCACTTCCGTCTGTGTGCCCCACAAGGCTCCGGGGAAATACTGATAATCCAACCCGCGGTCAGCCGCTTCCTTATTGAGGTTTTCCACTTCTGCGGCATCAGGCTCAAACCCAAAGAGGCGAACCCGACTTGGGTCAAAAACCTGCCATCGGGGGTCCGACAAAGCCTCGCGAGCACCCCCGTCAAGAATAGTGAAACGCTCATCAACACCAAGTTTTCTGGAAATAATATCGGTCAGAATAAAGCCCTGACGGGTGGTGTAGCGGGTCCGCATCGCAGTGTGCTCATCTGAGAGCACGGGCGGAACAGCACCCTCATCGCCGGCTCCGTCAATAGACGCACCTGACTGTGGGCGCGCGGGAGAACGCAGAAACAAGCCCTTCACGAAATCACCAAGATTGGAATCTGGATCCGCCACTGATGCGCGATAGGCGCGCCTGGCACTACCCAACTTTGATCGTAAGCGGAATACAGCGTTTTTCATGTTAGATCCTTAGGCCCCAGACAACCGATGAGCCGACTCAACACCAAGTTACGTAGGCTGCGTATATCCGGAATGGTGTTATCGCCAAGGGTTTGACACTATTCCGTCCGCCATCCAAATGAAACCAACCTGAAACAAGCGACACCTCATGGGTCATATGGACAGATTCAAGCAGCCTGCACTGATTGCATTGTCAATTTTGATGGCAATCGTCCTGCTGGAGATATTCTCGTTCATTGCCCTGAGCATAAGGGCCGCCTCAGGCCCCAAGGTTTCCATTTTTGAGGCCGCCGACACGCTCGTATCCCGCCATCCGTGGATTGCCGAGAGCCTTCCATATGGCCTCTATGACCCTGTGGTCACCCAGCGCTACCGGTTCGGGCAGGACCAGGGGACCATGGAGATCAACGCGTCAGGCTTTATCCACAACGGATCTGACGAGCCGCTACTGAACACTTTCCCGGAAAAACCAGATGGTGTGTTTCGCATCATGTTACTGGGCGGCAGCTCCATGGCAGGCAATGCTCTGCAAAGCGGCAACACACAGACCATCGCGGCTTACTTGGAACGCCAGCTCAACGCGTCAGGTGTTTCAGCAGAAACAGGGCTGACATTTCAGGTTCTGAACTGGGGGCATAGCGGCGCGTACTCATATACCGAGGCGGTCAGGTTTCTGTCAGACGGCATCCACGTTCACCCCGACATGATCATGATGCTGGATGGCTGGAACGATACTGTGCAGGCCAATCTTGAGCACCGTCGGATGGACGTGCCCCACGCCCTGCTAAATTGGGGTAATTTGCACTACCAGTTTTATGATCGGATGTTCGCCCTGAGATCATCCACAAGCGGTCCTGCTCTCTTCACCTACACGATGGGTGTCATCAACTGGATGGGGCTGGGCGCGAATACCAGTGAGAAGCGCCCTGCCGCCTACGAAACAAACCCTGTCTACCCGCTTTCAAGCCACATCCTAAAAAGCGATCCAACCATGGCGGGCGTCCTGGCCGGCAATTGGAAAATCGTGGCTGGCTGGGCGGCTGCCAGCGACGTTGGCTTTGCCGCCTATCTTCAGCCCTTTGCCGGTCATCTAAGGGATGCCGCGCCACAAGAGGAAACAACCGATCTTGAAGCGCGTTTCCGCCTTCTGGCGGATATCCACGGGCCGGACTGGCAGCAGGACAACTACATGGCCACTATGACCGCAGCTTTTGACGCGTACCGCCAGGAACTCCGCCCACTGAACGACGCATTTCCCTCCCCGGATGTCCGGTTTGTGGATTTGACTGATTTCTTCTCGAATGTGGCTGAACGGGTCTATCTGGATCAGATCCACTACAACGAGCGCGGCAACGAAATGCTGGCCACGCGGTTTGCCGCAGATGTCGAAAAATACCTGGCGCAACGTCGCCAGACATCATCTGAGACCAACTGACGCGGTTACCTATGGCAAGCAGCAGCCAGACTGGGTATGACTCCCTCACTCAATATCCTGTTCAGCCAAGCTGATCTGGATCATTCCCGCACTTGGCAGCTTCTGGCAGATACCAGACACAGTTTGCTACATGAGTTCGAGACCACGGGGGCTTTCGCTGGACTATGGCACTTCAAACTTCCTTCATGTCGGAAGACGAACAGGACATTGCTTCTGAATTCCTTGAGCAGGGCTATGTCATCCGCCCTGTTGACGACAAGGCAGGCCTGGACGCCCTGCGTCTGGGTATCGTCGAAATCGCCTGCGAGCATCTGGGTATCGACGTCCCCAATGACATCGACCACTTCCTGAACAATTTTCAGGACCACGTCTCGATCGAAAATCTTAACGATCTGCGCCTCAACACCTACCGCAAGATGAATGCGAAAGAGTGGTTCCGGCCCACCTACTACGCTGCGGGCAAATCCAAGCTGGCAGCATTGGTCGGCAATGAGCTGGCCATGCAGAACCGGGTGAACCTCTCGATTCAGCTTCCTGATGACGACAGTTCGCTGCTGCCCATTCATGCGGACTCCTTCGGCGGCGAGACGCCCTATCAGGTCGTACAGTGGCTACCGCTTGTGGATTGCTACAAGACCAAGACCATGTTCATCCTGCCGCGCCCGGTAACGGAGCGCGTCTATGCTGATTTCAAGAAGTACGAAGGCCAGGGCCTGGATGCTTTGTATGAAGACGTAAAAGACGAACTCGTCTGGCTCGATGTGCCCTATGGCAGTGTTCTGATCTTTTCGCCCAACAATTTGCACGGCGGCGTCATCAACGTGGAACGTGAAACCCGCTGGTCCATGAACTGCCGCTTCACCGGTCTGTTCACGCCCTATCGGGGCGCTGAGAAGAAGCTTGGCTCTTACTACCTGCCCATCACCACACGCGCTGTGACCAAGACGGGCATGCAGTACCGTGAGCCATCAGGCTTTCAGGAATAGGAACGAGGAAGAGGGACACTCACATGACCAATCGCCATGGCTATCGCGGCTACGTCACCAATCGCTCCTTTGGCGGCCTGCAAATGCCGGTGCCCGTCCAGGCCCTCGTCATGCGCGACTACTGCCAGCGCAACGGCCTGACCTACAAGCTGCACATCAACGAAAACATCTTCCCGCACTCCTACATCGTGCTGGAAGGCCTGCCGGACGAACTCAACATCTATGAGGGCATTCTGGCGACATCGATGTTCATGATGCCCGCCCGCGCCGAGCGTCGTCGCCGCATTTATGAGCGCATCCTGGAAGCGGAAGGCTCCCTGCACTTTGTACTGGAGGATCTGGTCATCAGAACCGAGGCAGATATTGAGCCGGTTGAAGAAATCCTGATGGTGACCCAGTTGCTCGGGGAATCCCCATCACCTGACCAGGCTGGTGCTGCCGCTTGAGGGTCGCAGTCACCGGCGCGGGCGGCTTCGCCGGCAGCCATATAGCCAGGCATCTGAAGTCAGCAGGCATGGATGTAACTGCGGTCATCCGCAGTGTGCATCCCGATACGCTGGCTTCGCTGCCCCATGTCGATGTGCAGCAGGCAGACCTGACATCCGGAATCAGTTTCTCAGCACCCATCAATGCCCTCGTGCATTGCGCCGCTGAGATACCCGCCCGCTGCCCGGACCCCAATCAGCTATATGCCGCAAACGTCGATGCTACCCGCAACGTGCTTTCAGCGGCACTTGATGCGGGTGCGACACACATCATCTTTTGCTCATCCATGTCTGCCTTCGGCACCATCACCGCAGACCTGGTCACCCCCCAGACCCCCGTCTCAGATCCCGACAGCTACGGCCGCTCCAAGCTCGCCGGTGAAACAATGCTTGATGAGATGGTGGCCGCAAGGCCCGAGATTGGATCTGTGTCCCTGAGGTTGCCAGGCATCGTTGGCCCCGGATCTCATGACAATTTCCTGTCAGCTGCTGCGGGCCGCATGCTCGCTGGCGACCAGATTAACGCCCGAAATCCCGATGCGCCCTTCAACAACATCCTGCCGGTCGCAAGCCTCGCGAGATTTGTGGAACATCTGATCACACACACCCTGCTAGGCCACACAAGGTTAACGCTCGCGGCCCAGAACCCCGCCCCCATTCGCCAAATTTTGGCGGAAATACAGGCCGGAGCAGGTACACACGTGCCTGTGGCGTTCGGCTCAGGTGGCCACTCTTTTCTGGTGTCGTCCAAAGACGCCTGCAAATTTGGCTATCAACCGCCCGATGCCTGTCAGGCTGCTCGTCAATTCGGGCAGGATTGCAGGGATTTCAAAGACTTATAAATCCAGATGCGAATTGCATTGTGGGCCGCCAATATGCTACTGACCCGCAGATCAATGAGGGGTTAGCGCGTGGCTTCCAAGAACAACTCTCACGAGGATTATTCCCGTGAGGATGACGTACAGGTCGGCTCAGAACGCAGCTTCGGCTTTGTGTTTGCAGCCGTGTTCGGCATCATTGCCGTTATCAAGGTGGTTTTCGGCGCCGGAATGACCAATTGGACCATTTTCTGGTTCAGCGGCTCCGGTGTATTTCTCGCAGTCGCCCTTATCATTCCACGAATTCTGCGCCCCTTGAACGTCGTCTGGTTCAAGTTTGGCCTGCTGCTGAATTCGATTGTCAGCCCAATCGTCATGGGGCTCCTGTTCTTCGTAACAGTGACGCCCATCGGTTTGCTGATGCGCCTGTTCGGCAAGCGCCCCTTGAACCTGAAATTCGAGCCAGAAGCCGAGAGCTACTGGATTCACCGTACACCGCCAGGCCCTGAGGCCGGCTCCTTCAAAAACCAGTTCTGAGTGAGATCCAATGTCGTTTCTGCGTGAAATCTGGGCGTTCCTGATGGCCCGGCGTAAGTTCTGGCTGATCCCGATCTTCGTCATGATGGTGATTTTCGGTGGTCTTGTGGTGCTGTCGAAGGGCTCCGCCGTGGCGCCGTTCATCTACACCATTTTCTAGGCAGCGCTGGACATATCACCGATGAAGATTCTGGGCCTTTCCGCCTTCTATCACGACTCCGCCGCCGCCTTGCTGGTGGACGACCGCATCGTTGCGGCCGCCCAGGAAGAACGCTTTACGCGCAAGAAGCATGACTCGGCCTTTCCGACGCACTCGATCAATTACTGCCTTGAAGAGGCAGGCCTGACGATCGACGACATTGACCATGTGGCCTTTTACGATAAGCCGTTCCTGAAGTTTGAACGGCTGCTGGAAACATACGTGGCCTTTGCGCCGCGCGGCTTCCGCTCATTCCGCATGGCAATCCCGGTCTGGCTACGTGAGAAGCTCTTCCAAAAGGACCTTCTGGGCACTGAGCTCAAGGAAATGGCCAATAACGGCTTCGATCCGGCTGAACAGCTGCTGTTCTCCGAACACCATCTCAGCCACGCGGCCAGCGCGTTCTACCCTTCCCCCTTTGAGGAAGCGATCGTCCTGACGATGGATGGTGTAGGCGAGTGGGCAACCACTTCCGTGGCGCACGGCAAAGGCAACAAGCTTGAAGTCTTGCGGGAAATCCACTTCCCCCATTCCATCGGCCTGCTCTATTCAGCTGCGACCTACTACACGGGCTTCAAGGTCAACTCTGGCGAATACAAGGTCATGGGCCTGGCGCCTTACGGTGAGCCGCGCTTCAAAGACCTGATGATGGAGCACCTGATCGACGTGAAGGAAGATGGTTCCTTCCGCCTTGACCAATCCTATTTCGACTATTGCACCGGCCTCACGATGACCAATGACAAGTTTGCCAAACTGTTTGGCGAACCCGTCCGTGACGCTGATGAGCCTTTGACCCAGTTCCACATGGACATTGCCGCCTCTGTGCAGGCTGTGACCGAGGAGATTGTTCTGCGTCTGGCACGCAGTCTGCGCAAGGAATTTGGCATTCCAAATCTTTGCCTGGCCGGCGGCGTGGCTCTCAACTGCGTGGCAAACGGCAAGGTCGTCCTTGCAGACATATTTGACCGTGTATGGATTCAGCCTGCAGCCGGCGATGCTGGCGGCGCCGTTGGTGCTGCACTGGCAACCCGCTACCTGAACTTCGGCGAAGAACGCACAGTGCCAAATGGCCTTGATGCCATGGCTGGCTCATACCTTGGTCCGGAATACTCTCAGGAAGAAATCGAAAAGCAGCTGACCGAAGCTGGTGGCGTGTTCACCACGCTGTCTGACGACGACCTGTATGATCAAACGGCAAAGGCCCTCGCAGACGAAAAAGCCATCGGCTGGATGCAGGGCCGCATGGAATTTGGTCCTCGCGCCCTGGGCAACCGCTCTATCATTGGCGATCCACGCAGCCCGGCGATGCAGAAGACGCTGAACCTACGCGTGAAATACCGCGAGTCCTTCCGCCCCTTCGCTCCATCGGTTCTGCGCGAAGACGTTGGTGATTGGTTCGAGCTTGATGACGATTCGCCCTACATGCTGCTGGTTGCGGGCGTCAAAGAGTCTCGTCGCAAGGCAATGACTGCAGAAGAAGAGAACCTCTTCGGCATCGAAAAGCTCAATGTGCCGCGATCAGACCTACCGGCCATTACCCATGTGGACTACTCTGCGCGTATCCAGACCGTCCACAAGGAAAGCAATCCGCGCTACCACGCGTTGATTTCCGAGTTCAAGAAACAGACGGGTTGCCCGGTTGTGGTCAACACCAGCTTCAATGTGCGCGGTGAGCCTATCGTCAACACCCCACATGACGCCTTCCGTTGCTTCATGGGGTCAGACATTGAAGTTCTGGTCATTGGCAACGCCTTCCTGCGCAAGGAAGATCAGGACCCTGCCCTGGCACTGGACTACAAGAACGCCTTCGAACTCGACTAGAAGGCCACAGGCCTGACTGCTGGCTCAAACGAGCTGCGTGCAACAAATCAAGATGTCAGATCCGTATGTCGGACAATGACTATCCATCGCTAACCGCCCGCCTTGTGGATGCTGTCCGCAAGGGCAGGGAACGCGGATTGGGATGGGCAGTCACTCGCATGCGTGAGGAACTGGTCACGCCAACCTCAACGCCCGGCAGCGCTCTGCGCAACCTTCTGGCCGCCATTGAGCGGGGCATCCGCGCGCGAACACCTGACGCGGCATCGCAAAACACCCTGCACTACTTCTACGATCTCGAAATCGCACCCATCACCTACGACTTCGCGTCCTATCTTGCCTTGGCTGAAATGGAGCGGCGCAAACGCGGCCTGAACAAACTGCACATCGTCATAGTGCCGGGCCGGCGTCTGGAAAGAGAATTCGACGACTACCAGCACATCGTGACGCCGCAAATGCGGCAGGCCAGAATCATGGACATGCTGGCCCCGCTGGCAAAACTCCTGCCTTCCTGTATCGACCTAACCATCTGTGCATCCAAGTCTGAAGCCGCAAGCCTGCGCTTCGCGTCTGCAGCACACATCTGGCCTAACGGGTATTCCCCAACATTCCCCGTGTCACCTCACCACCGCCTCGTGCGCGACCGGGCACGCCAGGGCGAGGCCGTGTTTCCTGTTTTCACAGCGCCCCGTGAAGCGATGGAAACCGTACAACAGACATTGGCGCCACAACTTGAAGGGGCGCTGCCTGTCGTCATCACACTACGTGAATATGGATACAATCCCGCCCGCAACAGCAACATCGAAGCCTGGGGCGCATTTGCCCGCGGTCTTGATAAAACGCAGCACCGCGCAGTCTTCATCCGCGACACACAAACTGCCTCGGATCCGATCCCTCAAGCCCTCGATGGGCAGATCATCTACACCCCGGCAAGTTATGACCCGGTCCTCAGAATGGCGGCCTACGAGCTCGCCTACATGAACCTCGCTGTGATGCATGGCCCAATGGAGCTGTGCTGGTACAATCAGGCCTGCACATATGGCCTGTTTCTGGAGGCAGGAACGGCCCCACAAAACACCGAAGAAGCCATGATCAATCAAGGCTTTAACCTTCATGGCGACTTGCCGTTTGCGACGGCCCGTCAACACTGGTATTGGCAGGGCGATACGCACGACACGATTGCTCATGCCTTTGATGACATGGTCACTCGCATAGAGAAAAATCCCCCGGAAACCGAAATGCAGGCCGGACACAAACATGACTAATGCCAGCCAAGTGGTCGGTCAGGATAATAGAAGCCCCTTGCGTAAAGCGGTGGACGACATCGCAGACGGATTGCGCGAATGGCGCGTCTGGCACTTGCTGGGCCTGAACGAAATCAAGCACCGCTATCGGCGGTCAACAATCGGACCATTCTGGTTGACGCTTTCAATGGGGGTCCAGGCGGCCGTCATGGGCATTCTGTTCGCCTACCTTTTCCAGTCTCCGATTGACCGCTTTCTGCCTTTCCTCACCATGAGCCTGGTGCTCTGGGGCTTTCTGAATGCCACCATCATGGATGGGTCAAGCACATTCATATCTTCTGCCAGTTTCATCCTGCAGTCGCGGCGACCACTGAGCATCTATGTATTTCAGAACCTGTGGAAGAACATCATCATCTTCTTCCATCTGATCGTGATCTTCTTCATCGTGGCCGCGATCTACGGCATGTATCCGGGATGGCATTATCTCGTCGGCCTACTGGGACTATTGCTGTTCTGGGTCAACCTGGCCTGGGCCTCGTTTGCAGCAGCAATCCTCGCAGCGCGTTTTCGCGATGTTCAGATGATCATCCAGAATGCGTTTACCGTTCTATTTTGGGCGACTCCAATCCTTTATGCGCCCGAACAGCTCGGCGGCGGCCGCGCGACCCAGATAGTACAGTTGAACCCGCTCTATCACGTGATTGAAGTAGTGCGAGCACCAATGTTGGAGAACATGCCCAGCGCAATGAACTGGTACGTCGCCGGTGGCACCGCGATTGCCGGATGCATCTTCACGCTCTTCTTGTATGCACGTACCCGTGCACGCATCCCTTATTGGATTTGAAATTATGGAACGCGTGATCGCCGACATGGTCAATGTCGAGTACCCGGTATTCGACGCCAGCTCGCAGTCCTTGCGACATATGCTCTTTCTCAACCACATTCCGCGGTCTAGCGGCTCTGTGCATGTTGGCGGCACCCTTGAGCGGACGAAACACCGAAGTTTCGTCCGGGCTCTGAAGGATGTGTCATTCACAATCAAGGATGGCGAACGTGTTGGTCTTATCGGCCATAACGGATCAGGCAAAACTACGCTGCTGAGAACGCTCGCAGGTATTTACGAGCCGGCTACAGGCACAATGGCGACCAAAGGCCGTGTGATGCCGCTTTTCAACCTCACCGAAGGCATGTCACCGGATGCAACGGGCCGCGAACTGATCATGATTCGCGCCGTACTGCTGGGACTGTCGGAAGCTGAAACAGAAGAGATCACGCCTGAAGTGATGGAGTTTGCCCAGCTGGGTGACTACATCGACCTGCCCGTCCGCACATATTCCACCGGCATGCTCGTGCGGCTGGCATTTGCCATCACCACAGCAATCACGTCGGAAATTCTTCTGTTTGATGAGCTGATTGGTGCCGGTGATGCTACATTTGTTGATAAGGCACAGGCCAGACTGCAAAAGTTCGTTGAAAAATCCAGCGTCATGGTCGTCGCAACGCACTCTGCCGACATTATGAAAAAGTGGTGCAACCGCGCGATGGTCTTTGAGCATGGCACCATGATGTATGATGGCCCGGTGAACAACGCCTTGGCTGAATACGAAAAGATGGTGCACGCCGCAAAATGACAAAAGGCGAAGAGTTGGCTTATCTGGAGCCTATCGGCTCTTTGTCTCCGGCTCCTGCGGCGGTAGCGCTGATCGTCGACGAGCAAGGTCGCTATCTCGTCCAGTTGCGTGACGACATTCCAACGATCTTCTTCCCCAATCACTGGGGCTGTTTCGGCGGGGCTCTCGAGCCGGGCGAAACCCACCTTGAGGCACTCCATCGCGAGCTTCACGAGGAGCTTGAACTGGATTCAGCGCCTTTGGGTGCTGAAGAATTCACCCGCTTCACCTTTGATTTTGGTTTTGCCGGCGGCGGTATCATCGACCGCGCTTTCTTCGAGGTGCCAATCAAAGCCGCCCAGGTAGCTGATATGGTCCTCGGCGAAGGCAGCGAGTTGCGCCTATGGGAAGGCCCAAAGCTATTGAAGCAGCCTGTCGTCCCCTATGACAGGTTTGCCATCTGGATGCACTGCTACAGAACACAGCTTGCCCTGGGGCAATCCCCCACGCCATAACGACACTCCAACAGGAGATAACGATCCATGAGCCTTACGCATCTCAACGCCACCCCAACCAATCCGGAAAACACAGTCATTCTGGGTGCCGGTTTTGTGGGCGCAGCAACCGCCCGTCATCTTAAGGCTGCAGGTGCGAACTGCACCGCGCTCTCCAGCAAGGATCTCGACCTTCTCGCCGACGGCGCCGCAGACAAGCTGGCAGCGCTTTTGACACCCCAAACGACACTTGTGATCGTTTCCGCCCGCGCACCGGTCAAAAATCAGCAGATGCTGATCGAAAACCTGCAGATGTTGGCTCCCATCTCGGAGGCATTGACCAAGGTCATGCCCGCCCACGTGGTGTATGTGAGTTCCGATGCTGTCTACAAGGACAAGGACGGCCCCTTGGACGAGGCCTCCTGCGCTGAGCCAGGAAGCCTGCATGGTGTTATGCATCTGGCCCGTGAGGTCGCTATCGCAGACGCTGTAGGCAACACTCCCTTTGCAGTGGTACGTCCCAGCCTCCTTTATGGTGCAGGCGACCCTCACAACGGATATGGCCCAAATCGCTTCCGTCGATTGTCAAACACCGGCCAGACCATAACTCTATTCGGCGAAGGCGAAGAGCGCCGCGACCACATCCATATTGATGACGTCGGCACGCTGATTTCGCGGATCATCCGCCAAAAGAGCACTGGGGTATTGAACATCACGACCGGAGAAGTGGCATCATTCAAGGAAATCGCAGAAAAGGCCAATGCTCTTGCCGGCGGTAAATCCTCGATCGAGGGCTCACCCCGGGTAGGCGACATGCCCCACAACGGTTACCGCCCGTTTGACGCATCAGCCACTTACGCCGCTTTTCCTGACTTCAAATACCTTTCGATTGATGAAGGCCTGGCCAAGGCGCAGACTGAGGCAGACGCGGAAGGCAACTAGCCCTCCGGAACCCTGCTGCGATCAACGGAAAGCTAAAACACCATGAAAGCCGTAATTCTAGCAGGCGGATATGGCAGCCGACTGAGCGAAGAGACCGCCCTGCGGCCAAAGCCCATGGTGGAAATCGGCGGACGCCCGATCCTTTGGCACATCATGAAGATCTACGAACGCCATGGCATCAATGAGTTCATCATCTGCCTTGGTTACAAGGGTTACGTGATCAAGGAGTATTTTGCGAACTACTTCCTGCATCACGCCGACGTGACGATTGATCTCGCCTCCAACGGTATGGAGTTTCACCAGGCCAATGCCGAGCCGTGGAAAATCACACTTGTAGACACCGGCGTTGAGACAATGACCGGCGGCCGCATCCGACGCATTTCCCAACACCTTGATCCGGACACCCCCTTTTGCCTGACATACGGTGATGGCGTCGGTGATATCGACATTTCAGCATCCATTGCGTTTCACAAAAAGCAGGGCGTCGAAGCGACTATGACCGTGGTCGCACCACCCGGACGCTTCGGTGCAACAGTTCTGGATGGTGATCGCATCGCAGCTTTCGAGGAAAAGCCACGCGGAGATGGCGGCCGCATTAATGCGGGCTTCTTTGTGTGCGAACCAAGCGTCGTCGAGCATATTGTCGGTGACACAACTGTCTGGGAGCAGGAACCGCTGCACGCCCTTGCCGCCAAAGGCAGCCTTGCCGCGTGGCGTCACGACGGTTTTTGGCAACCAATGGATACCCTGCGTGAGAAACAAATTCTTGACGGCCTGATTGCTGACGGCACGGCACCGTGGATGCCGGATAACTCATCTGTGTCCGGAGCACCTAAAACGTGACCGTCCCGTCTCCCAGCTTTTGGCGAGGAAAACGGGTTCTGCTGACCGGCCACACAGGGTTCAAGGGGAGCTGGCTCGCAACCTGGCTTCTGGACATGGGTGCTGAAGTCCACGGCTTGGCGTTGCCTCCCGAAACTCAGCCCAATCTGCATGAAATCCTAGTGCTGCCATATACCTCACAAACCATCTGCGATCTTCGTGACGCAGAGGCAGTTTCAAATGCCGTCAAACAGATCAACCCGCAGATCGTCCTGCATCTCGCGGCACAGGCGTTAGTGCGCCGCAGCTATAAAGACCCTGTGGAAAGCATTGCTACCAATGTTCTGGGCACGGCCCATCTGCTTCAGAGCCTGCGCGGATGCGATACGCTGGACGCGATATTGGTCGTAACGAGCGACAAAGCCTACGACAATCCCGCATATGCGCCTGGACACACGCACCCTCCTTTCAAGGAAGGTGACCCGCTGGGCGGCCGCGATCCATACAGCGCCTCCAAGGGCGCTCAGGAGATCATTACACGGAGCTTTGCTCAGAGCTTCTTCAAAGAGGCAAATATACCGGTCGTCACAGCCAGAGCTGGAAACGTAATCGGCGGCGGCGATTGGTCGAATGATCGCCTGATGACAGATGTCATCGCAGCCTCCGCGAACGGCCAGCCGGTCATCTTGCGAAATCCACATGCCACCCGCCCATGGCAACACGTGCTGGATCCCCTTGCCGGATACCTGACCTACGTTGAATACACCTGTGCTCGCACCACAGATGCACCTGCTTTAAATTTTGGGCCGGATGGAGCTCATACGGTGGCCGAAGTCGTGGATGAATTTGCCAATTGCTGGCCGGGCAGCTTGGGATGGGCCCGTCCGGAATCTGCCACACCAGTTTCCGACAAAGCTGAGGCATCCGTGCTTGCCCTTGACCCCAGCCTCGCCAGGCAGACAATCAACTGGCAGCCGAGACTCTCATTTGCAAATTCTATTGAGTGGGTAGCAACCTGGCATCAGGCACATTTGGCCGGAGATGATATGGCTACGACTACCCGTGATCAGATCACCCGATTTCAGGACCTGTAACGCACGCCATGACCAACTTGCCCACCACACCTGCCTGCCGGTCATGCGGTACAGCGCTGACGCATACGCTGGTCGACCTCGGAGAAACGCCATTGGCAAACTCCTACGTCCGTCCAGACGAGGTCGCACGCCAAGATGCAGCTTACCCCCTGCACGCCCGCGTCTGCGCCAACTGCTTTTTGGTTCAGGTGGATGACGTGGTGCCCCCGGAAGCGATCTTCCGAGATTATGCCTATTTTTCCAGCTTTTCAGAGAGCTGGGTGGCACACGCCAAATCATACGCGGAAACGGTCCTAAACCGCCTTGAGCTTGACGCAACCAGCCTTGTTGCCGAAGTCGCCTCCAATGATGGCTATCTGCTGCAACACTTTGTAGCTCAGGACATACCGGTGCTTGGTATTGACCCTGCCCTTGATGCAGCTGAGGCAGCGCGCAAACGCGGCGTGAGAACAAAGACAGAGTTTTTTGGCCGTGAAACCGCAAAGTCCATACGTAAAACTGATGGGTCCGCCGACCTCATCGCCGCAAACAATGTCCTGGCACATGTGCCTGATATCAACGATTTTGTGGCCGGCTTCGTCGAACTCCTGTCAGACGACGGCGTGGCGACTTTTGAATTTCCCCACCTACTGAACCTGCTTCAAAGGGTCCAGTTCGATACAATCTATCATGAACACTTTTCCTACCTGTCACTCTATGCAGTAGAAGCCTGCTTCACGCGAGCCGGCCTGAGAGTATTTGATGTAGAAGAACTACCCACCCACGGAGGAAGCCTCAGGGTCTGGGCGTGCCGAACGGACGCAGCGCACGAAGAAGCTCCCGGTGTCTCCAGGATGCGTGACAAAGAGCAGGCATTCGGGATTGCCACCTTGTCCACATATGAGGGATTCACTTCGAGAGTTGAAGCGATCCGCAAGTCTCTCCTCAAGTTCCTGACCGACGCAAAGGCAAAGGGCAAGACTGTTGTCGCCTATGGCGCAGCCGCCAAGGGCAATACCTTGCTGAACTATTGCGGTGTTACTGCGAAGGACATCCAGTTTGCCGTCGATGCCAACCCCGCCAAACAGAATACATTGCTGCCCGGCAGCAGAATTCCCGTAAAAGCACCTGAAGAAATCAGCACTGCCAAACCGGACTATCTTCTCATCTTGCCCTGGAACCTGGCGGATGAAATCAGCAACCAGACGTCTCATATCCGCGACTGGGGTGGGCAACACGTTGTCGCCATTCCAGAGCTAACGTTCCTGCCATGAAGATCACTCCGACAAAGGTTGATGGCGTGATGCATATCGGCCTGATGCCGATAGAGGATGAACGTGGTTTCTTTGCCAGGAGTTTCTGCACCTCCTTTTTGGCTGAGGCAGGGCACCCCTTTGAAATCATCCAGGCCAATCTGTCGTATAATCACAAGGCAGGCACACTACGTGGGATGCATTATCAGGCAGACCCGCAGCCGGACCCGAAAATCGTGCGCTGTGAGCAAGGCGCAATCTTCGATGTCGTCGTGGATCTGCGCCCGAAATCACCCAGCTACCTGAAGTGGACGGGAAGCGAACTCACCGCGGACAATGGAAACGCACTACTCGTGCCTGCCGGCTGTGCCCATGGGTTCATCAGCCTCGTTGACGAAAGCAAGGTGCTGTATCTGATGGGCGCACCCTACGTCGCAGAACTTGCACGTGGCGTAAGATGGGATGACCCGGCCTTTGATATTCAATGGCCAATGGCTCCCGCAACGATACACCCACGCGACGCCTCATACCCAGATTACCAACCCGAAAAGCCTCTCTTATGAGAATTTTGGTCACAGGGGGCCACGGCTTCATCGGCAAGGCCGCTGTAGAAAACCTGGTGTCTCAGGGACACGAAGTATTTGCCCCGCGGCATTCAGAGTGCGATCTGCTTGACGCAACGTCCCGTCAGAAGCTGCTAGACCGGACAAGACCCGAAATACTTGTTCACCTCGCCTGGCAGACGGAGCACGGCGTTTTCTGGACCTCGCCTGACAATGTTTCATGGCGAGATGGCACCATAGGCTTCCTGCACGAATTTCTTGAGTGCGGTGGCACACGCGCGGTTCTCGCGGGCACTTGTGCTGAGTACGACTGGAACACCGGTGCCGGCAGGCTCGTTGAAACCGCACCCTGCAATCCAGCGACCCTGTATGGTCAGTGCAAGCATGAGACATTCACCGCATGCGAAAAACTTTTGGCTGAAGGTGTCTCAATTGCGTGGGGACGGTTGTTTCTACTTATGGGGCCTCGCGAAACGCCCACACGCTTCATGCCGTCAATCATTCGTCCAATGCTCCAGGGACATGCCGCACAAATGAGCGACGGTCGCGGCCTTCGCGATTTCATGCATTGCGCCGACGCTGGTGCGGCCTTTGGGGCCCTTGCAACACATGAAATGACTGGTGCGATCAACGTCGCAAGCGGACACGGCGCGAGCCTGGTCGAGGTTGCAAGGATCGCTGCCGCCAAGATACCCAATGGTCAACTGGACATCGGTGCACTACCCACACGCAAGGATGAACCGGATGCGCTGGTTGCGGACGTTACGCGCATGACGCAAGAGCTAAAATTCACCCCTCACCATGCGATTGAATCAGCCGTGGAAGATTGCGTTGAATATTGGAAGACGCAGGTTTCAGCGAAATAAGAGACGCCAATCTAATCAGCGTAGCCGAGTTCTTTTTCAATTGCGCCACAGAGCATCTGCCCAAGCAGAATATGCATCTCCTGCACGCGTGCTGTCGTGCCTGAGGGCACAACCAGCAACGGGTCCGCAACTGAACCCAGACTAGAGCCGCCGTTGCCTGTCAGGGCAGCGGCACCAATGCCAGCGTCCTTGGCACACTTGAGCGCCTCAACCACATTGGCGCTCGTGCCAGATGTCGTAATGCCAATGGCCACATCACCTGGCCTGCCAATGGCTTCGATCTGACGCGAGAACAGCTGCTCAAAGCCCAGATCATTGCCGATGGCGGTAATGGTGCTGGTGTCAGTGGTCAGCGCAAGAGCCGCAATGGCAGGTCTGTTCTTGATGTATCGAACGGACAGTTCCGTTGCCAGGTGCTGGGCATCTGCCGCACTGCCACCATTGCCAAAAAACATCAGCTTGCCGCCATTTTTCAGGCTGCTGACGCATAGCTCAACCAAGGCTTCGAACGGTCCACGCAGGTCTGCCCGCGTCGCGGCAACCACCGCGGCGTGTTCTTCCAGTTCGTCGTCATAAAACGATGATACGTGCACTGAAGTCCAGCTCCCCTGCGCTGCCGAAGCACCGGCAACTCTGAGGGGTTCTCATACAGGGTTTTCGCTTGCAGCGCCAAGTCCTGCTGATGAGATGGTGAACTGTTGAGTCAAAAAAGAGTTCGCCCGCCACGCACATGCCACGGGTCAGAAGCATGCGTATGACGGGCGAGGTCGCCTGTACGGGATCATCCGGGGGAGGGAATGGCCCGCACAAACGGTTTGGCGGATGTCTGTTGGCCCCTACTGCCCTTGGGCAACCGAGAAGCCGGGTGTTCCATCAATCATTTGAAGCCGCTCCACATGGCACCACCGGGCAAATTTGGAGATCCGGGCCATAAGTTCAGCCATTTGCTGTTCGGGCAGATCGTCCTGCGGGGCGCGGCTTGCAAACCGGCAGCGCCAGTGATCGGCAAAATCGGCCATCGGGACTGTTCCGGGATAAACCTTGAGCCCCCGGTTTGAGATCATCGCCAGCGTAAAGGGCAAGTCCGCAGAGGCGGCCCTAAGGCAGGCAGCAAGCTCGGTTGGACTGCCGCCATACTCCACAAAGATGTCCATGCCAGCGTCCGTCCGCTTTGTCGGGGCAGAGACCGCTGTCATCTGCAGCTTACCCTTGGGCATTGTGAGAGACGCTTTGGGGGCAGGTGGGCAGTTCTGAGACCGACGTCCAAGATTGCTGATGATGCGGTCGGCAAAGGCCACCGTTGAACCCGCCTTGACGTTGCGCGGGCCCGCCATGTCGGCAGTCAGGTCCTTGCCGTCTTCAAGCGTCACATAAAGAGCCTGCTCAATCCGCTCAGCGGCGGCAAGCTTGCCACCCTGCCGCAGCATCATGATCGCTGCCAGCAGAAGCGCCGTCGGATTGGCCAGACCTTTGCCTGCAATATCAGGGGCAGACCCATGCACCGCTTCAAACATCGACATCCGGGCACCGAGGTTGGCGCTGGGCGCAAGCCCCAGACCGCCGACCAGGCCGGCCGTCAGGTCGCTGATGATGTCACCATTCATGTTGGTGGTGCAGATCACATCGAAATCTTCCGGCGACATCACCAGACGGTGGGCCAGATTGTCGATGATCATATGGTCCGACTGAAGGGTCGGGTGCTTGGCAGCCACATCTTCGCAGGCCTGTTTGAACAGCCCCTCAGAGAGTTTCATGATGTTGGCTTTGCTTGCCACCGTCACCCGCTTGCGGCCTTCGGCCTTAGCCAGGGCGAAAGCGGCTTCTGCGATCTTGGTCGACCCGGCCCGTGTGATGAGTTTCAGGCATTGCGCCACATCCGGCGTCTGCATGTGCTCGATGCCAGCATACAGGTCCTCAACGTTCTCACGAACCACGACCAGATCAATGTCCCGATCCATGTAAGGGGTGATGACGCCAGGCAACCTCCGGGCAGGCCGCACATTTGCATAGAGCTCAAAGTGCTTGCGCAAAGTGACGTTGGCGCTTTTGCCACCAGCGCCGATACCGGTTTCAAGCGGACCCTTGAGAACAAATCCGGCTTTCGCGATTTCATCGAGCGTTTCGCCCGGTAGTCCCGAGGCAGCACCCTTGGCATTGGCCGAGGCACCAGCCTCACATGTGGTCCAGTCTATCCGTGCACCACCCGCGACCAGAATACGCTGTGTGGCGTCCATGATTTCCGGTCCGATTCCGTCACCGGGCAAGGCAACCGCTTTCAGACGAGACGGGACAAGCTTTGGCTTGCGTGCAGCAGGTGTTTCCTGCGCAAAGGCAAAGTCTGTTTCAGAACCGTCATAGGCCTGCTCAAGGGAAGAATTCAGCGTCATGGGTCATCTCCGGTGTAGGAGTGCATATCAGGCAGCGGCAATGCCTGTTTGATGACCTCAACTTAGGAAACCCGGTTACATTGATATAATCGATTTACTTGTGTAAATACATAGATATTATCTATGTATGAGAACTGGATCACATGCCCACACTGCGTCAGCTGACATATCTGGTTGCCATCGCCGAGACAGGTCATGTCGGACGTGCCGCAGAGCGCGTAGGCGTCACACAGCCAACCTTGAGCGCACAGATAGCTGAGCTGGAACGCAAGCTGGGCGTGAAGCTCGCAGAACGCGGCCGCTCCGGCGCCATGCTCACAGACATTGGCCGGGACACGGTAAAGCGGGCACGTGACATTCTAAGCGCAGTTGAAGACTTGAAGGACCATGCCGCCGGCGCCCAGACAGGCCTGGCGGGCACCATGCGCCTTGGCGTGCTGCCGACCATCGGGCCCTACCTGCTGCCGCACATTCTTCCCGCCCTGCACAGCCGCTACCCTGACCTGCGGCTTTATGTACGCGAGGATTTTCCTGGTCCATTGGAAACCGGATTGCTCGATGGCCGGTTTGATCTGCTCATCGTCTCTCTGCCGGTAGACATGGGTGGGTTTGAGACGGCTCCACTCTTTCGCGAGGAAATGCAGCTTGCCCTTCCCCATGACCATGCTGCGACTACCGCCGAGGAAGTGCCCCGCACACTCCTGCGCGGTGAAGACTTTCTGGGACTTGAATCCGGCCACCGGTATCACGCGCAGGTAAAAGACCTCTGTGAGGAACTTGGTGCCCGCCTCCTGCCGGACTACGAAGGCACCAGCCTCGATACATTACGGCAGATGACCGCCATGGGCGCGGGGCTGACATTCCTGCCCGCTCTCTACGTTCACTCGGAAATTGGTCCCAAGGGAAAACGGCAACGCGCTGAAGTGGCCGCGCGCAGCATTGCACCTCGCCCCCCACACCGCACGGTGGGCATGGCTTGGCGTCGCCAGGCATCCAATCGCAAAGACTACGAGACACTCACAACGTTGATCCGAAGCCGAATGAAGTCCCTGAAGATCGACGGTGTGACTGTCACCGACTGATCACAGCGCCTTTAAAGCCGCTCACTGTGGTGGATATCATCACTGCCAGCAGGCAGGGACCAGAAGTCTCCATCTACCGCAATCACCGCAGGGCCATCATAGGCATCACTCACACCTTCCATGAACACATCCTCGAGAGGCGCAAGGGGAAGCGGTGGAACGATGTGATGGAACACGAGCATATCGACACCTGCTTCCTGTGCCGCTTCAGCCGCCTGCACTGGGTAGGTGTGATAGTCGAGAATATCGACAGTGATTGTCGCGATGTTGTCACGCCCTGCCTTGCGGGCGCCATCCGTAATGATACCCACAAGCGTCGGTGACAACGCTTCATGCATCAGCAGGTCCGCGTCTTTTGCAAAACGAATGAGATTGTCAGATTTCACAGTGTCACCGGAGATCACAATTGACCGGCCCATGAAGTCAAACCGATAGCCGACTGCCGGTGAGACCGGAGTATGATCTACCTTAAAGGTCGTGATCTTGAGGCCATCGCGGTCAATAATGACAGGCGCCACTCCATCAACAGGCTCCGCAAAGGCAACGGCTGTCATACCCGCACCCGAAGCTGGCACAATGTCATCACCATGATGATCCGTACGGTGAACGAAATCATGGGAATAGGCTTCGTTGAAACCGTTCACAACGCGCTCAACACCAGCCGGCCCATAAACAGGAAGCGGTGACGTCGCGGTTCTGTTGACCCACCGCTGCATGGCAAGTTCGCCAAGCCCGTCGATGTGGTCAGAATGAAAATGCGTCAGCAACACGCCATCAATGGCGCCAACCGGTAGCATCATCTGTTGAAGCGTGCGTACGCCGCCCGTCCCCGCATCAACAACAAAGGCCTGAGTCTTGTCGCCTTGCTTGGCGATGACGACCGCACACGGACCACCACGGGCATTGTCAGCCATGGGCGCACCTGCACCGCACAGCCCCACATGCAATCCTTCGGAGAGCTCACCCAGCGGGTCGCTGGCCATATTCCGCTCGACCACCCCAGCCATCAGGCGGAGCGCGATTTGCTCGCGCATGGAATAGAAAACCGCCACCACAATGGCGCCAACTACCACTAGCCCCAATAATACTTTGCCGAAACGACCCATTTCTCTGCCCTCACAAATCCACTAATGCCCTGCATTATATAAATTGGCAGTAACATTGCCATTATAATCGGCATCGCCATGCGGAACCGCATAGGTGGGTCGCCCCACTTTTTTGGCAAAATGTCTTGAAAGCCGCTGCCAAAAGCCGTATTTCCCGCGTCGCCCAATAGTCGCACGTGCCCGTAGCCGCTGGAACACCAACAACACCAGTAGCCAAAAGCAACGACGGTGAGGGCTTTTTTGGTCTCAGTCGGTCTTCCAACCACCGGCGACGCTAAAGAGGCACACCTTCTTTGCCCGCGTGAGGACTTGGGGATGCTCCCAAATCCAATCCGGCATCAAACCACCCGGCGATGTTTCGCGCCAGTTTGGCCAATGAAGCAGACCCGGATCTGTCGCGCTTCTGACGGCGCCCGTGCAATGCGTCTCCAACACGCAGTCCACGGGCATACACTCAGATGGCGTGATGTATCTGGAACTGGGAGACCACCCCAATGGTGACCGACCGCATCAAAGATTTCCTGCGCACCACCCGATCAGACGAGCCCTTTGTCGTCGTCGATCTGGATGTGGTGCGTGACAACTACAATCGCCTGGCCCGCGCACTGCCGGAAAGCCGCGTGTACTACGCGGTGAAGGCAAATCCGGCCCCAGAAATTCTGGCGCTTCTCGCCAAACTTGGCTCGTCCTTTGACGCAGCCTCCGTTGCCGAAGTTGAAATGGTCCTGGCCGCCGGCGCCAGTGCTGACCGCATTTCCTTTGGCAACACAATCAAGAAAGAACGCGACATCGCCCGCGCCTACGAACTCGGCGTGCGCATGTTCGCGGTTGATTGTCCCGAAGAAGTTGAGAAGGTGGCGCGCGTTGCCCCCGCTTCACGTGTCTTCTGCCGCATCCTGACCGACTGCGCCGGTGCTGAATGGCCCCTGTCGCGCAAATTCGGTTGCGTGCCCGATATGGCCAGTACTGTGCTGCTTCACGCGCACAAACTTGGCCTTGAAGCACATGGCGTGTCCTTCCATGTCGGCTCCCAGCAGCCCGACACAAGCGCGTGGGACCGCGCTCTGGAAGACGCCAGCACCATCTTCCGCACGCTGGCCGATCAGGGCATCCACCTCAAAATGGTCAACCTCGGCGGAGGCTTCCCGACCCGGTACCTCAAGGAGGTGCCCTCGTCTGAAGACTATGGCAAAGCCATTTTTGGCGCGTTGCGCCGACATTTCGGCAACCAGATCCCCGAAACGATCATCGAGCCGGGTCGCGGCCTGGTGGGAGACGCTGGCGTCATTCGCGCCGAAGTCGTGCTGGTGAGCCGCAAGACGCAAGAGCCTGACGCCGACCGCTGGGTCTATCTTGATATCGGCAAGTTCGGTGGGCTGGCAGAAACCATGGATGAGGCAATCCGCTACCCCATCCGCACACCTCACGACGGTGAGCGCACGACACCTTGCGTGGTAGCAGGACCTACTTGCGATTCCGCAGACGTACTGTATGAAAAAACACCCTATGACCTTCCCGTGTCCCTTACCATCGGCGACGAGATTCTGATCGAGGCAACCGGTGCATACACCACCACGTATGCCTCGAATGGCTTCAACGGGTTTGCCCCCCTTAAGTCGTACATCATCTAAGCGGGACACCTGGGCCACGGACACCTGCGACCGGGAGAGATAAGACCACCATGACCACCAAGACCCCCTGGCCCGTCTATCACAGGATCTCCGGCCCCATCGTCATGATCGGCTTCGGCTCCATTGGTCGCGGCACACTCCCCCTGATCGAACGTCACTTCGATTTCGACAAAAGCCGGATGGTCATCATTGATCCAAGCGATGCGGGCAAGACCCTGGCAGACAAGCACGGTGTCCGTTTCCTCCAGCGCGAGATCACCAGCGAAAACTACAAAGAAATTCTGACGCCACTGCTGACGGAAGGTGAGGGTCAGGGTTTCTGCGTCAATCTTTCTGTCGACGTCGGCTCGGTTGACGTCATGCGACTGTGCCGGGAAATCGATGTGCCCTACATCGATACCGTTGTTGAGCCCTGGTTTGGTTTTTATGTCGACCAGGACAATGATCCAGCGGAGCGCACCAATTATGTCCTGCGCGAAACAGCCCGCACCGAAAAACGCAACAATCCGGGCGGCACAACGGCCGTCTCATGCTGTGGCGCCAATCCCGGCATGGTGTCGTTCTTCGTCAAACAGGCCCTCATCAATCTGGCAACCGACCTTGGGCTTGATTTCGACGAACCCGCCGCAGAAGACCGCGACGGCTGGGCCCGGCTCATGCAGCGCACCGGCACCAAGGGCATTCACATTGCCGAGCGAGACACGCAACGCGCGAAGTCACCAAAACCACTTGGCACTTTCGTCAACACCTGGTCCGTAGACGGATTTATTTCTGAAGGGCAGCAGCCCGCTGAACTTGGATGGGGCACCCACGAAAAATGGATGCCTGACAACGCACACCATCAAAAGGACGGTACGGGTTGTCAGTCGGCGATCTACATGACGCAACCCGGCGGCGCCACCAAAGTGCGCACATGGTGCCCGACACCCGGCCCCCAGCATGGCTTTCTTGTAACCCACAATGAGAGCGTCTCCATCGCAGACTTTTTCACCATCGGCGAAGGCACCAATCCGGAATACCGCCCCACGGTCCATTATGCCTATCACCCGGCGGATGATGCGGTCGTGTCCCTACACGAACTGTTTGGCAATGAAGGCAAGCCGCAGGCCATCTATCACATTCTTGATGAAGACGAGATCGTGGACGGCATAGATGAACTGGGCGTGCTCCTCTATGGCCACGCGAAAAACGCCTACTGGTACGGCTCGCAGCTTTCCATAGAAGAAACCCGGGACATTGCGCCCTACCAGAACGCAACAGGTCTGCAGGTCACATCCGCCGTCATTGCAGGCATGGTCTGGGCCATCGAAAACCCAAATGCCGGCATCGTTGAAGCCGACGAACTGGACTACAAACGCTGCCTCGAAGTGCAACTGCCCTATCTGGGGCCAGTAAAGGGCTTCTACACCGACTGGACGCCCCTTGAGGGCCGACCCAGCTTTTTTGCCGAAGACCTGGACGAAAGCGACCCCTGGCAGTTCAAGAATGTGCTTGTGCGGCCCTAGTTACGGTTAACGCACGAACAGGTCTGGCCAGCCCGCCAGTCCGGTGGCAAGGTCACCTCCAACAGCCATACTCTTAGCTGACTGGAGCCAATGAATGTCGCGCACGTCCACACTTCTTGACCACACCCGAACCATGGGCATCGCTGCTCTTGCTGTCTCCGCCTTTGCCATTAGCAGCCTTACTTTGTCCGGCAACGCTGAAGCAGGAACGCTTGAGAAGATTGCTGCCGACGGGCGCATTACCGTCGCGAATGTCGAGGACCTTGCGCCTTTCTCCTTTACCGGCGACGACGGCATTCCATCGGGCCTTTCCATTGAACTGTGTCGCGCCATTGTTTCCGAGCTCGCAACACAAATCGAAGTTCCAATTATCTCCATCGACTATGTACCGGTCACGGTGCAGTCGCGCCTCGACACGGTCGTCAGCGGGCGTGCAGACATGGAATGCGGCGCGACAACAGTGACGCTTGGCCGTCGCGAACGCGTCGATTTCTCGGTTCCATTTTTTGCATCAGGTGCATCCGTGGCTGTGGCCGACATCCAGTCGCTACCCGACATCGAAGCTCTGGCGGGCAAACGCGTGGCCGTGATCGAAGGATCAACAACACAGGTCGCGATCAAGAGAGCACTAAGGGCACAACGCATAGATGTCGAAGTCATTGCGGTAGAACGCACCGTCGATGCAGTTGCGGCCATCAAGGAAGACAAAGCGGATGCAATTGCCCACGACAAGATGATCCTTGTGGACCTGATGCAGGACCCGCTTGGCGCTGACCTTGTCGCGTTGCCCGGCCTTTTGTCCTTTGAGCCCTATGGCATCATCCTGCCACGTGGCGACGCGGATTTCCGCCTCGCCGTCGACCGCGCCATCATTGGTCTGTATCAGGACGGTGTGCTTGATGATCTGTATGAGAAGTGGCTGGCACCCCTTGGCGCCCGCCCTGGCGTAACCCTGGAACGGATGCTCCAGTTGCAAGCCGTGCCGGAGTAAACACACCAGGCGGCACAAGCAAAACAAAAGGGCAGCTTCAAAAATGAAGCTGCCCTTTTTCTTCTAACAGGATTGCAGCAAAGGCACGGTTATTCAGCGGGCGTGTCCGTAGCATCCGTTGACACGGCTTCCTTCACCGCATCCGCACCCTCTTTCACAGCCTCGGCTGTTGCTTCCACAGCATCATTTACAGCTTCTGCAACATCATCCTTGTTGGCCTCTATGACTTCCTCGACGGCCTCTGCCGCCGCTTTGGCACCTTCAGTCACGGCTTCGATAACGGCCTGTGTGGCTTCACCCACCGCTTCACGCGCGTCATCCAAAGAGGCTGAAGGACCAGGCATGCCGCCAGCCGGCACCAGACGCAGCACGTGCCCGCCTTCGCCATCAGTCAGCACATAGATGCTGCCATCCGGCGCCATGCGCACGTCACGCAGGCGCGGCGTGTCATCGCCTTCGGCACCAGGCACGGTGACACGAAGGGCTTCTTCACCCGCAAGCTTGCCATCATCAATAATGACGCGGCGCAGGTTACGGTCAGCAAATTCAGCGACATTGCCCGGCGCCAGTGCGGTGACAAGAAGATCACCATCCCAGTCACTGAAGGCCTCACCCGCTACTAGTGCCATGCCTGATGGAGCGATGGACGGCGTCCAATAGGTCAGAGGCTGGCTGGACCCTTCAAATTCTGTGAGGGGCGACACATAAGCACCGGAGTAATCAAGACCGAAGGTGGCAAGCGGCCACCCGTAATTGCCTTTGGGCTCAATGATGTTGATTTCATCTCCGCCCTGCGCCCCATGCTCATTTTCATAGATGCGGCCGGTGGAAGCGTCATACACAATCGCCTGCGGATTGCGGTGCCCGTAGGAGTAGATCTCGTCCCGCACGCTGTCATCGCCCACATAGGGATTGTCAGCAGGCACAGTCCCATCATCATTGAGCCGCAGCATTGCCCCAAAATGATTGTCCGTGTTCTGAGACTGCTCGCGATAGTCAAACCCATCGCCGCTGGTGACCATGAAGGTACCATCCGGCAGGAAGGTCATTCGCGCACCATAGTGCACGAGGGTTGAGCGATAGGCGTCAGCTTCAAAGACCACTTCAAAGTTCTCAAGCGCACTGCCTGTGAATTCAGCCCGCGCCACCACAAGCGTGTTGCCCTTGTCCCGTGCTGCTGAATAGGTGAGATAGACCAGATTGTTGGTCGCAAAGTCCGGGTGCAACACAACGTCAGACAAGCCACCCTGCCCGCCATAGATGACCTCAGGGGTGCCCGAGATAGGCGCTTCCACAAGCTCACCGTTATCGATCAGACGAAGCTGTCCAGTGAGTTCCGTCACCAACATGTCGCCATCAGGCAAAAACGCGATTGACCAAGGGAAATCGAGCCCTTCGGCCACTGTTTCCACAGTGAACTGATCATCCGCTGCGGCGGTAACGTCCTGCGCCAAAGCCGGCGTGACCAATACACCCGCCAGCATCAAGGCCCCCGCAACTGTGACCCGATCCAATCGATTAACCATGCCGCTTTCCCCGTTTCCGCCGTTTTATCTGTTCAATGCCAGTATCTGGCCCCCATATAGTACGCAAGATGGGGGCAACCGGGCTGGTTCTCAACGCCATCTTAAGCGAATATGGCACATAAACGCGACGCTTTAACCGCGCCGCCTGATCGCAGATGCGATGATAAATGGGGGAGGACGAACCTGATGCGCATGGTTCTTGGATACATTCTGGCTGTTGTGGTGGTGCTGATTGTTGGCGCCGGTGCCCACGCTTTTTTCAATCAGGGTGACCTTGCAGCGCTCGGCGGAGAGTTCTCCATCGGCCAACGCATTGAATGGATCCTCCACGACATCGTGGGCATGGCCCCCATCTATGGCGCGATCATGGGTGCTGCGCTTCTCGTAGCGTTCCTGATCGCAGGCCTTCTGTCCCGCTTCATGTCAGGCCTCCGCAGCATTGTGTTTGTGGTAGCCGGTGGCGTTGCCGTGGCAGTCGCACTTACCGCAATGACTCAGGTCTTCGGCATTACAGCCATTGCCAGTGCACGCGAGATGGACGGCTTCATCGGTCAGGCCATTGCCGGCGCTCTTGCGGGCCTCACTTATGTGATGATCAAGCGCCCGGCTTAAGGCGCAAGATCAAACGTCACACACTCAACGTTGTGGCCTTCAGGGTCGGTGACGAACGCTGCGTAGTACTCCGGGTGGTACATCTCCCGGACACCCGGCGCGCCATTGTCCACGCCGCCAGCGGCGATCGCCTGCTCATGGAACGCACGCACAGCTGCCCGTGATCCAACCCTGAAGCAAAAATGCGTTGTGGGGGTCTGATGGCCAGTGGCGGCAATCCACAGATTACCTTTTCGACCTTTGCCAAAGGCAACAAAGTGGGCGCCACCAGTGATGTCAGGTGTGAGTTCAGCTACGAGCTCAAGCCCTGCAGGCGCCAGCGCCTTTTCATAAAACGCCTTGGCCTTTGCAATATCTGCAACGCTGAGCGTCAAATGGTCGATGGTCAACGCCAGTTCGTCGGTCATACAGTTTCTCCGTGCTAATCGTGAACACGCACGATCATGGACTGGCTGGCGGTCGCCATCAGCTCGCCATCCTGAGCAAACTGCAGCATGCGCCCATGGGCAAACCCACCATGAACACCGTGGATTCGCGTATCGCACAGCACCCAGTCCGTGGGAACCACATGACGAATGCGCAGAGTATTGTCGAGGCTATTGCCGCCTGCATTCTTACCGATCGCATTGCCAACGGCTGATGGGATGAAATCAGCAATAATCGCAAGCATGCTGGTATCGATCTCGCGACCATCCTTGGGGCGGGCCCACAGATAGACTTCACCATCGTCGCTTTTCACACCGTCCCGGCGTGCTTTGCCATAGCGCCCCTTGGCTACGCGCAATTCCATGTGGTCGTGCAGCTCTTCGTCATCCCGCTCCCAGCGCTCCATGGGCGGGCAATCTTCCGGCTGCGGCACGTCCGGCATGGTGGCCCACTGCTCGCTATCATCGGTAGGCCGCTCACCAAGGGCTGCACTTGCCGTGATGATCTCCTGATCACCCACATGTGCCTTCGTGCGGGCCTGTGAGTTGAACTTGCCCGACACGGGCACCTCCACGTCCACATCAACGATGGAACCCGGCCGCGCAAAAGATAGATATTGCGCCGCAGCCCAGATCACCCGGCGGCCAGTCGTGCCTTCCATGGCTTTGATGGAGGCAGCAAGCCCGACGCCGCCAAACATGAACATGTTTCCTGTGCGGCCAACGCAGAGACCCTGAGTGACTTCAAGGGTCCAGCGATTGGGATTGTGAGTAGAACGGAGATCAAAAAAAGCAGAATTCGACATAAAGCACTCAACCTGCAGGCAAAGAAAAAGGCATGCGCGTACCTAAGCGCGCGCATGCCTTATGACAACTACCGCAAACGTATACCCGCTAGGCACACATCCGCAGAATTTGAGCTTTTCTAGTCCCAAAGCGACAGAATATGCGCCTTGTTGGGGGGTGTCTTGCCGCCAAGCACCTCAAGATAAACGTCTTTCACCTTATCAGCGCCAGCGGAGTGAATGACCTCAATCCACTTCTTGGTTTCAGGAATGAAACCGCCCCATGCCTTGGCGACACGCTCCTGGAAACCAGGGCCGCCCCATTCTTTCATCCGGCGCTCAATATGCGTGGGCGCAAAGAACAGCTCCACTGCAGGGCCGGGCAAATTCTCCTGACCACCACCAACACTGTCCCAATGGGTACCGCCAACAGCAGACGACACCTTGAGATTGTCCTTGAAGTGGTTGTGCACATCAGCACGCACAGAGGAGTTGCCCGCCATGTCCACAATGCCCGTCGGCACAGAGGCATCCATGTCGGAAATCTTGTCGTAGGTCACAATCTCATCATAGAAATTCGTGCCCTCGACAAACGCCACATTGGAGGGTGAGGTAAGCCCGACCACGCGGACCTTATCGCCACGGTTCTTCTTCAACAGATGTGCAAGGCCAAGCGAGGTCTTGGAAGATGCACTGGTCAGAATGATGGTCTTGGCGCCAAAAAAATCATTCTCCGCCAGCCAGTCATCCAGAATAAAGCTGGTGGTGAACAGCGGCCGGAACAGCATGATCTGGTCTTCGTCTTCCTTGGCATAAAGCGGGTCAGACGTCGTGGCCATGAACTGGCTGTAGACCGGCGCGAGCTCACCGCGAACACCTGAGGCATCCATGAAGCCGTGCTCGGAAATCTTGGCGGCCTTCGCAACCCGGTAGTTGGACATCGGGAAATATCCATAAACGCGCGATCCCACCGCCACGCCATCAGCGTTGGAGGCAACAACTTCGCCAAAGCCCCAGACCGGGATGCGGCCAAATTCAGCACCTTCGGTGCGGTCCGAAAAGAAGTCCCAGTAGCGCATGGCATCGCCAAACACGGCATAGGTGATGTTGTTTGCTGTGAGAGAGAACCGCTCAACCTTCATGAGCACCTCACCGGCACCGATTTCCGGCACTGCACCGGTTTCGGCGCGAGATGTGGTGAGTTCGCTCTTGCGGACTTCAAAATCAATGGCCTGATCGGACATGGATGTTTCCTCTTGATAGGGAGTATCTGATGGGTGTTGCGGCGGAGTGTGCCACGGCCACACGGCGAAGTAACAGGGGTTTGAGCAAAAGCCTTTGCCTTTTTGATAGACGCCGGACGATTTGAGCGTTTATGTGCCCTCATGAACGAAATGCCCCGCACAATCTCTGGCAAATTTCAGGACCCGCACCTGACCCTCAAAGGCGAAAAACGCGCCTGGATCATGCCGCACACCCTGGAAACCCTGTGGATCAACACAGGAACCTTGTGCAATCTCGCCTGCGCCAACTGCTACATTGAATCCACCCCCACCAATGATGCGCTGGAATACATCTCCACCTCCGAGGTGGCTGATCTGCTTGATGAAGCAGAGCGTGAGCATCTGGGACTGAAGGAAGTCGGCTTTACCGGCGGCGAACCCTTCATGAACCCGGACTTCATTCCAATGCTCGGCGACGCCCTGTCCCGCGGCCACAATGCGCTGGTGCTGACAAACGCCATGCGGCCCATGCAACGCCCCGGACCCGCTGAAGCCCTGCTGGCGCTGCAGGCACTTTATTCAGCCCGCCTCACAATCCGGGTCTCCATGGACCACTACACGAGCAAGGTTCACGAAGAGGAACGAGGGCCGGATTCCTGGGCCCCGATGATCGACGGGCTGATTTGGCTGAACCGCAATGGCTTCCAGCTGTCCATCGCCGGTCGCATGCTGTCTGGGGAAACGGAAGCCGATGAGCGGGCTGGATACGCAGCACTGTTTACAGAACTCGGCCTCGAACTTGACGCCACCAACCCAAACGACCTTGTGATCTTCCCAGAGATGGACGAGAACACCGACATCGCGGAAATCACCACCGGTTGCTGGAAGACATTGAATAAATCTCCTCGGGACGTGATGTGCTCAAACGCCCGCATGGCCGTAAAACGCAAAGGCGCCGATGCGCCTGCGATCCTGGCCTGTACGCTGATTGCGTATGACGATCGTTTTGAATTGGGACCAACACTCAAAGGCAGCATGAAGCCTGTGTCTCTGAACCATCCGCACTGCTCACGCTTTTGCGTATTAGGCGGCGCCAGCTGCTCCGGCTAGCTAAACGTCAGCGAGGTGACCGCGCTTCACCCAGATGCGGCATCCATCCGGTGACGCCATCGGCATTTCCTGGCCAGCTGCACGACGCAACCACGTGCCTTTGCCACACAGCGCACCGCCATATGACAAAGTACCTTCCAGCACGAAAACTTCCTCGCCCCCGGCAACATGCGCATCAATGCTCGTTCCCGGCTGCAGACGTTCAATCGTCACTTGCTCATAGCCTGAGTCAAACAGCACCTGCCTCTCATACCCAGCGACGCCGGCCGGCTCAAACGGCGCGGTCTTCGTATCAACATGGACCGTACGATCTTCGTCGTCAGGCATCTGCCGAAGCTTTACGAGAATCACACAGCCTTCATCCGTATGCGGTGCATGTGAAGAGCCTGGCGGATTGCGGACATAAGTCCCTTCAGGGAAGTCACCATCATTGTCTGAGAACGTGCCGGACAGAACGATGTATTCTTCGCCCATATCATGACGATGAGCCGAAAACCGGCTGCCGGCCGCATAACGCACAAGACTTGTTGCCCGTGCAACCTCACCACCGTCGCGCTCTATCATGCGGCGCTCCACACCTGCCATAGGCGATGGAATCCAGTCGATTGCCTGGGTATCCACCTGCGCTGATTGAGACAGATCCGCAAAAAGCGTAATCGGAGCCTGGCTGGCAGTCTGGTGTGACATCGTCGTGTTCCTTTGCTCAAGCGAGCGTCTTCGCGTTAGATAGGCGTAGAATTTTCCATGCGCCGCTCACAAGCTCGTGATGCCTTTCGACAAGGACACAAAACTGCCGTGACACGCCGAGCCCTATTTCTGGACCGTGATGGCATCATCAACGTCGACAAGGGATATGTACATGACGCAAAAGACTTTGAGTGGATGCCAGGCATCTTCGAGCTGGCACGAACAGCAATCGACCTCGACGCGGCCCTGATCGTTGTCACCAACCAATCTGGCATTGCGCGCGGTTACTATACGGAAGAGCAGTATCAAACGCTCACGGCCTGGATGTGTGCCCGCTTTGCAGATGAGGGCGTTGCGCTAACGGACGTGTTTCACTGTCCACACCTGAAAGGCCCTGACGGCCTCGACCACCCCATGCGCAAACCCAATCCCGGCATGCTCTACGCCGCCCGCGACGCCCATGACATAGACATGCCAGCCTCCGCCATGCTGGGCGACAAGTGGACGGATATGGAGGCTGCCATTGCCGCTGGCGTCGGCCACATGGCCATCATCGGTGACATGATCGAAGAGAAACGCAGCGACGCCAACTACACCACTGTCGCCCGCCATCCCGATTTGAATGCGGCTCTCACATGGCTGAATGGGGTTTTTGACGCCTGAATCGACCGGCCAATGACGACTAGCCACCCATCGAACGCACCAACAACCACAACCCGCATCCCCGGACTTGATCCGGGGTCCACTCTCATTTGCTGCAGCCTGAAGCGTCCGCGAGTAGGCCCCGGATCAAGTCCGGGGCTACGGCGTGCAAAGGTAATGCCCAGTCAACATACAGCGCGCCTAACCGCGTATTAGCCGTCCCGGCAATGCACCTGTCGGCTGGCCGTTCTCATAAACGGTTTCGCCGGACACGACGGTCGCAACATATCCATCAGCCCGCTGAAGCAAACGACGTCCACCGCCTGGCAGGTCGTGTGCAATCTCAGGCGCATGCAGGCGAAGCCCCGCATGATCGATCACATTGATGTCCGCCTTCATACCCGGCTTGAGCAGGCCACGATCAGACAGACCCACCGCGCGCGCGGTGTCAGCAGTCTGAGCTCTGATCACAAACGGCAGGTCCAGCTTGGGGCCCCGCGTGCGGTCGCGCGTCCAGTGTTGCAGCAATGTGGTGGAGAATGACCCGTCACAGATCGTACCCATATGTGCCCCACCATCTGACAGACCCATCACCGAATTGGGGTGCTGCATCATGGCGTAGGACGGATCGAGTGAGCCGTTAGCATAGTTGAGGAACGGGAACAGCAACATGCCCGTCCCCGGTCCACGCCCGCCGTCAGCCATCAAATACTCAAGCGCCAGTTCCTCAACGCTCTTGCCCTGCGCCTTTGCCTGCGCGCCGAGCATCTTGTCCGGAGTTGGCTCATAGTCGGGCACGTCACCCAAGGGGAACATCTGGTCGAACTGGCGGATAAGCGACTGCACAAACGGATGGTCCGACGATGGCTCTTCGCTCAACATCCGCGCCCTGAATGCAGGGTCAGACAGCTTTGCCATCTTCTCAGAAAGCGGCGCGTCTTCGATTTCCGCATAGGCCGGGTAAGCCGTGAACGGATTCAACGTCAGCTCAAGCCCAACAAGAATGCCCACTGGCCGCGGAGCGACCTGCGCCCGCATCTCAAGACCACGCTCATTCGCCCCTTCAATCTCCGACAGCAGCCACTTCCAGGCATCCGGCGCAAGGTCTGTCTGCGCGACGGAAATCGACATGGGGCGGCCGGACTTTTCAACGATGCGCTGGAACATTTCCATTTCATCGCGGCGTTTCTTGAAATCGGAAACAACCTGCAGCACGCCTTTGCCCGCTTTACCGATCTCCAGAGCAATGCCCATCAACTCATCTTCAGCAGCCGTCAGCGTCGGCGTTGGATCGCCTTCTGACGTTTGATGGTTCAGCGTGCGCGACGTCGTAAAGCCAAGCGCACCTGCTTCAATGGCTTCGCGCGCCAGAGTGGCCATGGTTGCGATGTCCTCGCCCGTCGCCATATCGCGATTGGCACCGCGCTCACCCATGACGAACACACGCAATGCCGCATGGGGAACCTGGGCCGCAAAGTCGATGTCAAAAGTCTTGCTGCCGAGGCTGTCGAGATATTCCGGGAAGCTCTCCCAGTTCCACGGAAGGCCATCCGCCAGCACTGGAAACGGAATGTCCTCAACGCCTTCCATCAACCGGATCAGGCGCGTGTGATCTTCAGCTTTGCAAGGCGCAAACCCAACCCCGCAATTGCCCATGATCGCAGTCGTGACACCGTGCCAGGACGAGGGCGTCAACTGACTGTCCCACGTCACCTGTCCATCATAGTGGGTATGAATGTCGACAAAGCCTGGCGTCACAAGGGCGCCGTCTGCGTTGATTTCGCGGGTTGCCGTGCCGGAAACCGAGCCGACCTCAGCCACAACGCCGTCCTTGACGGCCACGTCGCCGGAAAAAATCTCAGCCCCGGACCCATCTGCAATGCGTCCGCCGCGTACCACCAGATCAAATGTGCTCATCCGACCGCTCCCTGATTTTGTTTTCGCGAGGGAGACTAGCAGGGGGAAGTGCAGCTTGTCGCTAGTGCTGCTTACTCAGGCAGCCCCAGCCGAGCAGCAATATTGTTGCGCTGCATGTTGGAGGATCCGCCGACAATCGGCATCCCCAGAATATCCCGCACATGGCGCTCCATGTCATAGGCATCTGACAGGGCATAGGCCCCCATCACGCGCTGACACAGAAGAGCAATCTCCACGGCCGTATCACCAATAAAAAGCTTGGCCATGCTGGTTTCCACCGAGCAGGGGCGATCTTCCTGTGCCAGCCAGACCGCATGATAGAGCATGTGTCGGCAGGCCTGCAGCTTGGTGCGCGCATCGACCAGCGCGTGCCGGACGGACTGATGACCAGAAATCACCCGCCCGAACTGTTCCCGTTCCTGCGCGTACTGCCATGCCTCTTCCACCGCGGCACGGGCCAGACCAAAGGCCACCGCGGTGATCTCGATCTTTTCAACATCCAGCGTCTTGCCCGCCAGCTGCCCCCAGCCCTTGTTCCATTTTTCCGGCCCGCCCAAAACTGCTGATGCGGGCACACGCACGTCATCGAAATACACATCCGACGACAATGTGTAGCGTAGGTTGGCATGTTCAATCGGCTGCATGGTGACACCGGGCGCATCCGTCGGGATCAGCACCACGGAGAGGTTCTTGTACTTCTTGCCGTCCGGGTCGGAGTTGACCAGGCAATAGATCACGTCTGCAAAGTCCGCCCCGGTGCACCAGCGCTTGGACCCATTGATGACGATCTCATCGCCTTCCATCCGGGCGCGGGTTTTGACACTGGGCAGATCGCCCCCAACATCCGGCTCTGATAGTCCGTAGGCAAAAAACATCTCGCCGGCTGCAAGTTTGGGCAGCATCTGTGCCTTTTGAGCATCCGACCCGTTCTCGGACACATTGGCGCCACCATAAAAAGCCGCATGGATAAACGGCCCGGCCAGAAATGCGCCTGCCTGCGCCAGCTCCTCGATCACCGCCACCGCAGCAACCAGATCGACACCCGCCCCACCATTCTCCTCGGGAATTGTCAGCCCGCAGATGCCGAGCTTTGCCACTTCAGCAAACACGTCGCGGGGAAACTGGTGTGACTTGTCCCACTCACGCCGCTTTTCACGGGGTGCTTTTTCTTCCACGAACCGCTTCAGCGTTTCACGCAGCATGCCCACATGTTCCGGTTCGTCGATATAGGACTGCAACCCGCCAGCACCCCCAGCATCTCTTGTCATTTCATTTTTCCCCAAAGGCTTGCTATGTCGTTTGCAACAACAAAGCAGGGAGCGCCGCAAATGGGAAGCATGACAACACGCCGCTGGGTACTGGCTGAACGGCCTGCGGGTATTCCCGACGACAAGACCTTCAAATTCGAAGAGCAGGAACTGCCTGCGCTGGAAGACGGCCAGGTGCGCGTGCGCGTGACCCACTTCTCCCTTGATCCCGGTATGCGCCCGGCCCTGTCCAGGGACACCTATGTGGGGGCCACCCCCATCGGCAGCCTTATCACCAGTGCCGGCATTGGCATTGTGGAAGAGACCCGCGACGAAAAACTGGAAGTTGGCGACATGGTCACCGGCGGCTTTGGCTGGCAGTCAGGTCTGGTGGTGAAAGGCCGCCATTGCGTGAAGCACAATCCAGCGCTCTTCAAAGGCAAGGTAACCCCCACCGCCGCAATTGGCGTGCTTGGCATCCCGGGCATGACATCCTGGTTCGGCCTCAAGAACATCGCCGGTCTCAAGAACGGTGAAACCGTGTTGATTTCTTCGGCCTCAGGCCCCGTGGGTGCCACCGCAGGGCAGCTTGCCAAACTCATGGGCGCAGGCCGTGTAGTCGGCATTGCCGGTTCCAAGGCCAAATGCGACTGGCTCACGGCAGAAGCAGGCTTTGACGCAAGTATCAACTATCGCGATGCAGCCAATCTTGAAGACGCCATGCGGGAGGCAACCGGCGGCGGCGCTGACATCTATTTCGACAATGTCGGCGGCGAAATGCTGGATGCTGCGATCAATGTCCTCAAGCCCGGCGGCCGCATTGCGGTCTCCGGTCAGTTGGCCGAATACAATCTTGATGAGCCACGCGGCATTCGCAATACACTGCCCTTCATCACCCAGCGCTTGACCATGCAGGGATTCGTTGTGCTCGACTTCGTGCGTGAGTTTGGTCCTGCCGCCATGCAGATGGCCCAATGGATCAACGAGGACAAACTGCTCTACCGCGAAGAAGTGGTGGACGGCATCGAGAATGCACCGGCGGCGTATGCAGGCCTCTTCAAGGGTGAGAATTTCGGTCGCCGCCTTATCAAAGTCTCCTAAGCATGACCTCGGACCACGCCTTGCGTCGACAGATGCAGCAGAACCTGGCGTCCTTTGAGCCAAACCTGCTGGCCCAGACGGATCTGAAACGAGCAAGCGTTGCGGTCATCACAACGCTTGATGAAACAGGTGATGATCCTGCATTCATTATCACCCGTCGGGCGGCCAAGCTGCGGGGCCATGCGGGCCAATGGGCGTTTCCCGGTGGTCGGCTGGACGCCGGAGAATCATCGCTGGAAGGTGCAATCCGCGAAACCCAGGAAGAACTTGGCCTGACGCTCACTGACGAACATCTTCTGGGGCAGCTCGATGATTACGAGACCCACTCTGGATATGCGATGTCTGCTTTTGTGTTCTGGGTGACCAAAGCACAGATGACCGCAAACCCAGATGAGGTTGCGGCCATCCATCACTTTGAAATTGCATCCTTGGACCGACCGGATTCACCGGAGCTCTTGCCCGGCCCAGATCCAGAAAGGCCCATAATCCGAATGCATGTGGGAGCGGTCGATATCCATGCACCGACCGGCGCCATTTTGCATCAGTTTCACGAGGTGGCAGTCAAAGGCCTGAACACCCGCGTCGCCCATTTCGATCAACCCGATTGGGCGAGGTAAACACCTAGTCGGTGAATTCCCATTCGCCCAGATCGCACAGATCAGAATCGTACTCGACATATTCAGAACCATCATCCCAGACGGCGCGAATGTCGTAGTTGCAGTTGGACTGACCGTCCGCAATCAACACCTCAATCTCGTTGCCGGCTGGCAGCACATAGCCGCTGGGAATGAGATTGTCTGTCCAGTAGTCATCGCCTGGGTCAGACACCTGAAACTCGATGATGTCCGCGCTGGACGCATTTATCAGCAAAAAGTCCAGATCTTCAGCTTGTGCCGGACCAGCGTAAACAAACGCAGCCAACGCTGAAACCGCAGCAAACTTAGTAAAACTTGTCATTGGAAGTCCCCCTTTATGTGATGCACCCAAGCACCTGAACGAAACGCTACCTATGAATGACCATCATTACCAGCCGCCCAAATGGTATTTCGGGCCGCTTAGGAGTCGCCTCCTAGCCCCCGTTCATTTATAAAACCCGATAAATTGACACTCAGGGAGCCAATACATGCCGATAACATTTTATGACTTCACCCCCGCCCCCAGCCCGCGCCGAGCTCGCATCCTGCTGGCCGAAAAGGGAATTGAAGTAGAAAACAAACAGATCGACATGATGCAGGGCGAGCAGCTCTCTGACGAATACAGGAAGATCAATCCCAGCTGCACCATTCCTGCCCTGCAGCTCGAAGACGGCACAATCCTGACGGACAATTCGGGCATTGCGGCCTGGGCAGACGCCTACAAGCCTGAAAATCCAATCGGCGGGTCCACACCTGCTGAAAGGGGCCTGGTCGCCAGCTGGAACGCGCGCATCGAGTTTGAAGGCCTGATGGCCGTCGCAGAAATTCTGCGCAACACGTCTAAGGGCATGCAGGGCCGCGCCATGACCGGCCCCCTCAACCTTGAACAGATTCCAGCCCTCGCTGAGCGCGGCAAAAAACGTCTTCCGCTGTTCTATGACATGTTGAACGAACGCCTTGAGGGACGGGATTTCATTGCCATCGACACAATCTCCGTGGCCGATATCACTGCACTGGTCTGTGTTGACTTTGGCGCGTGGGTGAAAGTCACACCAACGGAAGCCCACACAAACCTCAATCGCTGGCACGCTGCAATGTCGGCCCGCCCAAGTGCCAAGGCATAAATCCATGACACTCAAAACACCTGTTACCCTCGCCGGCGCTCCGCCGTCGCCCTACACACGCAAAATGCTCAGTGTCCTGCGCTACCGGCACATCCCCTACCGCGTGATCTGGAAAAACCCACGCGAGATTGATGACCTGCCTCAGCCAAAAGTAGGTCTGTTGCCAACTTTCTATCTCGACAACGACGCCGGTGAAGTTGAAGCCGTCGTGGACTCGACACCGCTTATCACCCGCTTTGACGCTGAAGTTGCAGAACGTCGGGTCCGCCCGACGGAGCCTGCCATCCGCATGGTTGATGATCTGCTCGAAGACTATGGCGATGAATGGCTGACCAAGGCCATGTTCCACTACCGGTGGTACTATGACGCTGACATCAAGCAGGCTGGCGACGTTCTGCCCCGTGCCCGCATCCAGTCACCGAGCGAAGAACAGGCCAATGAGCTGGCAAAGATCTTCAGCGAACGACAGATTTCGCGGCTCTATGTGGTTGGCTCAAATGATGTAACAGCCCCTGTGATTGAAGAGAGCTACCGCCGCATTGTGGAAGCCCTGCGGGCCCATCTCGTTGAGCACCCCTTCATCATGGGCAACCGTCCCGGTGCGGCTGACTTTGCTTTCTTTGGGCAGCTCACACAGCTTGCCCAATTTGACCCGACACCGCTGGCCGTCACACTTGAGTCAGCGCCCCGCGTCTATGCCTGGGTATTGCTGATGGAAGATCTGTCAGGCGAAGAACCAACCGAAGACGGGTGGTTTGCCGCCAATGCAGTGCCCGACACACTCAAGGCCATCCTGACCGAAGTCGGTCGCGTCTATGCACCGTTCCTTCTGGCGAATGCCAAGGCACTGGAAGCAGGCGCTGAGGAAGTGGACACCACCATTGCCGGTGCCCGCTGGACGCAGAAACCGTTCCCCTATCAAGGCAAATGCCTGATGGAGCTGCGCAAGAACTATGCTGCGCTGGACGCTAATGCCCGCACGGCATTTGATGCCATCATTGCCGGAACCGGCTGCGAATCCATTTTTGCCTGATCAGAAAAGTAACGTCTCAGGAGACTGTCATGACAACAACCAATACCGAATGCTTTGAGGTCTCGATCGAGAACCGCATCGCACACATCAAGCTGAACCGGCCTGAAAAGCGCAACGCGATGATCCGTTCATTCTGGTCCGAGCTTCCCGGCATCATCAACAAGATCGACACCGAGGCGGAAGCCCGCGTGATTGTCATCTCATCTACAGGCCCGCACTTCACAAGCGGACTTGATGTCTCCTCCTTTGGTGGATCCGAGATTTCACCGGGCGGCGCAGGCGACGATGAAAACGCAAAGCGCAAGGCCAAGCTCACAGCCGGGCAGGCGTTCTACAACAACGTCCTGGGCATGCAGGATTCGTTTTCAGCTCTGGAGAATTGCCGCATACCGGTGCTGGCAGCCATTCAGGGTGGCTGCATCGGTGGCGGTGTGGACCTCACAACCGCCTGCGACATGCGCTATTGCACGGAAGATGCCTTCTTCACGATCTACGAAACAAAGATCGGCATGACCGCGGACGTCGGCACATTCCCGCGTATCGTCAAAATCATCCCTGAAGGCATCGTGCGCGAGCTGGCTTACACAGGTCGCCGCATTCACGCCGCTGAAGCCAAGGAAGTCGGCCTCGTAAACCGGGTCTTTGCTGACCAGGCAGCCATGCTGGACGGCGTGATGGAGATTGCCCGTGAAATTGCAGCCAACGCACCGCTTGCGGTCTCCGGTTGCAAGCGCCTCATCAACTATTCCCGTGACCACACCACGGCCGACGCACTGGACTACATCGCCATCTGGAACGCCTCCATGCTGCAGACCAGCGAAATCATGGAAGCCATGACAGCCAACGCGGAGAAGCGTGAGGGCGACTTTGCAGAACTGCCACCCAAGCGCAGCCTTGGCGCCGCATAGGAGTACGACACATGAAAATCGAAAACCGTGTCCTGCCCGACAAAGATCAGATTGAGACCATGATCAATGATCCGGGTCCTGATGGTCCCATTGTCATGGTCAATCTTCTGAAGTTTCGTGAAAAGGCAGCCTATGCCGATGGCAGCAACCCGGACATGACCGGAAGAGAAGCCTACGCACATTACGGCGCAGGCGTTGCGCCGCTCATTGCCAAGCACGGCGGTCGGATGATCTATGCCGGCCCCGTCTCTTTCTTGATGCTCGGTCGTGCCGATGAAATGTGGGATCAGGTTGCGCTTGTAGAATATCCCAAGCGCGCCAGCCTCTTCGAAATGTCGACATCTGAAGCGTATCAGAAAATCTCGCACCATCGCGATGCTGGTCTTGAGGGCCAGCTGAACATCGAGACAACCCCTGATTTCATTCTTCCCTCCTGAAATTGATCCTGTCTTAGGTCGTGCCCTGAGCTTCTCCTTGCGTTAGTCTTGCCCCGGCAGGGCTAACTCTTGGGGGCGGCATGAGATGACATCCATCACGCAGGATGCATCACCACAAAAAGAACGACTGGTTGAGACCGGCAAGGGGATGTTTGACGCAAACTTTCTCCTGAGTCTGGGGCTTGCGCTGATCGTATGGGCCATTCTGCGCACCCCCGAAGGCTGGCAGACTTTCCTGGGCGAAGCAGACCGCGAAGTGCTGCAGATCGCATTTGAACTCCGGGTCAACCAGACGGTCAAAGGCACCGGCCCGATCCTCTTTCTCAATCTCGACGAAAGCGTCTGGCAGTCCGATGAAACCGACGGGCCCGCCCTCGCCTATGCCCCGCGCAAGGTAGTGGCTGACATGCTCGAGGCCGCCTACGGCATTCCCGGCTTCCCTCGCCCGAAAGTCGTCGTGGCCGATATTGATCTCTTCTGGCGCACACCCGAAGAGGAACAGGAATCCCGCATAGACGACATTCTCACCCGGTGGGGAGCAGATACCGAAGCACCATTGTTGGTGATGCAGCGCGAAGTCGTTGATGGTGATGGCCATCGGGACCAGCTCGCCCGCGCCCGAGGCTCAGCGCGCGAGCGTATTCTCGCCGATGCCCCTGCCCAGAATATCGTGTGGTCCGTGGCCCAGATCACCGGCGACGAAGTTGTCGGTGCTCGCTACATGGCTCACTACCTGTGCATCAAGACACAGGCCGGCACGGATATTGTGCCCACAACCCCGCTCTACGCCATCGCCGGACGAACGGCATCATCCGCACAGGAAGCCATTGCGCTGGTAAACCGCGCCGTCGAGCGCCCGCGTCAGTTCTGCCGCGGCGAGATCGATGATCCGAGCTTTAATCTGCAGCGCATCGACCGCGAACCCATCGTTTTTGCGGAGCAGGAAAGCTTCATCAACTATTCGGCCCATCCCGGCAATGACCCGGTCACGGAGCCATCCCTTTTGGCTGCAGACATGTTCTATATCCCCGCTGGCTTTGCCAATCCGCCGATGGTTTCAGGCCTTGCCTCGAGTAATGGCGTCGTCATCATCGGCTCCGCTGCGACCATGGCCAGGGATCGCCACATGACGCCTTACGGCCTGATGGGCGGCAGTATGGTCATCGCCAATATGATCCGCGGCCTGGAAGAAGGGGGCGAAATACGGCGGCTTTACTGGCTTCTGGACGCAGTTTTGCTGACAATTTTCGTCAGCATGATTGTCGCATCCTTCTGGTACGCCCGCATTGCCCGCGACTGGATCGGCCCCACGTCACATTTACCATTTTTGGCGCGAATGGCCCGGTTACCAGCGAAATTGCTGACAAACCCTGTTATTGTTAAGCTATTGATTGGGGTGGGGATTTTCTGGGTCAGTACATTTGCCAGCTATCTTCTGCTAGACAATGGAATATGGGTGAGTTTTGCAGCGCCTGCCTATGTGGCCGCTTTGAACGAAGCCCGCGAAGATTTTGAAGAATTGATGGAGAGCTTGCGAAATGCGCGCAGCCAAGCAGCTTAGTTTTGCCGTTTCAGGTGCCATGGCACTTGGAGCCGTCGCCACGGGTTTCGTTGTCCCGACACTACCTGCACATGCAGCTGTCGGGCCTTGCTCAACACCTACAGTTGCCTTCGTCAAAGACGTTCAGGGCAGTGACGATAGTGTGCGGATTGCACGCGGCGGCTCTGAAGGCCCTCTGGGTGTATTCTCGCCACTTTGCGAGGGTGACGTACTGAAGCTTGGATCATCCGCTGACCGGGTTGTGGTCGCTGTTGCCGGCGCTTCGCACCCACGTGAGTTCCGCGGGCCATCATCACACACCATCGGTGGCGCCGAGACCGCATCACAGTCCGTGTCTGAGATCATCGAAGGCCGTCTGCTTCCACTCGGTGACCGCATGGTCGCTCAGGGGTTGGGACGGTCAGCAGAGGAATTCACTTTCGGTCTTCTCGACCTTGAAGCTGAATCTGCCCAGATCAAATCCGGCTTCCGCCCTCTGTGGGTGGGTTGGACCGGAGGTCAGGCTCCGTTCGAACTTCTTGTACTAGACCCGGATGATCGCATCTTTGCGTCCACCACCCTGTCCGACAAGTCCACCACCATTGCCGCTCGGGAAATTGTCCCCGGCCGCTATTCAATTGTCGTCAAAGACAGCTTTGGTCGCACAAACCAGACATTCTTCGATGCGGTGGACACAGCGCCACCCGCACCCGAAGTAGAAGCCCCGAACTGGATGGGCCGCGATACGGCCGCCATGTTCTCCGCTTTCTGTGTGGCGTCAGAAGACCCGTTCACGTGGTCTTATGAAGCAGCCCAGATCCTCAACCAGGCATCAGACAATGGCCTGGACCGGGATGCAGCCCTTGCTCTGCTGGCCTCCGGCGATACTGCTGCACTCTGCCCCCTTTAAGGCTTCGGCAGGCATTCACACCGACGCGGCAACCTAGCTGCGCGCATCCAGCGCGTGGGTTGCATCACCAATCACCACATAGGGCGCCCAGAAATAGGGGTGCGCTGTGTCGCTGGCATTCATCAATGATGCCTGCGCGTTTCTCAACGCCTCGTGCATGGGTGCACCGCGCGCTTCAGCAAAGAACTGCCGGGTGATGGCATCAGCTGCTTTGTCATCGGCAACCCAGTGGGTCGCCAGTACGGCGCGCGCACCTGCATAGATAAAGCTGCGAACCAGACCATCAAGCTGCGCACCATCGAACAATGCTGCAAGTCCCTGCGCACCTTCTCCGGTCCGTGCTGTGTCACACGCCGCAAGGAAAACAAGGTCAGCGGATATTTCCATGTCGAGAATTTCTGTTGCCGACAGCAACGCATCCCCCTCACTGCCAAGACTTGTCAGCAGGGCAGGTTCGGTAATGCAGAAGCCATCTCCAAAGAAACCATGTGTCACAAAAACCAGAACCTGCTGATCCCCGATGGATGGATCATTGAGGATTGCCTGATCGGTGAAGGCTGACCCATCGACGGTTCGTCTGCGAAAAGAACTCGCAACGCCCGGCGCCAATGGCGTGAGCGGCGCCTGGAGGTTGTCCTGCCCGGCAAACACTCGCCCGCAACGTTCCGGACGCCCCGCTTCCACCATGCGCTGCGAATACCGGTTGATCCACGGATCCGTGGACCGTGGTGGTGTAGGCGGACCAAACACCGTCAAACCGCCTGGCGCGGATTTGCGCTCCGTCCGTCGTGTGGCAACAAAACTGCCTGCACTTGGGGAGGATATGAACGCATAGTCTTTCGCCAGAAACGCTATCTGGCTGTAGTCCCGGCTCCGCATGCTGCCTCCATCCAAAGGCAACTCCGTCACCAAAGCCGCCGGTGGCATGGACCCCAACGATCCGCGAGGAGAGAATATCAATGTTTCGACACCCGCCGATTTCATATCGGCATGGACGGGACCAAACACACCTTTGAAAAGGTCATGCGCCTGCGCCACCGCATAAGGCACCGTACCCCCACGTCTGCTGCGCAGTGTAAGGCGCAGTCGGCGCACCAGCTTGGCAGCCTCACCACTGGTCAGATCGGTTCTGAAGGGGCGCACCCGACCATCAAAAACCGCATAGCCAAACCCGCCGGACCGCGTTGCCGCAAAAGCAACAAATGCTTCCCCGGGCAGCACTGCTTCCACAAGGTCAGTTGCCGACGCGCCCTTGTTGACCAGCTGCATGTATTGGGGCTGCGCGCGACGCGCTGCATCCTCCGCCGCAAGAAGTTCCTGCTCAATCACATCCGTGGCTTCGCGTAGTTCGGCCAGGCGCACAGGATCCGCAGTGCCTGCTTCTTCCTGCAAACGCTTTTGCGCATCCGCCAGTGCGCGTTCCGCATCCTGCAGTTCACGTATTTCCGTCGCCGCATTGTCGTTTGCCAGACGGGCGGCAGCCTGGGCCATGGCCGCTGCAGCCCGCGGCTCGACCACATCTTCAAACGCATTGAGGAAATCAAGCGTTGCCTGCGCATTCCCGCCGTCTCCGGCGCGTCGAACCAGCAGATCAAGATACTCGCCTGCCCGGTCCGGAGACACGCCGAAGGATCCTTCGACGCTGGAGTAAAGATCAAAGGCCTCGCGATAGGAGACCAGTGCCTGTTCCTCACGGCCAGCTGCAGCCTGTGCCCGACCGAGACTCGACAGAAGCTGGGCCGTCAACAAAGAACGCGGCTCCCGGCTGCGCCAGTCTGCCAGAATAGACAGAAGCTGCGACTCCGCCGCCGATGCGCGGCCGTTTTTAAGGGCCGTGAGTGCACGCTTCTCGCCAATAAGGGCCCGCAACCAGGGCGCGGAGCCAGCCGGCGCGGCACTCACGCGCACATCCGCTTCATTCAGAGCATCAATCGCACCTTCACGACCGCGCAAATCAAGAATGGACGCAAGAATGTAAGCACGGTGGGCTTTGAGGATGGTCGCCCGAATACCAGGCTCAAGCGCACTGTCTGAATATAATGGCGGGACTTCTTCACCACGACGCTGATTCACAAATTCTGCTGCACGCGGGCTGATAGTTGTCAGCTTGCCACCACTTTGCGCACTGTCGAATGCCGCAATAGCGCCCGTGGTTTGTGAGGAGAACGGCGATTGCGCCATTGCCAGTGCTTCACGCAATGCCCCTTTGTTGAGCAAGTGCACCGCCCGATAGTTCGTAAGTTTGTCGCTCAGCCAGGGTGTGCCCAGCGTCGCCGATGCGTCACGCGCATCGTCCAGCAAAGTTTCAGCTTCGGCAAAACGCCCCTGACTTGAAAGATTGAGAGCAAGATCAAGCGCGATGTCCGCACGCCGCACCGGGTCTCCACCAAACAGCCCATCCTGAATGGACACGGCGCGGGCAAAGTCTTCAGCGGCCAGAGCAAACCGGAAGGAGGCGTTGCGCTTGTGCCCACGCCGCCGCAAAACTTCCTGATCCTGCAAGGCAACAACTCCAGGCAGCCCCTCAACATCGCTAGCTGACAATTCGACAGGCGCTTCATTGCCAACAATGGCCGCCGCGCCACGTCGCATCACCGGCAGGAGGGCAGGCAAGCCGCGTCCGGCGCTAACCAGACCATTGCCCTGGTCGCGCACCGCTATGTCGCGGAACAAGTCCGCTGATGATGTTCCCGGACAAGTCAGGCCCGAGGATGCCAGCTGCAACTCTTCTTGGCTGACCGCTTCGCCCGTCACGCCTTGCCCGCGGACACAGCCTGACAGAAAGGTTTCAAGCTCTGATGTGCTTTGTTCAGGATAAACCTGAATGATACCGGCAGGCCGACGCCAGGACCCGCAGAACACGTCGTACTGCGCCCCGAGCCCTGCCAGCTGCATGTCGATGCGTCGGGTCGCACGGCACTGCTCCGCATCCGCACTCGTGCCAAGATCAAGAGCCTCCGGCAGCCCGCCAGACGTGGTGGCAACGCCTCCAAAGCCAACACCCTCGCTGATGGATTCACAGCCAGCCAATGCAAGGCCCGCCACCAGCAGCACCGTCAATGATTTCTGTTTTGCGATCATGGTAGGCCAACCCCCCAAAGACCTTCATTGCCGGAGCCTGCTACGCCACCAAGATCCTCTTCCTCATCGTCATCGTCATCGTCGTCTTCAAACCCGAAGAGTGTCGAGTTTGTCAGACTGCTGAGCGCGCTATTGCGCGACCGCGCACTTTCCTGCGCTTCGCGAAGGATGGCGATGGAGCAGCTGGATGAGTCTCCGATAACGCAAAGGTTGAGACGCAACTCACCATTCTGCGACAGCCCCGGGCCAAGAAGGTTTGGCTCCAAGCCGGCTTCAAAGCTGGTCACCCGCTCACCGGTTGAGCGAATGACCGTCCCGAAGAGATTGACCCGCTCCGGGCCACCGCCGGTATTGACGATTGTGCCCTCGCCGGCCGGTGCCTCACCAAAGACAACCCCAGCGCCGACAAAACTCGTTCCGGTGTTCAGTTGTACAATTTCGCCCGGCGCGAACAGACGCAATTGATCAGCGGCAATGAACACATGGTCCTGTGTACCATTGAACCGCGCGAGATCTGGCTCACCCAGCGTGGATAGATCAAGGTCACCACCTGCACGTTCAAACTCATCAAGAAACGCTTGCGTGCCGATCACGATATCTTCCGAACTTTCCAGTCTCAAAGAGGCAAGACGGTCAGCGGCAGTATCCTTGCCAAGTGCGCCTGAGACCAGGATCAGACCCGGCCTGGCATTGGCAGCACCATCCACAAAACCCAGCTGAAGGTGAGGAAGGCCCGTGACGTTGCCCGCTGCAATGATGCGCGCATTCACGTCAGCGCCGAGGAAAAGGGACTGAAGAGCAGCAGGATCAAACGTCGCATCAAGCAACGCCAGATCGTTGGCACCTGCATTGATCTGAAGCTTTGAGGCAATAATCCGGGTTACTTCGGACGCATCAAGGGTAAAGCCCTGTGGACGGCGCAGCGTAACCCCGTCCGTTCCCCCCGAACCGCCAATAATGATGGTGCGCCCGGTACCAGCCGGTGTCAGGTTGAATTGGTCGCCAGCACTGATCGTGCCGGTAAGGTCGAGATCAAGTACCACCAGCGACACATCTGTGTTTGACGCAATGCTGTTGATGACAGCCGACCCCGACGGCGCTTCGATGAGCAAAATGCCACCCGTGGCCGCCACTGATCCCGCTACATGCACATTACCTGTCAGGGCTTGTAGCGTTGCCGTGCCGCCAACAGTCGAGGCCCCGGTCATGGTGCTTGACCCACCAACAAGAGACAGGTCGCCGCCGATCATGACATTGTTCAAAGTTGCAGCGCCGCCAATCGCGCGCGCCGTCAGACCTCCATTGGGTGCCACCACGGAGCTGGCACCACCGCCTGTCAATGCACCTGTCAGCGCTTCAAGATTTACTTGGCCCTGGGTAACCAGCGCCCCTGCGTAGTTCACCGCCGCACCGACAAGGGAAATACCCCCTGGCGCGTTGAGACCCTGGATCGAAACCGTACCAGCCGGTGCACGCAGATCAGCAGACCCCGCCGTCGTCGCCATATCGCCGCCGGTCGCTGTGATACCGCCGGTTGATGCATCAAGGTCAATGCCAGTCCCGGCCTGCACCGTCCCGGTCAGGCTGATGGACCCCCCGTCAATATCCAGAAGACCCGGCGTCGAAATGTCACCAGCAGTAGCGGTCAGTGACGCAGGCCCTGCGCCCGCGTTGATGCTGCCCGTCACATCAATGTCCTGAGCAACAAACGTGGCACCGGTCGCACCGGAAACCGACGTAACGTCTATATCGCCATTGACCGCACTCAGGGCAACGGTACCGCCCGCGGACGTCACAGCGCTATCCGCACTCACATTGCCAGTGGTTCCCGAGAGCGCCACACCACCAGCGCCATTGACCGGTCCATTCACAGTCACAGACGTGCCGGTGACGTCCACCACACCGCCTGAAGAAATGACCGTCACATCGGCTGTCAGGGCCACAGCACCCCCGGCTACAACCGGCCCGGAGAGCTGGATGCTGTCTCCATCAATATCCATGGCCCCGGCAGCGGATATGTTGTTTGCGCCACCACCGGTCGCCGAAAGCGACGTAGCACCGTTCGCAGATTGCACAGATCCGCCTGCGCCCGTCAGGTCAACATCAGTACCAGAGATCGTGACACCAGCAGGACCTGTGACGTTGCCCACATCCACGGCGCCAAGCGTCGACACCACACGTACGGTCGTTGTGGCGGAAACGTCATCAACGTCGATCCCGTTGGAGGAGTCGACTGACACGCTGCCACCTGTGGCTGTCAGCGTGCCGCCATTCACAGGTCCGTTGGTTGCATCAATATCGATGCTGGCACCTGTCGTTGCCCCCGAAAGATTGACCTGATGCGCATCAATGTCGATTGCACCCGCAGCAGAAATATTGCTCGCACCACCACCAGTCGCTGTCAGGTTTGCAGGCCCCGTCGTGACCTGCACAGACCCGCCTGCACCGGTCAGATCAATGTCGGTACCGGAGATATCTGCCTGCGTAACTGCCGAGACATCTCCCACATCAACAGATCCAGTTGATGAAACCACACGCACGGACGTCGTTGCCGAGACATTGTCGACGTCGATATTGCCAGTTGCGTCAACGGCAACAGCCCCACCCGTCGCTGCAATGCTGGTTGCCGTAACCGGGCCAGCGTCAGCATCAATATCGACCGACCCGCCCTGAATGCTCGTCGCACTCACCTGGTTGGCCGTCAGCGTAATCCCGGTGGACGCCTGAATGGCTTGAAGGACTGCATTGCCCGCATTGGCAACGACAGACACCAGACCACCGGTAGAGGTGATGGACCCATTGGTGGAAGCATTGCCCGTCGCCGCATCGATGGTGATGTCACCCGTCGCCGACATATTGCCACTCAGGGTGACCACATTGCCATCAATATCGATCGCACCCGCCGACGAGATGTCGTTCGCACCACCGCCAGTTGCCGTCAAAGCTACAGTGCCAGCCGTGGCAACAACGTCACCATTGGTGCCCGTAAAATCAATGTCCGTTCCCGACACTGTCACACCCGCAGGGCCGGTAACATCCCCCACATCCACAGCCCCGGTGCTCGACACGACCCGAACTGTCGTGGTTGCGGAGACGTTATCCACATCAACATTGCCGGTCGCGTCGATAGAGGCTGACCCGGCTGACGCGGTGATAGCATTGGCTGTGACCGCTCCATTGTCCGCATCAATGTCTATCGCAGTGCCCGTCAACGGACCTGACAGCACCACGGCATCGCCATCAATATCCATGGCACCCGCCGCTGAAATATTGTTCGCACCGCCCCCGGACGCGACAACCAATATGGTGCCACCGGTGGACTGCAAGCTGCCGCCCGCGCCAGTGAGATCGACATCCGTGGCTGAAATCGTGATGCCGGTTGCGCCGGTCACATTGCCCACATCCACAGCGCCGGTCGTGGAAACAACCCGTGCTGTCGTCGTCGCCGAAACGTTGTCCACATCGACATCACCAGCGGCCTGCACCACAGCAGACCCACCCGTCGCGGTGACACTCGTTGTCGTGACCGTGCCCACATCCGCGTCAATACCAACAGATGAACCTTGTACCGTCGTCGCTGAAATCTGGTTGGCTGCCAGCGTCACGCCGGTCAGAGCCTGGACGGCTTGCAGAACCGCATTGCCTGCATTGGCAATGACGGAAACCAGCCCACCCGTTGACGTGATCGAGCCGGTGGTGGATGCGTTGCCGGTCGCCGCATCAATGGTGATGTTGCCTGTAGCGGACGTGTTGCCGGCAAGCGTCACCGAGTTGCCATCGATATCAATGGCACCTGCGGAGGAAATATTGTTCGCGCCGCCTCCCGACGCGGTCACCGAAACCGCGCCATTCGACGCCTGGACGTCACCATTGGTGCCGGTCAGATCAACATCCGTACCCGAAACCGTAACGCCGGTTGTGCTAGTGATGTCGCCCACATCAACAGCGCCGGCGCCAGACACAACCGAAGCTGTTGTGGTGGCAGAGACGTCATCCACATCCACATCACCCGTCGCATCGACGGAGGCTGACCCGGCGGACGCGGTGATCGCATTGGCCGTGACCGTCCCATTATCCGCATCAATATCCACTGTTGTGCCGGTAACCGGTCCCGAGAGGGCAACCACATCACCATCAACATCAATGCCGCCAGCCGACGAGATGTTGTTCACACCGCCGCCAGACGCTGTAACCGATACTGTTCCGCCGGTGGATTGCAGCGAGCCACCTGTGCCGGTCAGATCAACATCTGTGCCGGAAATGGTGATGCCGCCCGGGCTGGTGACATTGCCCACGTCCACAGCTCCAGCACTCGATACGACTCGGGCTGTTGTGGTTGCGGAGACATTATCCACATCGACGTCGCCGGTAGCATCAATTGACGCTGATCCGGCTGAGGCTGTGACAGCGTTGGCCGTGACGGCCCCGTTGTCAGCATCAATATCTACCGCGGTCCCCGTCAGAGGCCCGGATAGCACCACGGCATCACCGTCAATATCGATTGCTCCAGCGGACGAAATATTGTTTGCCCCGCCCCCTGATGCTGTTACCGAAACCGCGCCGCCGGTCGACTGAAGCGAGCCACCAGTGCCCGTCAGGTCCACATCGGTTCCCGACACCGTGATCCCGCCCGGCCCCGTGACATTGCCCACATCAACGGCGCCAGCGCTGGAGACAACCCGTGCCGTCGTCGTGGCTGACATATCATCCACATCGACGTTCCCCGTCGCGTCAACGGACACAGCGCCAGCAGATGCCGTAATCGCATTTGCGGTGACAGTTCCGTTGTCGGCGTCGATATCAATGCTGGTACCTGTTGTCGCCCCGGAGAGCGAAACAACATCAGCGTCAATGTCGATTGCCCCGGTTGCCGAGATATTGTTCGCGCCGCCACCTGTCGCCGTGACAGACACGGTCCCGCCTGTCGATTGGAGCGATCCGCCGGTGCCGGTCAGATCAACGTCGGTGCCCGACAACGTGATGTTGTTGTCACTTGAGACGTTGCCAACCTTGAGGGTGCTGGCGGTAGATATCACTTCTGCTGACTGGCTGGCGGTGACGTCACCAACACCAACACTCCCGGTAGCGCCAATGCGCACAAACTGGACGTTGAAGTCATCCGCTGTGACCGTTCCTGGCACAGCATCTATGGCCCAGGACGAAGTGGCGCCGGTCGCATTGCCGCTCAAGGTGACATTGGTACCGACATCGATATCGACAATACCCGCACCCTTGGAGATGTCGCCGTTGGTGGCGGTCAGAGAGAGAGCCCCGTTGGTCGTACGCAGCACCGTTGTCGTGCCTGTCGTATTTCCGTTTGTCAGGTCGATATCGCGCCCTGAAACGGTAATACTTCCCTGGGCAATGAGTTCCGCTACGTCGATATTGCCGTTTGTGGCCTGAATGTTCACATCCCCGGCTGTGGCCTGGAGGTCGGCTGCGATCGTGACGTCACCGGTTGTGCCGGTGACACTGATGGCACCGGTGCTGCTGTTTGTGTTGCCGCCGGTGTTGAGTGGTCCTACGGCGTTCCCGATGGTTACTGCCGTGCCCTGCAAAGAAGCGGTTCCCGGCGCCACGATGGTCATGTTGTCCGTCTTGACGGCATCGGTGGCGGCTGCCCCCAAAACGCCGCCGGTGATATCCACGCCGCCAAGCAGCATGACATCACCCGACAGGGTCCCGACGTTCTGCGCTTCGACCAGCCCTTCCATATTGAGGAAGGCGCCACCGCCGACGCGGGACGCATCGGCAATGACGCGGCCCCCAATGGCCCGACCAGTAGATGTCTGATGCACGACATCCCCACCGGCAGCTACGGTGGAAGATCCGCCATCAACGATGAAGTCGGTCACAAGCAACTCGTTGAACGCCGCACCATTATTGCGTGCCGTGCTGGCAAATTTGATGCGGAAGGCTTCCGCACCTCCCAGCAGCACATCACCGTGGGACGATGTGAGGTCACCCGAATTGGTGACCATCGGCGCCACCAGCGCGAGAAGTCCCGTCGTGTCGAGGTCCGCGCCATTGGCAACGATGATGGCTCCCGTGCCGCCGGCATCGGTAAAGGTGAACGTGCCGGTAGTCGGGTCAGTGGCCATGAAGGTGGCGTTGTCGATGTCCGCCGTCGTGGCCAGCAGCGCTCCCACATCAATATTTGCGTTGGCCCCGAAGGCCACACCGGCAGGATTGAGAATCCACACATGTCCGTTGGACTGGAGAATGCCGTCAATAGTGCTCTGCGCCAGTGGCCCGGTGACCTTGTTGAGCGCAATCGACTGGTTGTTCAGCTGGTTGAAGATAACCGTGTCGCCATTGTCGATATTGAAGCTGTCCCAGGTAATGACGCTCCTGGGGTCTGTCCCGGTGTTGATGGTCACGTCACCACCCGACGGAGTGATGCTGCCGCCAGCGCCACCGGCAACAAAGGTGCCGTTGGCCGGTGTCGCCGACGCCGCCGACACCGCAAGGGCCGCCGTCGATACGCCAGCCAGCAGCCGCGCGAGTGTTTTGCGGATCAATGGAGTAGAGGACTTTGTCATCCGCCATGCCCCCCAAACAGACCCGAGACCGCGTCATACGCATCCTTGGCAACGCGGCCGACATTCGTTGTCAAAGAGAACAGGACTCGCGGGCTTTGAACGCCCTCGCCCTGTCCGCGCGGCTCACGCATGGGTTCCGCGTAGACGATCTCAGCGCGTGCATACTCATCAACAGTTACCCGCATGCCGACACCGGATGACGCAAGCGTATGCTGTGCAACCGCAGCCTGATCCCGGTTCCAGTACTCGCCCACATCCAGGAATCCGAAGAATTCAACATGAGTGCGATCGTTGAAAGGGCGATGGCCAAGGCCGGTTAGCTCCACTGACCCGGCAACTGCCGCATCCCCCGTCGCAGCGCCGGGGTCATATCCGCGTACAATCGTGTAATTGCCGAAAGAGAACTCTTCCACGGCCATGAGCGGATCGCGCGCATGCTGCCCCATGCCGCGCAGGTCCAGGCGGAAGGTCTGGAATGTCGGCGTCGTGATGTTGGTTTCAGCAAGCAGTGACCATGCATTGGGTCGCGCCTCAGGCCGAGCAAGATTGGGCTCGCCACGTTTGCTGGCCCCCATGATGCCCACACCCTTACGGGCCTCAACCCAGGTATCGATGGACCACCCGTCCCAGCTGAACTCACTTTCAGCACCCAGATAGGCGGTGCGTGTCTTGTCGTTGCTCAAAAGAACAGTCTGGTTAAACAGCTCGCCTTTCAGGTCCGCATAATCCAGCCCGCCATAAAGATCGACCAGATTGGTCCTGTCCCGATAGATCGGGTGGCTGACTTCAAGCTTGCCCGTGTAGCTGCGCGAGGTCGCTCCAAGCGTCGCCACAACGCCGGTTGGCTCTGCTTCCCCATAGGTACCTTCAACCCGGACCTTGAGACCGCTGGCAGTCAGCCCACGCTCATAGGCCAGTTGACCGACAAACTGCTCGCCCCAGTCCCGGGTCGTGAAGAACGAGGCCTGGATTTCATCGCCATAGAGCGCCAGCCCGGGCACACGCACAAATCCGGTGATCCCCTCACGCCCCAGCGCTTCAGGCCCCCAATTGTGCATATTGATGAGAAAGCGCGGCTCTTCACGCTTGGCTTCAGCAATGATCCGCATGGTGCCCGGCCCCTGCGTGCCGCGGGCAAGGGAGACATTGGCATTCAAACCGGGAATATCCGAAAGGGCGGCAATAGCCTCTTCAACCGACGCCACGGGAACAGGCCCAAGATTGTTCAGCTTGGATAACTGAGCTTCCGCCTGACGCTTCGCCGTCGGCGACTCGCCTAAAACGACCACACCCTCAATCTGGCCTTCGATGACCTGCAGTTTGACCTGGCCGTCAGCCACACGCTGTGGCGGCAACACGACCCGCACATAGGGATACCCTTCGTCACGGAAGACGGCTTCCATGCCGGTCGCTATCCCGCGAAGCTCATCGAGTGTTACGTCCTGACCAATCAGGCCATCTGCGGCCGCGAGCAGCATGTCATCGCTTACAGCACTTTCTTGCGGTAGCTCGCTGACGCGCTCAAGTTCAATCGATTTGAGGGTGAGGCGGGGCGCCTCCGCCGCCGGTGCGGTTATCTGAGCAGCAGCTTCAACGCGCGCTTGCTCAGCCGGCGGCACAGTGGCCCCGGCTGGCACTGCAGGCGTCGGCAATACCGAACACCCGGCAGCCAACCCGGCCCACAAGACCGTTAGCGCCAAAAAGGCTAAAGCCCGCACGAAAAATGCCCCCCAAGGACAAAGGCAACGCAACAAAGTGCATCATGTGCAAATGCCGGACCGCCAACCCCAAATGTGGCGTTCCGACTTGCGTGCCTTCCAAGTCCAGAAATCTAGAGGGTTTCAGCGCGAATCTCACTGAAAAAGTTACTAACTTCTTAATACTGTGCCGAAACCGGACACAGCCGGTCTGCCCCACGCTGACCACCTGTGATCCAAAACGGCTCATTCGGTTTCCCCGGCCAGGGGCGTTTATTTGAGATAGGGCACCGCAACTGCTCGCAAGGGAGCGCGCGAAGTCGCTATAGTCCCCCCAAACCAACACCAGATATCGCGGAGACGACCCCATGATCGACGCCCTCAAACAGCTGCTTGGAGGTGGATCAGACCTGCCGGATGAAACTACTGTCGCAGTTGGATTGTTGCTGGAAGTCATCCGCATGGATGATGACTTTGATGCAGCCGAGCGTGCCGCTGTGGCGCGGACCTTGTCGCGGCGGTTTGGAATGTCTGAAAGCGAGGCCGGGCGCATGGTGGTTGAAGCAACAACGAAACCCCGCACAACTTACGATGACAACCAACTTCTCAAGTCGGTGAACCAGCATTTTTCACTCGAGCAGAAGACCGCTTTGGTAGAGATGCTGTGGGAAATTGCCTTGGCGGATGGCGAGCTGCACCGGTTTGAAAACCACGCGATTTTGGCAATTGCCAACCAACTTGGCATGGGCCAGGCCGAACTCAATGCGACCCAGGCAACTGCCAAAGCTCGTTTAGCGGCGTAGATCTGGCACATCTTAATGACAACTAAGTTGCGTTAATAGCCTGTCGGACCGCGATTCGAGTCTGATCGACCACCGTTGTGCGCCAGCCGGCATCATCAGGGTAAAACGCCTCCCGCATCTTCTGCTTGATGGCGGGGGCAAGGCTACCCGTTGGATCGCTGTGTTCAACAAGCCAGTTGTCCAACCGCAACGCCACCAGCACCGAAACCGGGTCCTGCGTGCCATACTCCAGGGCAATTCCCGCAGCATCCATATCCGGTGAAACCGCGTCGAAAAAAGCGCCGCCGATATCACCGGCGACTACAGCAGACACGCTGTCGCCGCCTGCCAGATCGGTGACGTCTTCACCCCAGACGCTTTGGGCCCTTTTGACGTCGCTCGACGTCCCAAGCCCCAGTTTTTCGCCATGACCAAACGGGCCAAGACCGGTGTGGATATCAATAAAGCGAATCCGCGTCGCCTTGGCAGCAAGGCTCTGCATCAACTCCCTGACCATGCTGTTGGACCATGAGGGTGCTGTCCCCCCAAAAAACAGCCCGTCCGGGCGGGTGTACTGCCCCCCACTCACAGCCTGCCGAAAGGCATCCATCCCGTGGGCACCAATCCACTGCAGCACTTCAAGATCCCAATGCTCCGGGCGATCGCCATAGTCCGCCGGCGCAATAATCGGGTGGATGGCTTCATAGGCTGCACTGTCAGGATAGCTGGAAGCGTGATTTACAAAATTCCGGTTGAGGTCGACATTATTCTCATTCACACGCCGTTGGTGTGAAAAGCCATACGGATTGACCGCGTGCACGAGAACGACCCGGGTATCCGAGGGCAAGACGCCAAACAGGCCCTCCTGCACCAAGGCGGTCTGGCAGCCTGATCCACAATACCCCTCAATACCGTGCGTCCCCGATGTAACAAGGATCACGCTGGACGCATCCTTTGGCCCCTTTGAGGCAATGTCAGCGTAGAGCGCTTCTCCATCGCGACCGCTCGCAGTGGTATTCTGAACGGCCTCCAGCTCAAATCCGGCAGCCTCGCAGACAGACAGAAACTTTGCTCGGGCTTCAGAGTAGGACGCCGAAAAACAAGCCTCCACGCTAGGCGTGCTTGCGTCGGACATCAGTGTCTAACTCCAGGCTGGGCGCGGCGTCACAATCGGCCAACGCGGGTTGAATTTGTCGAAGAATCCCGCCAGCTCAGCAAAAGCCAGCGCTTCACCTTCTATCTCAAGCTTACCTTCTCCCATCAGAGTCGCAGCATCCCTGACTTGAAGCATCAACAGTTTGAAATCCAGGGTCGCCAATTTGAGGGTCGCCGTAGGGCTGGGGTTCGAGCGCCCCGGGAAATAGTTGAGCACGCAATTCTCCAGAGTCAGCTCATAGCTCTCCTTGGTGTCCGTAAACTCGAAGTTGAAGGCAAAAGTCTTTCCGTCCGCCTTGGGCCCATTGAGCCGAACAGCCATCGCCTGAAACAGGTTTTCAAGCGGCATACCGGCAGCCATGCCCTCACTGACCTGCAGTGGACGCCCTTCCGGCACGCCATGACGTAGCTCGAGCGCACCACACAGATAGAAATTCCGCCACGGCCCGGATTCAGCCTGATACCCCAGCTGCTCAAGGGCATCTGCTGCCAGCAATTTCGCCTCGGTGTTGGTCTCGTCCGCCATGATTACGTGGTTCAACACCTCCGCCACCCAGCGATAATCACCTTCATCAAACGACTGCCTGGCCTGCGCAATCACGTTGTCGGCGCCGCCCATGAATTTCACATAGCGGGCACCGGCAGCAGTGGGCGGGTGAGGGAAAAGATTGGCCGGATTGCCATCAAAGTGGCCCAGATACTTGACGTAGACAGCCTTCGCGTTGGCTGCGAGCGCCCCGTAATAGTCGCGGTTGTAGAATTCTTTGGCCAGCGACGCAGGCAATTCAAGCTGCTCAGCGACCTCTTCCTTGTTGTAGCCAAGGTTCGCCAGACGCAGCGACTGGTCATGCACATATTTGTAGAGATCACGCTGCTTTTTGAGATAGTCCACCGCCCGCTCACGGCCCCAGATGGGCCAGTGGTGTGAGGCAAACTCGACTTCCAGCCGATCGCCGAACAGATCAATGCTTTCATTGATCTGAGCAGACCAGGCCAGCGCGTCGCGCACCTGCGCACCGCGCGGCGTATAGACATTGTGCATGTGGTGAGACGTAATCTCCGACATGCAAAGCGCTTTGAACTGCGGGAAATAGAAGACCATTTCCGCAGGCGCTTCGGTGCCTGGGGTCATTTGGAATTCAATTTCAATCCCGTCCAGCACCCGTGTTTCACCGGTTTCACAGATCTCGTCATTGGGCGGCACAAATCCGGTTGTCCCCATGGAGAGGGCCGCACCAAGGCCGGTGGTCAAAAACGCTTTTGGGTCCGGCTTGAGCAGATTGCCGTACATGTACGTCGCACGCCGCTGCATGACCGGGCCGGCCAGCACGTTTTCGGACAGGGATTCCTGCGTGAACCCGACCGGTGTCACCAGCGGTATCTTGCCCGAGGCCACATCAGCAGGATCGACCACACCCAAAGTGCCCGCAAAATGGTCTGCGTGACTGTGGGTAATGATGATGGCCTTGACTGGCCGTTCTCCAAGCTCCCTGTTGGCAAGGGCAAGAGCGGCAGCCGAGGATTCAGACGATGTGAGCGGATCAATCACAATCCAGCCCGTTTCGCCCTTGATGAGGGTCATATTGGCAATATCGAAGCTGCGGACCTGATAAATGCCCGGCACCACTTCAAAAAGGCCATGATTGAGGCCATTGAGCTGCGCCATGCGCCACAGGCTTGGATTTGCCGTGGCCGGGGCCTCACCCTCCAGAAACTTCACCGCCTCAAGGTCATAGGTCGTCTTGCCGTCGCTCTCGCGCGTAATGGTGATGGGATCAATCGTCGCGATGAACCCACGACCGGCATCCTCAAAACTCTGACGATCTGAAAAATCCAGTACACCGTCCATGACAGCTGCATTGGCTGCGGCTGTAATGAGACTTGCTTCTTTTGGATTTGTGTCCGACATCCCTTGATCCTCTCCCAAAAACACGCCGCATTTTGTGTTGTTTGCAGCGCGCGCGTTCACATTTTCTGCCAGTATGCGCGACCCGTAGCGTCTCCGCCATGAGTTTGATGACAGACATTAGCCAACCCCCGAAAAAACCGTCTCCGCTGAAGTTTATTTGGCAGTTCATTCGCAACCCGAAGAGCGTTGGCGCTATTGCACCGTCCGGTGCAGTCCTGTCTCGCAAGATGGCAACTGGCCTCGACGCGAACTCGAAGGTGCTGGAGTTGGGCGGCGGCACCGGCACACTGACACGCGGCATCGCGAATGCAGGTGTCAGCGGCAATAACCTGACAGTGATCGAAATGAACCCGGACTTCATTCGCTCACTTATCGAGCAGTTCCCCGGCGCACGCATTGTCGATCATTCGGCTTTTGAAATTGAGACGCTGCCCGAAGAGGTCTGCGACCTCGACGCTATTGTCAGCGGCCTGCCGCTGGTGAACATGTCTCGCGACAACCATCGCGCGATCATGCGCGGCGCCTTCACCCGGCTGAAATCAGGAGGGTGCTACAGGCAATTTACCTACCGGCCGCGTTGCCCGATCGGCCCTGATGTCCTGGATGAGTTCGATCTCAAAGCGACCTATGAAGCGATGGCGCTGCGCAATATTCCACCAGCCTTCGTCTACAGGATCGAGCGCGCCTAGATACCATTCGCCTTGAAGAAGGCAGATAGCTTGCCAGCCAGTTCATCCTGTTTGGTCGCAGAGAAGAAGTGCCCGCCCGTATAGGTATGGACGTCTGCGGCTTCGTAATTGCTGATTGCAGCCTGAACGCTTGTTGGCGAAATTTCAGGATCATCCGTCGCGTACACGAACTGCGTCGGGATGTTGGCCGCAGCAATGGTCGCGTGATCATCCAGCCGGCTGGACATGGCATCGCCCGTCAACATGGACATCAGCAGGCGTTGGGTGCCCTGCACTTCAAACTGCGTCTTGAAGTGATCCACCACCCGCCGCTGCTCTTCGGTTTCAACGCCAAAGCTCTCACCACGATCAATGATCGCAGGCACCAAGACCATGCGGCCGACCAGAGGTTTGATCAGCGGCAGACTGGCAAGCTGCAGCAACCCACTGCGAGGTGATTCAATCAGCGGCACCTGGAAGCCAAGACCGGTCACACGATTAGGGTGAGCTGCCGCAAACCGCGCAATGACGGCGCCCCCGAATGACACGCCATACAAAGCGGCATTCTCGATCTCAAGGTGGTCCAGCAGGCCAAGCAGCTGCGTGTGCATCAACTCAACCGAAAGCTCTGCATCAGGCCGGTCGGAGAACCCCCGGCCATACTGGTCATAGGCAATGACGCGGTACCCGGCATCCAGAAACGGCTGATAGTAAGCCTCATAGGCAACAGACCCCAGCGTCGCGCCGTGCACAATCACCAACGGAGCTGCATCCTTTGGGCCCATGTCCTTATAGGCCGTGACGCCGGTAGTAAGGGCAACAGTCTCGTATCCGGAACCCGCACGGAATTCTTCTGCGGTCATCGTCTCGCGATCTGCCAGCGCATACGCAATAGCAACACCAACAACGATTACCGCCAGAACGCCGATGATCCAGAACTTCCACATAGAGGTTGCCTCCTGGCCTGAGCTGCGTTGCTAGTTCAGCATCTCAAGGGCAATAGCGGTTGCTTCGCCGCCACCGATGCAAAGAGAAGCAACGCCCTTTTTCTGACCCCGATTGCGCAACGCATTCATGAGCGTGACCATGATCCGCGCGCCAGATGCGCCAAGCGGATGTCCAAGCGCACAGGCGCCACCATTCACATTGACCTTGTCGTGGGGCAGGCCGAGGTCATGCATCGCTGCCATGGCAACAACAGCAAAGGCTTCATTCACCTCAAAGAGATCGACGTCATCCGTTGACCAGCCAGCGCGGTCAATGACCTTCTCAATGGCCTTGACCGGCGCCGTCGTGAACCACTCAGGCGCGTGTGAATTCGTCGCGTGCGCCCGAATAGCAGCGATGGGCTTGAGACCGCGCTTTTCAGCTTCTGACTGACGCATCATGACAAATGCCGCAGCGCCATCTGAAATGGAACTGGAGTTTGCGGCCGTTACCGTGCCGTCCTTGCGGAAGGCTGGACGCAAATTGGGGATCTTTTCCGGTGATGCCTTGAACGGTTGCTCATCCGCCGAGATCGTCACCTCACCCTTGCGGGTCTTGATGGTCAGCGGTGCAATTTCGCCGTCAAAGCTGCCGTCTTCGTTCGCAGTTTTGGCGCGCTTGAGGCTTTCAATCGCATAGGCGTCCTGCGCCTCGCGCGTGAACTGGTACTTCTCGGCAGTGTCTTCCGCGAAAGTGCCCATGGCACGGCCTTCTTCATAGGCGTCTTCCAGACCATCCAGGAACATATGGTCTTTCACTTCACCATGGCCGATGCGCATGCCGCCGCGGGCATTGGGCAACAGATAGGGAGCATTGGTCATGCTCTCCATACCACCAGCAACCACAATATCCGCGGACCCGACCAGAATGCCGTCATGGGCCAGCATGGCGGCTTTCATGCCCGAGCCACACACCTTGTTGATCGTTGTAGCGCCTGCTTCGTCCGGGATACCTGCGCGGCGTGACGCCTGGCGGGCTGGTGCCTGACCGGTCCCGGCCGGAAGCACCAGACCCATAATCACTTCATCCACCTGATCAGCCTCAAGGCCCGCATCTTCAAGAGCGGCTTTGATGGCATGGGTCCCAAGATCAGGCGCACTGACACCAGACAGATCACCCTGAAACCCGCCCATGGGCGTGCGCTTGGCACCAACGATTACAACGGGATCTTTTTCCATGGGGCTTGCTCTCTTCTTTGAAGATGGTCTGTCGATGTCGGCATCAAGGCCGAGACATATCAATATGGGCGCGGTTTTAGCGTATGGCGCCGGTGATTGAAAACGTAAAGCTGTCGTCCCGATCAATCACCACATGAGCCCGCGCGGGCATTTCGTCCCAAATACGCAGGGTCAATCGCTCATAATGCGCCACAAACCGGCGCACCGCGGCTTCATCCATGGTGGGTTTGTCAGGTTCAGCGGCAGCAAGCCCCGCTTCCTGCTTGATACGCGACTGAACAACACTCTCGATCCCCGCCACACGGATCAAAATGAGTGGATCAAGGTCGCACCAGGTAGGCCAGTAGTCATTGGCAAGTGCTTCATTCCACCATCGCCACCAAACGCCATCCGGGTCTTCCGAGGCTTCAAGATCGTTGATCGCTCCCCGCCAGCCATCCAGTGCCTGCGGTTGAGCCCCTACGCACCAGCCTTCAAACAAAACCACATCCGGACACCCGACATAGCTGTCCCATTGGTCCACCGGCAGGCGATCATCATCGAGCTTTGAAAAAACCGGCAACGCCGTCGTCTCCTGCGGTCCAGCAGATGCGACAGCCGCAAGTGTTGATGAGTAAAGACCCATGTCATGGGTACCCGGCACACCGCGAGTGGCACAAAGCGAATGGACCTCACGGCCAAGCTGGTTGCGATCAGCTTTGGGTAGATAAAAATCATCAAGCGACAGGGTGAGCGCCCGCCTGCCACGCGCCGCCAGTTCATATTCCAGGGCATGGGCAAGCGTGGTCTTGCCAGACCCCTGTGCACCACAGATGCCGGCAACCACAAGACCATTTGGCCCAGGTCTCGTAGTCATCAACCGATCAGCAAGTGCTGGCAACAGGGCTGTCAGGCTCGGATCAATAAGTGTATTGCCCCCGGTCACGCGACCGTCTGATAGGCCGCGAAGCACATGGCAAAACCGGCAACATAGGTTCCAAGCGCGCCAACGGCCTTAAACACATGTGGCTTTTCAAGGGTCTTGCAGGTGAGAAATCCGAGCACCACAAGATAACGACTGACGGCAGCGACAATCATCGCCCAGCCAACCCACGCCGCAACATCCTGCGTGCCAAGGTAAAGGATCAGAATGGCAAGGACCGGCACATACTCGGCGGTGTTGCCATGCGCGCGCACCGCTTTATTCAGCCCGCTCGTCGGGTCGGTTTCAACGCCCGTCATGACGTCGGTTCGCCCGCGTTGGATCGAGACCCAGAACCCGAGCAGAAAAATCAGAAGCGCCATTGCAACGACGCACAGAACAGCAGTGCCCATATCAGAAATCCCCCTTGCAGTTGTGCCGTTAAGCCGACACTTGGCCTGAGACTAACATGCAAGGGCCAGCAAAGTTAAAAGGTCTATTCGTTGAACAGGCGACGCGTCCCCATGGACTCAATGGCTTCAGCTATGCGCGACACCGCAATGCGATAAGCCGCAGATCGCAGATCCGTATCATCACGCATTGCCCGGCTTGAAACGGCATGCGCCATACGCTCCATCCTGGCATCCAGATCAGCAAACACCTTGTCCCGACCCATCTGTTCGCCAGAGCGGTTCTGCACCCATTCAAGATAGGACACACTGACACCACCTGAGTTCGCCAGAATATCCGGCACCACATGGACACCGCGTTCCGTCAATCGATCAGCGCCCTCCACCGTGCATGCCTGATTGGAAACTTCGACCACAACGCGCGCTGCCACATGGTCCGCGTTCTTTCCATCAATCCAGCCACCCAGTGCTGCAGGAACAAGGACATCTGCCTCAACCCGGCGCAGATCATTGTGCGCCACAGTGTCAGCAAAACCCTTCAGGCTTCCGGTCTTTGCCTTGTAGCGCTCCGCCTCGCGGGGATCCAACCCGTCAGCCGAATAGACAGCGCCGGAAGAATCCGACAGGGCCACAATGCGGAAACCCGCCTCGTGCATGTCATTGGCAAACTGCGCACCCGCGTTGCCAAACCCCTGAACGGCAAAACTGGCATCATCTGAAAGGTCAAGATGATCCTTTAGCGCCATCACCACCTTCGCAGCGCCCCGTCCGGTTGCCTCTGCACGACCTTCGATACCACCCAGCACAATGGGCTTTCCGGTGATACTGGCGGTCTGAGCAGTACCTTCCAAAGCAGCTAACTCATCAGCCATCCATGCCAGAACCGTCCCGTTGGTATTGACGTCAGGCGCCGGCACATCGCGGCCAACACCAAGGTCATGACGCAACGCACGCACATATCCACGTGCCACGCGCTCCAGCTCATGGCGGCTCAGATCACCTGGATCAACCGCCACGCCACCCTTGCCGCCACCAAATGGCAGCCCTGCCAGCGCTGTCTTGAACGTCATCAAAAAAGCCAGTGTGTTGACTTCTTCTGCATCAACGGAAGGGTGAAACCGAATACCGCCCTTGGCAGGCCCAAGAGCATTTGAGTAAATGGTCCGCCATGCAGGAAAGGTCTGAAGAGATCCATCACCCATACGAACATTAATGCTTGCAGCAACGGACCGCTTGGGATGCCGCAGTACCTCACGCACATCTTCATTGAGGTCTAGCGCCTCAGCAGCGCGCTCCAGGAAAGTGCAAACATCAAGAGAAGAAGACATGAAAAACGCTCCGATCTACTGCTAGGGGCTTTCATATGGGTCTGAGACGAGTGGACGCCACTCACAAGAATTTGTCATTTCCGCATTGAGCAAGAGGTGGCGTACACTAGGATGAATCCCCATGAGCCTGTTTCCAGCACAGACGCGTCGGCGTTTTACATAGGGTGCTTTGTCACAGGTCGAGCCAATCGCCGGAAACGTTTGAAAGCCATGCAGCGCTCACTCCGTCAAACCACATCCGTCCTCGTAGCTTGCATCGCAATGGCTGCACTGTCGCCTGCCTTGGCTCAGGGACGCGGCGGCCCGGCTCAGGTCTTTGTGCAGGAAGCAACCACAAGCCGGTTCGTGGATCGCATTGAAGCCATCGGCACCCTGCGGGCAAATGAAACCGTTGAAATCACAGCGACCGTTACCGACACAGTAACGGGTGTCTACTTTGACGATGGCGCGAGGGTCGGCGTTGGCGACACACTTCTGACCATGGCGGACGGCGAAGAACGCGCCCTGCTTGAAGAAGAAAACGCCGCAGCAGAAGAAGCCCGCCGACAGTTGAACCGCGCCAGAACACTTGTGGGACAGGGTTCCATCTCTCGCTCGGTCATGGACGAACGCAACAGGGCCTACGAGACCGCCGTCGCGCGCAGACGCGCGCTCCAATCCCGCTTGAAAGACCGCGTCATCTCAGCCCCCTTTGACGGCGTGGTTGGACTGCGCCGCATCTCGGTCGGCGCCCTCGTCACACCGGGTGACATCATCACTCGCATCCATGATGACGGCGTCATGAAGCTCGATTTTTCTGTGCCCTCCACTTTTCTATCGTCACTAAAGCCGGGCATTGCCATTCGCGCCAAAGCCCGCGCCCTTGAAGGCCGGGAGTTTGAGGGCGAAATTTCCAGCCTCGATAATGAAATCGACCCGGTCACACGCTCCATCATCGTGCGCGCCCTGCTCCAGAACGAAGATCGCGTGCTGCGCCCAGGCCTCCTCATGTCCGTTGAGCTTCTACGCAACCCGCGCGAGGCCGTTTCCATTCCCGAAGAAGCAATTGTTCCCATTGCGCGCGAGACCTACGCATTTGTGGCGGTTGAAAAAGATGGCGTCATGATTGCCGAGCGCCGCCGCATCACGATCGGTGCGCGCCGTCCCGGCGAGGTGGAAGTGATTGAAGGGCTGAGTGCAGGTGAAGCCATCGTGACCCGTGGCGCAGGCCAGTTGCAGCCAGATCAGGCAATCATTGTTCGGGCGAATGGCACACAGGGCGACACGCTGGAAAACCTTCTGGGTTCAGACGCTGCGACCAACACACCTGCTGACGGATAAGCAAACAGGACACACTGCCATGTTTCTCTCCGACCTTTCCGTTACGCGACCCGTTTTCGGCATGGTGCTGGGGATGCTGCTGGTTGTCTTCGGCATCGTGTCGTTCACACAGCTCCCCTTGCGCCAGTACCCGGACATCGATCCACCCGTCGTCACCGTTGAAACCAGTTATCCCGGTGCCGCGGCTTCAATCGTTGAATCACGGATCACCGAAATCATCGAAGACCGAATCTCCGGCATTGAAGGTGTGGACTTCATTCAAAGCAGCAGCGAAGACGGCGAGAGCAACGTCACCATACAGTTCAAGACAGGCCGGGATGTGGATGCCGCCGCCAATGATGTTCGCGACCGCGTGTCCAGAATCCTCAACAACCTGCCCGAAGAAGCCAATCCACCGGAAGTCCAGAAGCGTGACGCCAATCAGGATGTGATCGTCTGGCTGTCGCTCTCCAGTCCGGAAATGTCCGTTCTGGAACTCACGGACTTTGCTGAGCGATATGTATTGGATCGCTTCTCGGTACTGCCCGGTGTCGCGCGTGTGCGACTGTCAGGTGCCAAGAGCTATGCCATGCGTATCTGGCTGGATCGTCTGGAAATGGCAGCACGCGGCCTCACAGCTTCAGATGTCGAACGCGCGCTGCGCGCTGAGAATGTCGAGCTTCCGGCAGGTAGCGTCGAAAGCCTGGAACGGCAATTCACAGTGCGGGTCGCCCGCTCCTTCAACGACGCTGACGACTTTTCCCACCTTGTGCTGGCACGCGGCGACGACGGCTATCTTGTGCGCTTGGGCGATATTGCGAGGGTAGAGCGCGCGGCTGCGGAGGATCGCACATTCTTCAGAGGCAATACGTTGCCGCGCGTCGGCATTGGCATCGTGAAGCAATCCACCGCCAACACAATTGATGTGGCGCGTGGTGCCAAGGCTGAGGCAGACCGCCTCAACCCAACACTGCCCGAAGGCATGTCCGTCACGGTAAGCTTTGACACATCTATTTTCGTCGAAGGTGCAATCAACGAAGTCTATAAGACGCTGGCCATCGCCATGGTTCTTGTGGTGCTGGTGATCCTTGCTTTCCTCGGCAATCTGCGCGCCATGCTGGTGCCCGCTGTCACCGTCCCGATCTCGATCATCGCAAGCTTCACGCTTGTTCTGATCCTTGGCTTTTCTATCAACCTGCTGACTTTGCTCGCACTGGTGCTTGCCATCGGATTGGTGGTTGATGACAGCATCGTGGTGCTTGAGAACATTCAACGCCGAATGGATGAGCTGAAAGAAACGCCCCTGGTGGCAGCTTTTGAGGGAACCCGCCAGGTCGGTTTCGCCGTCATTGCCACGACCATGGTGCTCATTTCGGTTTTCGTACCCATCGCATTCACCGAAGGGGACATCGGACGACTGTTCGCCGAGTTCGCCCTGACCATGGCTGCAGCCGTCGCGATCTCAAGCCTCGTTGCCCTCACCATCTCCCCAATGATCGCTTCAAAGATCCTCAAGCCCAACAAGTCGGACAGCGGCATCGGTGTTCGTGTGGAGGCACTGCTCCTGTCTTCCCGCGACTGGTACGCAGGCGCCCTTGAATGGTCTCTGTCACGCCCATTGATCGTCGGCGGCGTGTTCGTGGTTCTTCTGGGTGGCACTGTGGGACTGTTCGGTCTTCTCCCTAGCGAGTACTCCCCGCGCGAAGACAGAGGTGCGTTCTTCATTATCGTCAACGGCCCTCAGGGGGCAACGCACGACTACATGAGTGAATACATGGACGAGATCGAGGCTAGGCTGGTGCCCTATCTCGAGAACGAAGAAATGCACACGCTGCTCGTCCGCAGTCCGCGCAGCTTCGGCAACATCACCAGCTTCAACACAGGCATTGTCATCTGCGTTCTGAATGACTGGTCAGACCGCCGATCTGCTTTTGTGATTATTGATGAGGTGCGCCAGAGACTTTCCGATTTGCCGGGTGTCCGCGCCTTCCCGGTGATGAGCCGTGGCTTTGGTGGCGGTTCCAGCAAGCCTGTGCAGTTCGTTATCGGTGGCGGCACCTATGATGAAATTGCCCAGTGGCGGGACATCATTCTCGAAGAGCTGGAAACCAACAATCCGGGATTGGGCGGCCTTGACTGGGACTACAAGGAAACCCAGCCACAAGTGGAAGTCGATGTAGACTATGACCGCGCTGCGGAGCTTGGCGTCACGGTGTCGGAGATCGGCAGAACCCTTGAGACCATGCTCGGCTCCCGCCGCGTCACAACCTACATCGATGGCGGCGAGGAGTATGACGTCATCCTTGAAGGAGAACGCGACGCCCAGCGCACGCCGACCGACATGCAGAACATTTATGTTCGCTCCACACGCAGCGACAGGCTGATCCCGCTGTCAAACCTCGTAACGATCCGGGAGTTTGCCGGGTCCACAACCCTCAATCGCTACAACCGCGTCCGCGCGATAACACTCGAAGCCAATCTGGAAGACGGGCTGTCACTGGGAGGTGCCATCACACATCTCAATCAGATCGTTGACGACAAACTCCCCGAGACCGTGGTCGTTGACTACAAAGGCGAGTCCCGCGATTTCTTTGCAGCGGGTGGCGCACTGCTATTCGTCTTCCTGCTTGGTATCGCAATTGTGTTCCTGGTGCTGTCCGCTCAGTTTGAGAGCTTTGTGCATCCGCTCATCATCATGCTGACTGTACCGGTCGTCATCGGTGGCGGGTTACTCGGCCTGTGGCTTACAGGCTCCAGTCTCAACATCTACAGCCAGATTGGCCTTGTCATGCTGGTCGGCCTTGCCGCCAAGAATGGCATTCTGATTGTGGAGTTCGCTAACCAGCTACGCGATCAGGGTGTCGAGTTTGCCGACGCCTTGCGCGAAGCATCCATCACGCGCTTCCGTCCCATCCTGATGACCGGCATCACGACGGCGGCCGGAACCTTTCCCTTGATACTGGGATCAGGTGCAGGCGCCGAGACGCGTGCCGTCATCGGCATCGTGGTGCTGGCAGGCGTCCTCACATCAGTAGCGCTGACACTCTTTGTGGTGCCGGTGGCCTACAACATCATGGCGCGCAATACAGGCTCACCCGGTGACGTACGCCGCCGCCTGTTCCGCGAGCGTCCGTCTAGTCAGCCTGCCGAGTAATCTTGCGCGGCGCCAATCCTTCAAGCAGCCAGGCAAGTGCCGGCAGCAGCGTGACGGCTCCCACCATGTTCACCAGGAACATGAAGGACAGCAACAGCCCCATATCCGCCTGAAACTTGAGCGCTGAGAACGCCCAGCTTGCCACGCCGATTGACAGTGTCAGGCCGGTGAACACCACCGCCATGCCGGTTTCCTGCATGGCCTGCGGGAACGCATCCTGCAGACGAATGCCTGCCTCCAGCCGGAACTGCAGCCGGTTGTAGATGTAAAAGGCGTAGTCCACGCCGATGCCAACGGCGAGCACCAGCACCGGCAGCGTTGACGACTTAAGACCAATACCCAGCTCCGTCATGAACCAGTAGCCCATGAAGGTGGCTACCAGCAGGGGCGCACAGCAGCAGATGATCGCGCGCCAGTCACGATAGGCAAACCCTACAAGCACAATGATCGCACCGAAAACATAGAGCAGCATCGGCAACTCATTCTCGCTGATCACCTCATTGGTTGCTGCAATGATGCCTGCATTGCCGGTTGCCAGCCGCAGTGTCAGCCCTTCAACAGGGTAATCTGCAATGTAGCTTTCAGCTGCAGCCACTACGCGCTCAACCGTTTCAGCCTTGTGGTCCGTAAGGAACGCAATCACCGGCATCACATTACATCGGCGATTTATAAGGCCGGTGCTGGATGGAATGGGTGATGTAATGAGACCAAGCGTTGTCGGGTTACGCGGCAGGTGCGACCAGCGAAGGTCATCCTCCATCCAAAGGCGCATATTGTTGCGCGCAACGGTAGCCGTGGACACGACGGCAGCAACACCCGGCACATTGTTGAGGTGCCAGCCATAGTCTTCCAGCGCCTTCATGTAAGTGTGGTCGATGCACGCTTCTCCAGGAAGCTCTGCCACGGTGATGAAGGCGTCAAGCGAGATGGCGAAGTTGTCAGTTACAAAATTTACATCCTGATTGTAGCGGGCATCTTCCCGCAGCTCCGGCAGGCCTGCATGAAGGTCGCCCACATGTCGGTCACGCGACTGATAGATCGACACAACAAACAAAACCGCACCCAGCAGCAAAATGAGTTTTGCAGGTCCTGGACGCGCCACGCCGCCCAGCTTTTTCATCAGGCTCGCGCGCGACGCACGCAGCTTGGAAATCTGCGCGACAAAATTGGCGCGCGGTTTCATGTATGAGGCCAGCAGGGGCAGCATGATGAGGTTGGAGATGATCTTGAGCGCAATACCCACCGTGGCGACAATCGCCATTTCCTGAATGATGGGGATAGGCACGAGTGCCAGAGTGAGGAAACCGACAAGGTCGGTGATCAGCGCCATGGAACCCGGCAGGAACAACCGACTGAAGGTCGACCGCGCAGCCGTCTCCGCCGTCGCACCATCAATCAGCTCACTGGTGAACAGATTGATCTGCTGCACCCCGTGACTGACACCGATGGCATAGACAAGGAAAGGCACAAGGATGGCCAGCGGGTCGAGACCATAGCCCAGCAAATAGAGGGCCCCGAACTGCCAGACCACAGACACGAGCGAGCTGCCGACAGCCAGCAGCATGAGCTGGAATGAACGCGCATAAAGATAAACAGCGATGGCCGTGAGGATGAGCGCCAGGCCCATGAAATAGACGACGCCGGCCGCCCCGTCCGCAATGTCGCCAATACCTTTGGCAAACCCGATGATGCGGATGGTGGTTTTATCGTCTTCAAACTTGCCGCGCAGTCCGATTTCAAGCTGATGGGCCAGTTCGATGTAATCCAGTCGCTCGCCCGTAATCGGGTTGATCTCTGCAAGTTCAAACCGGATGAGAACCGCGCTGTTGTCATGTGCCACATACTGGCCTGCAAATCCGCCGCGTACAGTGTCAACGCGAATGCGTTCAAGGGCTTCGGCAGTGATGCGTTCACGGGTCACGTTGGCAGGGATCAGGTTGTAGGCCTTGAAGCCTTCCTCATTGATTTCCATCACCCGCGTATTTGGGGTCCACATGGAGCGGATGGTGGCGCGGTCGACACCGGGCAAATAGAAAACTTCGTCAGAGATATCGTAGTAGCGCTGGAAAAATTCCGGCGTCCACACGTCCCCGTCATTGGCCTCGACCGCCACGATCACCGCATTGGCACCAGGAAGCTTCTCCCGGTAATCCGAAAAGGTCTCGATATAGGGATGCTCGGATGGCAACTGCTTCAGGAAGCCGGCATCGATTGCCAGCCCACTTGCCAGATATCCACTGATAAGCGTCAGGAGAACGAAGAAACCAAGAATGGTTCCACGAAAGGCGAACAAAAATCGTTCAGCCCCAGCAACAAACCCGGCGAGGGGACCCGGCGAAGCGGAAGAAGGCGACATAAGCATCCTCGAGGAAAATTGGCGGAGACCGTCCGCTCCTTATGTGCTCGCATATCGCAGACGCCGTCACAAGACCCGCACATCATCTGGAGTTTTGCGCGCACCTCAGATTCATGGCCAACTGGCTGGGAAACATGATTCTTAACCATGCTTGGGAGGCGGCGCATCATGGCTGATGACGACGCAACAAACGGCCAGCTCATTGCCGCCATGACGGCGCTCCTGCCACCCCTGTTGGCTGCCATGGACACATTGGACTACGTCGCCCGCAAGCTGCACCCGCCACAAGTAGATGACTTGATTAGCCATGTTGCAGGTGTGGATATGGCAGTGAGGGACGCTCGGCCGCAATTCGAAGCAGCTCCCTGGCCTGAACATCTCTTTCCAGTGCGCGACAGGGTGCTCAAGGCAGCCGAAGAAGTTCTCATGGCCTATGGCGAACTCGCGGCAGCCGGCAATGCGGAGAACGCCATTCTTGAATGTTACAAATCCCTGCGCCACGCATCGCGGGCCAGTGAGGCAATCTACCCCGTCTCCGCCATTCTGCCTCCCGTCAGCCGGTTCTTTCTGGAAGCCTCCGTGCGGGACAACAAGGAAAAGATCGAGGCACTCTCGTCTGGCGCAGACAGGGACAATACGGGCGTCATCGAAGCCAGCAACGCGCGCGACCAGCGCGGAGGGTTTTCTCTTTATGTGCCGGAGGACTATGACGAGGCACGCGCCTACCCGGTCATCATGGCGCTGCACGGCGGTTCAGGCCATGGCAGGGCATTTTTGTGGACATGGCTGCGCGAAGCCAGAAGCCGCGGCGCCATCCTCATATCGCCAACGTCCCGCGGCGACACCTGGTCACTGATGGGCCCGGACGAAGACACGCCCAACCTGGAAGCGATGCTTACTCATGTGCGCGAACGCTGGAACATCAACCCTGCAAAAATGCTGCTCACCGGCATGAGCGACGGCGGCACATTCTCCTATGTGACGGGCCTGCGTGACGAAAGCCCCTTCACTCACCTCGCCCCCATGTCGACAGCCTTTCACCCCATGCTGGGTGAGATGGCCTCACCCGGGCGCCTCAAGGACCTGCCCGTTTATGTCATTCACGGAGCGCTGGACTGGATGTTCCCATCCAAGTTTGCGGAAATGGCCGCACAGACACTCACCGCAGGCGGCGCCAACGTGGAACTGGAAATACTGGCCGACCTGTCTCACACCTATCCGCGTGAAATGAATGCGCGCGTGATGGACTGGTTCTTGTCCTAAGCCCCAAAAACAAAAACGCCGCAGCTCCTGTAGGAGGCTGCGGCGTTTTCATATCGGATAGCATCCGGCTTATTTCGGAATACGCACTGGCATGTAGGTGTAACCCTTCACGAAGCAGCCCGGTGAGCGTGTCGGCTCGGCCATGAGTTCGATCTTCGGGAACCGCTTCAGGATTTCTTCCCACAGGATCATGATCTGCAACTCGCCAAGACGGTTGCCAACGCAGCGGTGAATGCCATAGCCGAATGACATCTGACGACGGGCATTCGCGCGATCAATGATCACATCATTCGCGTTTTCAAAAACCGTCTTGTCGCGATTGCCTGACACGTACCACATGGCAACCTTGTCGCCCTTCTTGATCATCTTGCCGCCAAGCTCGAAGTCTTCAAGCGCGGTGCGGCGCATGTGAGCAAGCGGTGTCTGCCAGCGGATGATTTCAGATGACAGGTTGGGGATCAGACCCGGGTCAGCAATGAGCTTGTCGTATTCCTTCGGGAACTTGTTGAGCGCATAGACGCTGCCCGTCATGGAATTGCGGGTCGTGTCATTGCCGCCCACGATCAGCAGAATGATGTTCCCCAGATATTCCATGGGGTCCATGTTCTTCGTCGCCTCACCACGCGTCAGCATGGTGATGAGATCATTGCCTGGCTTGTCTGAGTTGACGCGCTGGTTCCACAATTCAGTGAAGTAAGCGAGGCACTCAAGCAGGTGGCCTTTCCACTCTTCCTCACCGCCTTCAAGTGTATTGGCATCGGTCGTGACCATGTCCGACCAGAAGGTCAGCTTGCGCCGGTCTTCAAACGGGAAGTCAAAGAGCGTGGCGAGCATCATGGTGGTCAGCTCGATGGACACATTGTCCACCCAGTCAAACGTTTCGCCGCGCGGCAGTGAATCCAGCACCATGCCGGTACGTTCACGGATCAGCGGTTCCCACGACTTGAGATTGTTGGGCGCCACAATCGGCTGAACCGTCTTGCGTTGTTCATCATGCTTTGGCTGGTCCATCGCGATGAACATGGGCAGCTGGAAATCTTCCGGCCCATCAAAAAGCGTGATGCCGCCGTGTTCCCAGCTTGAGGAAAACACCTGGTGATTGGTGTCTACCGCCATGATGTGTTCGTAGCTGCTGACCGCCCAATACTCACCGAACTCTTCGTCGAAGCACTTGTGAACCGGCGCTTCCTCACGAAGGCGCTCGAAATATGGCCAGATCACATCATTCTGGAATAGATCGCGCTGCGCGGGATTGAACTCATTCAAAGGCATGCTCCAGGCACGCTCGGTATGATCAATCTCGGTCTGCGGTTCGGCAACGGCCTGGGACATGATCTCTTCTTTCCTGATAGTGACGACGCGTCATTTTTAAGTGAGGGCGCGCCCTGTAGATTTCAACCTAATTCACAAAGATTAAGCGGGAATACGCACCGGCATGTACGTGTAGCCTTTGACGAAGCAGCCCGGTGTGCGCGTTGGCTCTTCCATCAGCTCGATCTTGGGGAAACGCTTGAGAATCTCTTCCCACAGAATCTTGATCTGAAGCTCGCCAAGGCGATTGCCGACACAGCGATGGATGCCATAGCCAAAGGACATCTGACGACGGGCATTAGGCCGGTCGATGATGATGTCGTCAGCATTTTCAAAAACGTCCGCATCCCGGTTGCCGGACACGTACCACATGGCCACCTTGTCGCCCTTCTTGATCATCGTGCCATTCAGCTCGATGTCTTCAAGGGCCGTGCGGCGCATGTGGGCCAACGGCGTCTGCCAGCGAATGATCTCTGACGACAGATTGGGGATCAGGCTTGGATCCGCGATCAGCTTGTCATACTCACCGGGGAACTTGTTCAGCCCATAGACGCTGGCCGTCATGGAGTTACGGGTCGTGTCATTGCCGCCCACGATGAGCAGGATGATGTTCCCCAGATACTCCATCGGGTCCATGTTCTTGGTGGACTCCCCACGGGTCAGCATAGTGATCAGGTCATTGCCTGGTGTGTCGGAGTTGATGCGCTCATTCCAAAGGCCGGTGAAGTACTCCAGGCATGCCAGAAGATGGCCGCGTTTTTCCTCAACGCCGCCTTTCAGAGTCTTGGGATCCGTCGTCACCATGTCGGACCAGAAGGTCAGCTTGCGGCGTTCCTCAAACGGGAAATCAAACAGGGTGGCCAGCATCATGGTGGTCAGCTCAATCGATACATTGTCCACCCAGTCAAACGTTTCGCCGCGCGGCAATGAATCCAGAACAAAGCCGGTGCGCTCGCGAATGAGACCTTCCCAGTTCTTCAGATTGTTGGGCGCCACGATCGGCTGAACGGTAATGCGCTGCTGGTCGTGCTTGGGCGGGTCCATGGCAATGAACATCGGCAGACGGAAATCCTCCGCTGCATCAAAAAGCGTGATGCCGCCATGGGTCCAGTCTGAGGAAAACACGTGGTGGTTTGTGTCCACCGCCATGATGTCTTCGTAGCGCGTGACGGACCAGTACTCGCCAAAGTCCTCATCATAGGCCTTGTGAACCGGCGCTTCCTTACGCAGGCGTTCAAAGTACGGCCAGATCACGTCATTCCGAAACAGGTCCCGCCGCGCTGGGTTGATCTCATTGAGCGGCATGCTCCATGCGCGCTCGGCATGATCGATATCAGTCTGCGGTTCAGCAACGGCCTGAGACATGAACTCTACTTTCCTTTGATGCAACGGCGCCCTCATGGACTGAGGACGCCGCGCCAAACTTACAAAATGTGTGTGCCAGTTAGGCGGGAATGCGAACTGGCATATAGGTGTAGCCCTTAACAAAGGGAGAGCGGGTGCGGGTCGGCTCTTCCATCACTTCGATCTTCGGGAAACGCTTCAGCAGCTCTTCCCAGAGGATCTTGATCTGAAGTTCGCCAAGGCGATTGCCCACACAGCGATGGATGCCATACCCAAATGACATCTGACGGCGGGCATTCGGGCGGTCGATGATCACGTCATCCGCATTCTCAAAAATTGCGGTGTCCCGATTGCCGGAGACATACCACATGGCAACCTTGTCACCCTTCTTGATCATCTGGCCATTCAGCTCAATGTCTTCGAGCGCCGTACGCCGCATGTGAGCGAGTGGTGTCTGCCAGCGAATGATTTCTGACGAAAGGTTGGGGATCAGGCTTGGGTCTGCAATCAGCTTGTCGTACTCGCCGGCAAACTTGTTGAGCGCATAGACGCTGCCTGTCATGGAGTTGCGGGTCGTATCATTGCCGCCAACGATCAGCAGAATGATGTTCCCCAAATATTCCATGGGATCCATGTTCTTGGTGGATTCGCCACTGGCCAGCATGCTGATGAGATCATTGCCTGGCGTATCGGAGTTCACCCGATCGTTCCAAAGGCCGGTAAAGGCCTCAAGGCATTCCATCAGCTCGCCACGCCACTGCTCTTCACTCTTGTAGATTTCCGGGTTGTCGCGACCGGTCGCCACGTCAGACCAACGGGTCAGGCGGCGGCGCTCTTCAAACGGGAAATCAAACAGCGTTGCCAACATCATGGTGGTGAGTTCGATGGACACCTTGTCCACCCAGTCAAAGGTTTCACCGCGCGGCAGTTCATCCAGGATCAGACCCGTGCGCTCACGAATGAGACCTTCCCAGTTCTGCAGGTTCTTGGGCGCAACGATGGGCTGCACCGTAATGCGCTGTTTGTCGTGCTTGGGTGGGTCCATGGCGATGAACATCGGCGCCTTGAAGTCTTCCAACGGGTCCGCCAGCGTGATGGCACCTTCAGAGGAAAAGACATGATGGTTGGTATCCACCGCCATGATGTCTTCGTAGCGCGTCACAGACCAGTAATCGCCGAATTCGTCCGAATGCCCCTTATGGACGGGCGCCTCTTTGCGCAGCCGCTCGAAATAGGGCCAGATGGCATCGTCCTGAAAGAGCGCGCCATCAGCAACATTGATGTCTTCAAGAGGCATGCTCCAGGCACGTTCTTGATGGTCGATTGTGGAAGATGTTTCGACGGCGGCCTGTGACATGGGTGTTCCTCTTGATTGATGGCGTCAGACGCCCGGGACCATGCGACATGGCACCGGGCGGTCTTGTCGTTTCAACGGCTAGGCAGGAATGCGAACCGGCATGTAGGTGTAGCCCTTCACAAAGACGGACTTCGTGCGTGTCGGCTCTTCCATCACTTCAATCTTCGGGAAGCGCTTGAGAATTTCTTCCCACAGAATCTTGATCTGCAGCTCGCCCAACCGGTTACCCACGCAACGGTGGATGCCATACCCAAATGCCATCTGGCGGCGGGCATTTGGACGATCGATGATCACCTTGTCCGCGTCTTCAAACACACTCTCATCGCGGTTGCCTGACACGTACCACATGGCCACCTTGTCGCCCTTCTTGATGTGAGCACCGTTCAGAACGATGTCCTCAAGAGCCGTCCGGCGCATATGCGCCAGCGGCGTCTGCCAGCGAATGATCTCGGACGAAAGGTTCGGGATCAGATCCGGGTTGGCGATCAGCTTGTCATACTCACCAGCAAACTTGTTGAGGGCATAGACGCTGGCCGTCATGGAGTTGCGGGTCGTGTCATTGCCACCAACGATGAGCAGGATGATGTTTCCCAAATACTCCATCGGGTCCATGTTCTTCGTGGACTCGCCACGGGTCAGCATGGTGATGAGATCATTGCCCGGCGTATCGGAATTGATGCGTTCATTCCAGATGCCTGTAAAGGCTTCAAGGCACTCCAGCAGTTCCGCGCGCCACTGCTCATCGTCAGCAACAATCTCCGGGTTGTTACGACCAGTTGCCACATCAGACCAGCGCGTGAGTTTGCGGCGCTGTTCGAACGGGAAGTCGAACAGGGTCGCAAGCATCATGGTTGTGAGTTCGACGGAGACATTGTCCACCCAGTCGAACACTTCACCGCGGGGCAGCGCATCGAGAATCTGACCGGTACGTTCGCGGATCAGGCCTTCCCAGTTCTTCAGATTGTTTGGCGCCACAATCGGCTGCACCGTGATGCGCTGCTGATCATGCTTGGGTGGGTCCATCGCAATGAACATGGGCAACTGAAAATCAGAGATCTGATCGAACAGAGTGATGCCACCATGTTCCCAGCTGGACGAGAACACATGGTGGTTGGTGTCCACCGCCATGATGTCTTCGTAGCGGGTCACAGACCAGTACTCACCGAAGTCGGGGGAGTAGGCTTTGTGGACCGGAGCTTCCTTACGCAGGCGCTCGAAATACGGCCAGATGGCATCCGCCTGGAAAATGTCCGGATCAGCGATATTGATGTCCTTGAGCGGCATGCTCCACGCACGCTCTGTGTGATCAATCTCTGCTTCAGGTTGGATAGCTGCCTGCGACATGAACCGTTTCCTCCGGTTGGTTGGCACTCATACGAATGCCGACATGACAAACGACCCCGCCTCCCCGTTTGTTTCCACGAGGTAAGCCGAGCGTGCCGCATGTGACCTGCGGCCAGTTGGGAAAAGAGTAACGCAGCGGAAATCGAGGTTCTATAAAAAAATGACGCGGGCGTCATTTTTGCTGCACCGCAAAACAACCCACAAAAAAGGCGGGCTTTTCCTACAAAAAGACCCGCCTTCTGCCGATTTTTGCGTGTTGAGCCGATCTAGGCGGCGCGGAAGCCCGCCAGACGCTCTGCGATAATCTCGTCGGCTTCCTTCATGATCCGATCCACAAGCTCTTTGCAGGTCGGAATGTCATGGATAAGCCCGGCAACCATGCCACAGCTCCAGCCGCCCGCATCCATCTGGCCGTCTTTCATGATTTTTGGATAAACGCCGGCCACTTCTTCGGCGATGTCGCCAAAGCTGAGCTTGTCGCCCATTTCCTGTTCCTTCTGCAGAAGACGCTCAACCGCATCATTGTTGAGCACCCGTTCGGTGTTCCGAAGGGGGCGCATGATCAGGCGCGTGTCGAGTTCGCTTGCAGCAATCAGGGCCTGCTTCACATTCTCATGCACGGGCGCTTCCTGTGTGGCGATGAAACGTGTGCCCATGTTCATGCCTTCAGCACCCATGGCCATGGACGCAACAAGGCTGCGGCCGTCTGCCATGCCGCCTGACGATACGAATGGGATTTTGAGCTCTTCTGCGGCCCGTGGCAGCAAGATGAAGTTGGGCACATCGTCTTCACCCGGATGACCACCGCACTCAAAGCCATCAACACTTACAGCGTCACATCCAATGGCTTCAGCCTTGAGAGCGTGGCGCACAGATGTGCATTTGTGGATGACCTTGATGTCCGCTTCCTTGAGGGCGGGAAGCCACTTGGCTGGATTGTTGCCAGCCGTTTCAACAGCTTTGACACCGCTCTTGATGATGACATCAACAAATCCTGGATAGTCAGGAGGCGTTACGGCTGGGAGGAACGTCAGGTTCACACCAAAAGGCTTGTCGGTCATGCCTTTGCAGCGCTCGATTTCCGCAGCCAGTTTTTCAGGCGTGCCCTGCGTCAGGCCAGTGATGATGCCAAGACCACCTGCATTGGAAACAGCAGCAGCCATTTCCGCAAAGCCCACATAATGCATGCCGCCCTGAATGATCGGATGCTCAATACCAAAGAGTTCTGTAATACGCGTGCGCATGTTCGCCGCCCCATATGTTTTTGAAGACTGGTTCACGGCATGCTGAAACACGCCATCTCATGGCGCATTTTGGCCATCCCGGCGCGAAAAGCTAGAGCGTTCTTTTTTAAAACTGCGGAAGGGTATGAGAGATCCGCTAGAGGCCTGCAGCACTGGCCATTTCAGCAGGGCCATTGCTCCAACCGCCGCCCAGTGCCCGGAACAGGCCGATCTGGAACTGGGTTGTGTTTGCCTGCGACTGGGCAAGCGTGATGTCTGCATCTGCCAGCGTCCGCTCGGCATCCAGCACGGTAATGAAATCGTCAGCCCCCAACTCGTAGCGCGATTGCGCCATACGGGCGGACTGAGCTGCCGCATCGCGAGCCAGCGTCAAAGCAGCCTGCCGTTCGAGCTCCGCTGCATAGTTCTGCAACGCCGTTTCAGTTTCTTCCAGCGCAACCAGAACAGCCTGGTCAAACTCCGCCAGCGCCTGGGCCATACCGGCTTCCGCCGCCGCAATCCGAGCACGACCGGCCCAGATGTTCGGGAACGTCCATGAGATCAAAGGGCCAAACGAAAATGAAACAGCACCATCCTCCTTGAGGCTGGCAATCTGAAGGGCTGTCGTATCAATTGAGCCGCCAAGAGATATCTGCGGGTAGAGTTCTGCCGTCGCAACGCCAACACGTGCTGCAGCAGCCTTCAGAGCATTCTCCGCCTCACGCACATCTGGACGTCGCGCAATCAGGCCCGCACCGTCACCTACCGGAATGGTCGCCGCGACAATCGGCGCTCGCGTGCAATCCGTTGCTGCCTCCACCATCGCTGCAGGTGGCTGGCCCACAAGCGTTGCCAGACGGAAGCGTGCATTTTCACGATCCGCTTTCAACTGTGGCAGCGAGGCTTTGGTGTTTTCTACATTCACCTGCGCACGAACAATATCGAGCTTGGTGCCTTGACCGCCTTCGGTCAGCTGACGTGTCAGATCCACCGTACGCGTTTGAAGGTTCAGGGTATTCTCTGTTACGGCAATCTGCTGATTGGCAGAACAGATATCCGCATAGGCCCGAGCCGTTTCAGCGGCAATCGTAATGCGCGATGTGTGCAGCGCTGATTCAGCGGCCTGCGCATCAGCACGCGCTGCGGCAACTGAATTGCGAACACGGCCAAACAGATCAATCTCGTAAGAGAGGCTGAAGCCGGACGTATAGGAAAGGTCTTCCTTGTTGGCTTTCTGCGTTGCCTGTTGCGCTGCATCACGTTCATAGGTAGCGCCTGCATTAATATCCGTAGACGGAAGGTATGCACTACGGCTCTCGCCAAGCGCTGCAAGCACACGGTCGAGATTGGCAAACGCAGCCTTTAGGCTGTTGTTTTCGGATAGGGCCTTGGTGATGTACCCATCAAGCTCCGGGTCATCATAAAGACGCCACCAATTGGTGTCGGGGGCTTCTGGAGAAACAGGTGCAATTGCAGCAGTCACGAATTCGCTCTGGGCAATCGGCGTAGTCGCGACGGTGGATTTGGGAACGTCCGGCGCAAATGAGCACGCGGCCAAAGCCGCACTTGCCACACCACATGCCACTTTTGAACACGTACCCATTGCCTGCTCTCCTGAACGCCACCCTTCGGATGGCAGAATTTCAGGAAGAACAGTGCCTTATTCTGGTTAACACGACCCTTATTGGGGCCTGACGGCGCCAGCCCTACTCGACGGAGCCCACGGCAATCCAGTCAACCCGACAATCAGAAATTGTTGAGGCCCCGGCAGCCCGAATGGTCAGATCAAACTTGTTTTCAGTGATGCTGCCAGCTTCAAACGCAAGAATGACATTTGGCTCGCGGTAATAGGCTTCCAGGAGGTTTGGCGCCAAAAACACTTTGGGAGGGGAGGTGAACCCGGACTCAAAAGACACCGTCCGGGTCATGACTTCTTCCCAGCTATCTTCTGTCGGCCGATAGGCATGACCGCATTCAAATGAGCCTGCCTGGAGCCGGGACGCCATGAGCTTGTCGGCCAGCACGGACTGGACGGCCCCGGACCCAGCAACGGCAGCCGCCACCTTATCGAGCTTGCGATCCAGGTCCTCAGCGGCCGAAATCATGCGCTCGGCTTTAGCTGCTTTCTTGGCCAGCTTTCGGTAGGCCGCAGCAATGTCTTCCGCTTCATCACGGAGCTGCTCCTGCTGGCCACGCAGACTGGAGACTTCACGTTGGGCAAACCGTACTTCGTCAGTAATGCTCTCAGCCTGACGAAGCAAAAACTCGCTCAAAACCTCGCGATTGTCACCACCACCGCCGCCACCGTCAGCGTAGAGATTGCGCCAGTCCCAGGTGCCCTGATTTACCCAGAAGAAGAAGCCAAGGCCGCCTGCCAGCACGACAAGCAGCAAGAAGCTCAGCACACCAAACGTACCACCGCTATTGCGGTTGGTCCGCCCACGCACTTCAGCGTCAATCAGTCCACGCAATGCGGCGCGCTGTTCGTCAGAAAATTCAGCCATGCCCTGCCTCAGCCATTTGCCGGTTCATCTACATGAAGATTTACCGATTTCTATCCGATTGGACGGTCGCATACATCGCATCCGCCGCAAGGCACCCACTGGCAAGACCTATACCGCAAATACGACGAGCGTGTGCCCATCGTTCTGTTTACGGATTGTTAATCCGAATGCACGTGTCGGCACAGCAACACTCTGCTCGTTGGTTAACCGATTTGTCTTAGGTTTCAGCGCAATCTGCCAATTCAGGCTATGATGCCCACGACCCGGCTAGACAATTGCATGGTTGCGGGAAATAGCTCTTTTGCGGGAACAACACCTGATGACGTCACGACCCACCATTGCATTTCGCAACGCAGGCATCGCCATTCTGGCAGCCGGTGTCTTGCTGCCGGCAACACTTTCAGCAGCAACGCCTGATCAGCCCAATCAAATGGTTGTTGCCCAGGCCGAAATTGGCCAGACGCTCATCGCGGATGGCGACAAAGCATGGCAGGCAGGAAATCCGACACAGGCCGCAGACCTGTATAGCCGCGCCGTGGAAACAGGAAACCTCACCTCAGCCCAGCGCGCCTATGCCTTAAGAGCCCTTGGCTTCGTCTCCGCCGAGATCGGCAATCCTGACGAGGCAGCCCGCGCCTTCAAGGCATCCTTGAACATTGAGGACAATCCGGGCGCTGCCTTGGGTTTGGCTGTCTCACTTCGCCAGGCAGGCGATACCGCAGGCGCGAACGCAGCCCTTGCCAAGGTAGACCGGCGGGTCCTCACGACGGACCAGTTACCATTCTATCTCGACGAGAAAGCATCTGCGTCTCTACCGGGAAACCCTCAGGCAGCCATCACCGCTCTTGAAGAAGCCGTCAGTCTGAACGAAAGCGTCTACCGGCGTGTTCGCCTGTCTCAGCTTTATCGCCAGACAGGTGACACCACAAAGGCTCAGGCAAATCTCGAAAAAGCAGAAGCCGCCCTGGCCGCACAGCCTGGCGCTGCGGCGGATGTTGCATATGCAGCCTTGACGTCCGGCGACGACGCGGCTGCGGCCCGCTATTTTGAGCAAGCACGCGCGGGCGGTGGGCTCACATCCAACGGCCTTGCCGATTACGGCTATGCCCTCAAGCGCCAGGGCGATCTGGATGGCTCAACGGAACTCTTCCGCGATGCCATTGATACCCATGACGCCAGCCCGGACGCACAGGACGCATCTGGCAAGCGCCGCTTGTTCCGCCTGCGCCGTGAAGTCTCGTACACCGAACGGACCTGGTACGCGGATGCATTCCTGTCCTTCCGTGACAACTCAGTGGATCTGGTCAGCGCGCCGGAAGCCGGCGAAAGCGACAGCTTTGCAGGCTGGGAAGTCGGCTACATTGCGCCACAGATCGGCAGCATGAAACACCGCGCCCTCACCCTGTTCACCCGTGGTTTCACGGGGTTTGAAGGCGACACACTCAATACACGCGACGAATCCCTGCAGCTGGGTGTCGGCGCCCGATTCCGTCCCCTGACTGACCATAATCTGGTTTTCACCGTCGAACGGCTAATTTCCGTTGGCGATGCGGCACGCGATGCCTGGCTTCTGGTTGCCGGTTATTCTCTGGCTGACGGCTTGGATATTGATCCCGTGCTCAACGACTGGGAAAGCTGGAACGTCTATGCCGACGTGGCTTACATCCCTGACGACCCCCGCTTTGTTGCGACCAACTTGGAAGGCTGGTACGGCCATAGCTTCAAGCTGAGTGAGTCAGTCGTGTTGACGCCCCATGTGGTGGCAGCTGCCAGATACTCAGACGACAAGTTCGACACCAACCGTGTTGTTGAAGCGGGCCCCGGTGTTGGCCTGCGCTACTGGTTCAATGAAGACAAGTACACCGGGCCGCGGTCATATTTCGACTTCAAGGTTCAGTACCGCTACGCGTTCGTCAACGAAGATGATCGTGACGATGGCGCATTCGTTGGAACGGCCATTCTTCACTACTGATCCAAATAAAAATCGGATCCGCTACTCGCCGAGCGTTTTTTGCGCCAGCTCACGCTCGGCTTGTGTCAGCCCGCCGGCAGCAAGAGCTGCCGCGTAGTCCACGCGCGCTGCCACCACTTCACCTGCAACATCACGGGCAATCGCGCGATATAAAATCGCGCGTCCACTGGTCGCATCACGCGCGGCAGCCTCACTGGCAAACTCGGCTGCTTGGGCTGTCCTGCCTGATTGAATCGCAGCCTGTGACGAGATGATCCAGACCTGCGCTCGATCCGGATTGGTTGCACGTGCCCGGGCCAGATAGACTTCCGCTTCTGCGTACTGACCATCCGCCATCAGCCCATAGGCCCGATGGATAAATGGATAACTCTTGAAGTCCGCCATGGTCGTCGTGGGAAAAGGCGCGGCCTGCTCATCGGTCAAGGTCTGCGCGCGCATTACCGACAGATCCGGAATCCACATTTCCTTCGTGGCGAACCAGATACCCACGGCGCCAAAGACCATGAAGGCCGTCAGCACCAACGAAGCCTTGATACGTGCCCGGCGTTTTTCACTGGGAGACATCTTTAGCGCGCCCCCTCTAGCTCTTTTTGAACCTGCTTGACCTGAGACGCCGGGATAAGCCCAAGCTCAACAGCGACACTCAGGATATCAAGCGGTGGATGCGGCTGCAGGTCCAGTGCATCACTCAACTGGGCTTTGGATATGGCTCCGGATGACACAAGCGCGTCACCGATCAGCTGGACATTGTCGCCTCGTAGCGCCAGCGCATTGGTCAATGCGTCATGTGACACGAGCCCAAGGCGCACCAGCACGTCACCAAGCAGCACGTGGCGGCGCCGCATATGCCGCCACAAACGTTCGATACCGTCATGATCAACCATCTGCAAACGCCGCAGAAGAACCGCGTCTTTGATTTCCCGATCGATGGGTGTGTGATCCCACGCATAACGCAGCCCGAACGCCACATCGCTGCGCGGTGCAATCACAATGCTGATACGACGGACAGAGGAGAGGCCGGCGCGCAGTGCCTCAATCTGATCCTTCGAGAGAGGCTCCGCAGCAGCCAGCTTCAATTCACCGTTGGAGAGCGACACAGGCACGACTGCAAACCGAGCCGCATCACGCGGAGACAGCTCCGCAAGCGCCTCAGCCTGAACCTTGAGCGCATCAAATCCTTCAAACGCTACCCCCGCCTGCTCAGCAAACGCATTGGCCAGACTGTCTTCGTCCACCAGGGCCTGATCAAGAAGCGATAACCCAAAGGGGCGATAGGAATCCTGTTGCTTGGCCAGCGCTGTCTCTACATCTGCTGCTGCAATGGCGCCCCAATAGGTCAGCACCTCACCAATCTTGGGTTTGCCCTGCTTCAGTTCGGCAAGAGATGGATAGGCATGGGTTGTCTTGTCCCATGTCAGCCGCTGGCCGGAAATCCGGTACCAGAGATACTGCTTGAGGGCGCGCAAGCTGGCACGGAAGCCGATCCAGTTCGCCACCACCGCCCGCAATGGAGACAGCGGCACATAGATCAGTCCGTGCGTTCGCCCGACAAACCACGCGCGATGGAACAGCCTGTTGAGCAGAAAGAACAGATTGGCGGCGATGATGTACCAGACCCAGCTGCCCGGTTCGATCAGTGGCGGCATCTGCCACAGATCCGGAATGTAATTGAGCGCCAGATAGTAGGCCGCAATCTGCAGAACAATTGCATAACCAATAATGGCTGCTGGAGCGGTGATCATGCCCTTACGATCACGATACAGGAAGTACAGATCCTGCCACCGGCCTTGCCAGCCAAGTTGTTCCCACCCCAGAAACGAAATGCCAAGCGTCCACCGGGCCTTCTGGCGGATGGAGGCCCACATCTGATCCGGGAAGAACTCCTTGGTGGAGACGATCTCGCGCTTTGTCCGCATGACCTTGCGGCCAGTGATCCAGCTGGCCCGTTCACGGGGCACTTCAGCCCAGTAGCGAACAAAAGCGCCGGGCATATCAAGGTCATGCAGGCGCATGGCGATGTCATAGTCTTCCGTCAGACTGTCCGTGTTAAACGGCTGATCATCGGTCGCAGCAGACAGGGCGATAAGCGCGTTACGTGAAAAGGCGCTAGCAACACCGGCGCTCGGCACGATGCCCGTCATCGCTTCGCGCACCAGCAGGTCCTTGTTATGCCACTCGGCAAACTCGTCCATGTAATGGCAGGCCACCATGTCCAGCGGATCCCGGTTCATGGAGAATACCGGCAACTGCATGAAGTCGCGTGATGGCAGCACCCAGTTGATCACCCTCAAGGAGAGTGGGTTCACCACATCCTCGGAGTCCTGCATGACAAAGCCATCGAACTTCTCACCAGTTTCTTCTTCGTACAGAAAAATCCGCTGTACGATCCAATTGAGGCAATCGGCCTTGCTGGTGGGTCCTGGGTGTCCGACCTCTGCGCGGTGCACATTGGGGTAGCGCGCAGCCATACGATCCACTTCACGTGCCGAATCCGGATCGTTGGAATAGGTACCTGCGAAAATATGGAAGTTGTCGTAATCGACCGTGTTGATGGTGTTGGAGATCATCCGCGCGATCACATCGCTCTCGTCCCATGCGGGCACGATGATAGCGAGCTTGAGCTGCGGCACAGCCTTCAGGCTCTTCAGCTTGCGCGGTAGCTCATGCGGATCCTTGTCACCCAGCCGCTTTAATCTCAGCCACCAGTAATAAAGGTCGATAAAGAGGTCTTCCGCACCGCTGACAAAAATCACCAGTGCTATCGTCAGCATCAAGAACTTGATGACAAACCAAAGGACGGCAAACGCCTCTACAAGGTCGAAGCCGAAAGACTGGGAGGCAAGATAGGACCAGTCGAGCAGAAACACCCACTCGATACCGAGCAGGATGTTGCTGACCATGTCCTGGAACGCACTAAGCGTTTCCGCCATCAAGAGGCGGATCGCCGACCAGTACCATCCTTGGCACCATCCGGCCCTTCTGTTTCACCGCTACGAACAACACGCAAAGCACCAACCTCGCGCGCCAGCAGCGAGGCAATGCGTTCACCCGCCTTACCATCACCAAACGGGTTGCCGCCCTGCGCCATGACCTGGCGGTCCGTTTCATGAGTGAGCAGGTGGATCGCCAGTGTTTCGATATCATCACGGTCAGTGCCGACAAGTTTTGCAACACCAGCGTCCAGCGCTTCGGTGCGCTCGGTTACCTTGCGCATCACAAGCGTGGGCACACCCAACGTCGCGGCCTCTTCCTGCACACCGCCTGAGTCAGTCAGGACAAGCGACGAGCGACGCAATACGGATACAAAGTCTCCATAGGCAAGCGGAGGCGTCAGTCGCACACCCGGATGCGTATCGAGAACAGCCGCGAGTGGGTCCCGCACAACAGGGTTGGGGTGCACCGGCAAGATGATTTCAGCATCAGGGACGGCATCGGATATAGACGCAACGGCGCGCGCAATGCCCTCAATCTGCTTGCCCCAGCTTTCCCTGCGATGGGTCGTAACAAGCACAAGCCGCTTGCCTTCCTGCGGTGCCTTAAGCGTTTCAGGCCATGCTGGCAGCGTCGGGAGGACGCTCAGCAAAGCGTCGACAACAGTATTGCCTGTGACGTGGATTCGCCTGTCGGAAAATCCTTCAGCGCGCAGGTTTGCAGCGGCGTTTTCGGTGGGCGCAAAATGGAGCTGTGCCAGACGGGCAATGATGACCCGAATGCTTTCCTCCGGGTTTGGATGGTCAAAATCAAACGAGCGCAGACCTGCTTCCACATGGGCCACAGGAATGCCCCGGGCAGCAGCAGCAAGGGCACCAGCAAGAGCAGACGAGGTGTCGCCTTGAACAATCACAAGCTCCGGATCAGACGTGACCAGCGCTGGTGCCAGAGCGGCAACAGTTGCCCCGACTTGAGCCGATACGCCCGCAGGCACATCCGTCAGCTCAACAGTCATGTCCGGTTTGACGCCGAAATCAGCAAATGCCTGATCAGCCAGAGAACTGTGCTGGCCAGTGGCGATCCACGTTGGCGCAAAAATTTCGGGGCGTTTCGCCAACGCGGCATAGACCGGCGCCAGCTTGAGGATCTCAGGCCGGGTACCACTGATAATGCTTATGCGATGAACTGCTGCCACGTTGTCCCAATCTCGTCCTGCCTCGGACGCGTTTTCGCCCAAAGGTAATCAAACCCTTAACTTTCGGTCTCCAGAGACCACATCCCGCCTGTCTGGAACATGAACGGCAGTTCAGACCGGCAAAAAAGCCTGCTGAGGCAGGGGTTTTGGCTTTCGATTGTGACCTGTCAGCCGCACTTGAATGACCCAGAATGGGACACTTGCGATTGAACAAGCCCAATTTGAGCAAAACCCCGCCTCAAATCGGATTTCCCCTCTGACACAGCAAGAGATACGCCGCTTTTCTCATCCACATGTCGGGTTTCTGCGTATCCTGAAGCAGTGATTTAACAACGAGCTATGAGCGCCCTATCTCCGTGTCCGCTTCCCCACATTTGCCAAACCTCAAATACGACCTGCTGCTGGCAGGGGCGGGAATGGCAAATGCTTTGATCGTACGGGCCCTCAAAGTCTCTCACCCCGATTTGACAATTGGGATGGTGGACCGGAACCCGCAGCCCGACCCCAGCCACACCTGGTCTTTCCACACCAGTGACATTTCTGACAGTGCACGCGCCTGGCTTGACCCGCTGATAGCCTATGAGTGGCATGGGCAGGATGTCCGTTTTCCCGGACATGCCCGCGCGCTGAAAACCGGCTACGCCAGCATCAGCGAAGAAAAACTCCGCAATCAGCTTGTACGAGACATGGAAGCAACGCCGATCCTCGAAGGCGAAGTTGCCTCTTTGGATGAGGAAGGCGTGACACTCAAGGGCGGACGCCGCATCGACGCCCACGCCGTCATCGACGGACGTGGCCAGAAAGCGAACAATTCACTGACCATTCGATTCCAGAAATTCGTTGGCCAGGAACTGGAGCTTGAAGAGCCACACGGGCTGACCCGCCCCGTCATCATGGACGCCACGGTTCCACAGGAAGACGGCTACCGCTTCTTCTACCTGTTGCCCCACACACCGACCTCATTGTTGGTGGAGGACACCCGATACTCCGACGGCGCTGAGTTGAACGACGACGTATTTCGCGATACCATTGAGGACTACGCCACCGGCAAAGGGTGGAGGATTAAGACAATCCTGCGCGAAGAGCGCGGTGTGCTCCCAATCGCCCTTGGTGGCAATTTTGATACTTTCTGGGAAGAGACCCCGAAGGGCACAGGCAGAAGCGGACTGGCCGCAGCCCTCTTTCACCCCGTGACCGGCTACTCGCTCCCGGACAATGTGCGTCTGGCGCAGGCGATTGCCGCTCTGCCACACATCACATCACAAACTGTCGCGCAGACAACCCACGCCCACGCCAAGGCCGCCTGGGACAAGCGCGGATTTTATCGCCTGCTGAACCGCATGCTGTTTGACGCCGCGCGCCCGCAGGATAGGTACAAGGTTCTGGAGCGCTTCTACCGCCTGCCCGAACCTCTCATCGCCCGGTTTTACGCTGGAACGACAACACTGCCTGACAAGGCCCGCATTCTCACAGGCAAGCCGCCCGTCCCCATCATGGCTGCGATGCGCTGCCTCAAGGAACCTAAGCCCGGAGTATCACAGACATGAATATCGCAACGCCTTCATCAAAGAAGGCCGTCGTTATAGGTGCAGGATTCGGGGGCATTGCCCTCGCCATTCGTCTGCAGTCAGCAGGCTTTCAGACAACGCTGCTTGAAAAGCGCGACAAGCCCGGTGGACGAGCCTACGTCTATGAGGATCAGGGTTTTACGTTTGATGCAGGCCCCACGGTCATCACAGACCCATCCGCACTCGAGGAGTTGTTCGCACTCTCCGGCCGTAAGATGGAAGACTATGTGACCCTTCTACCGGTTGACCCGCTCTACCGCCTGGAATGGGAAGACGGCACAAGCTTCAATTACACAAACGATTCCGACGAGCTGTTCCGTCAGATCAACAAGCTGAACCCCAAGGACGTGGACGGCTACAAGCGGTTTCTGGATTACTCCCGGGAGCTGATGGAAGAGGGCTACATCAAGCTGGGCCACGTGCCGTTCCTCAATTTCCGCTCCATGATCAAGGCCGCACCACAACTGGCCCGCCTGCAAGCCTGGCGCAGCGTGTACTCAAAGGTTTCAAGTTTCGTCGAAGATGAGCACCTGCGTCAGGCGTTCAGCTTCCACTCGCTGTTGGTCGGCGGCAATCCGTTTGAGACATCCGCCATCTATGCGTTGATCCACGCACTGGAGCGTGAATGGGGCGTTTGGTTTGCCAAAGGCGGCACCGGCGCACTGGTGAGCGGCATGCTTGATCTGTTCAAGGATCTGGGCGGCGAGCTCTATCTAAACGCGGACGTTGCGGAGATCACCACATCCGGCACCAGGACAACCGGCGTGACCTTGAAAGACGGCACCCACTTTGTCGCCGACATGGTCGCCAGCAATGCAGACGTGGTTCACACCTACGAAAAAATGCTTGGCCACACAGACCGCGGACGCAAGGAAGCTGCCCGCCTCAAGTCCAAACGCTTCTCCATGTCGCTCTTTGTCATCTATTTCGGCGCCAGCAAGCCTTACGAAGATATTCAGCATCACACCGTCATCTTCGGGCCGCGTTATCGCGAGCTGATCGGTGAAATCTTCAAGGGCAAGGAACTGGCCGACGACTTTTCCCTGTATCTCCATGCCCCAACGCGCACGGATCCGTCGCTGGCGCCAGAAGGGCATGGATGTTTCTACGTATTGTCACCCGTGCCGCATTTGGGACACGCCGACATCGACTGGGATGTGGAAGGCCCCAAATACCGCGACCGCATTCTGGGCTATCTCGACAAGCACTACATGCCCGGCCTGATGGACAATCTCGTCACGACACGTCACTTCACACCAAACGATTTCCGCGATGAGCTGAACTCCTACAATGGTTCCGCTTTCTCGCTGGAACCGGTACTGACCCAGTCAGCATGGTTCCGCAGCCACAACCGTGATGACAAGCTGCAAGGCATGTACATCGTCGGTGCAGGCACGCATCCAGGTGCCGGTATTCCAGGGGTTGTGGGGTCTGCCAAAGCAACCGCGCGTATCGTTCTGGAAGACTTCGACATGGAGCCTGTGGCCTAGCGCCAGGAAAACCAGACCATGGATGACGTCGTCGCCGAAGCCCGCACCACGATCCAGCAGGGCTCCAAGTCCTTTGCCGGCGCTGCCGCCCTGTTTGGGCGCGACATGCGCGAAAGCGCCTACATGCTCTATGCATGGTGCCGCTACTGCGATGATGTAATCGACGGTCAGGAACTCGGTTTTGCGAAGGCCGAGGAAGACACGAGCGATCCCCACGCCCGCTTTGAGATGCTGTTGGAGCGCACCCGTGCCGCCTATCGCGGCGAGCCGGTGAATGATCCGGTATTCACGTCGTTCCAGCGCGTGGTGCAAAAGCATGATGTACCAGAGCAATATCCACTGGATCTGCTGCGCGGCTTTCATATGGATGTGGCGGAACACACCTACGCCACCCCAGCAGACACATTGACCTATGGCTACTACGTGGCGGGGGCAGTGGGCGTCATGATGGCAATGGTCATGGGTGTGCGCGACGAGCATATTCTTGACCGTGCCTGCGACCTCGGCATCGGTTTTCAGCTCACCAATATTTCGCGCGACATCATTGATGACGCCCGCATTGAGCGCATCTATCTGCCAAAGAGCTGGCTGGAAGAAGAGGGCGTTGCCTATTCCACGGCGGCTATTCTTGATCCAGACAACCGTCCTGCCATCGCCCGCGTCGCCCGCAGGCTGGTGATGGAAGCAGAGCCCTACTACGCATCATCCGTTTATGGCATTGCCCATCTGCCGTTTCGCGCCGCATGGGCCATCGCCACGGCAAAACGCATCTATCGCCGTATCGGCATGGAGGTGCTGGCCAAGGGCGAACAGGCCTGGGACGACCGTGCGGGAACCTCAACGCTACAGAAAATTGGCTATGTGTTCCTGGGATTGGGCGATGCAATCGTGTCGCGCTTTCGCAAATCGGCGACAGGCACCAACCGCACCGGGCTCTGGACCCGCGCTACGGATCTCGAGGCTGTTGACTAGGCAGCCTTCTTGCTCGCTCTAAGTTGCTCTCGGAGTTTGTCCGGGTCCGGTGCATATACAAATCCGAACGACACACATCCCTCCCGCGTATGCACCGCATGATGAAGATGGTGACTTTCCACCAGCCGCCCTAGATAGCCACCCTTGGGGTGGTATCTGAAAGGCCAGCGTTGATGCACCAGCCCATCATGGGCCAGATAATACAGCACGCCATAGGCAGTGATACCGGCAGCCACCCACCAAAGCGGCAACCACAGATAGGTACCCGCCAGGAAAAGCAGGATCGAGAACCCGGCAAAGACGAGCGAATACAAATCGTTCTTCTCAAACCATCCGTTGCGGGCACGGTGATGGCTTTCGTGCCACGCCCAGCCCCAGCCATGCATGATGTTCTTATGTGCCCACCAGGCAAACAGCTCCATAGCTGCAATGGTGCCAAGCACAATTGCCAGAGGGCCAAACATACTCATGCTGCGCGAGCCTCCCCGTTATGAGCCACAAGCGACACCCGGCGAACCGCAGGTAGACGCCACCATGGTTCGTTTGGATGATGGTGGTGCTCGAGATGGTAGCCGAAGTGAAAACAGGTCAACAGCGACAACACCGGCGGCAGATCAACGCTGCGGGCCCGATGGTCATCTTCAAACGGTTCGCCCGCAATCGGGCGGTGCGGCTGATAGGTACCAAAATAGAAAAGCTGCAAAGACGACAGCAGCGCGGGCAGCGCCCAGAACACCAGCAGATTGACAATCGGCGCCCCGATCACGAACACATAGACCGCAAGAATGGCCGTGAGAATGCCAAACTCCTTCAGCCCGAAATAGTATCGAAAGAAGCCGTAGTACCAGGCCACAAAGCTGTTGGGATTTTCAAAATTGTAGTCGGGATCATCGGCAGTCCCCGGCCTTGCGTGATGCCGCATATGTTCCCTGGCCAGGGCCTCAAACGAGAACCCCGCGTAGATCAGCAGGCAGAACCTCGCTATGCCACGGTTCAGCCCCGGTCGGAACGGCGCTATGGACCCGTGCATACCGTCATGGGCAACAATGAAAAGCCCGACCGACAGCACGGTCTCGGTTGCCACTAACACGGGTGCCAGCCATACCCACACGCCGGAAAGCGGCAAAATGAATACGGCCGCAACGTGCACTACGAGCCAGGGCACAATGACTACGGCAGACACAGCAAGACCCATCACCGTCTGCCGGTTTCGCGATAGCTTGGGCAGCCGCCCGTCACGGAGCGGATTCGTCATGCAGCGCGCTCCTTCACCCGGGTAGCGATCCACGAAAACAACAAAGCCACCAACGAGAACCCGGCAAGCAGCATCCATGTGCGCTCAAGGTCCGGGGCGGCAACATCCCTGAACAGGACTGCCTGATAGGCGTCAATGACCCAGCCTGTCGGGGTCATTGCGCCAAGGTCCTGTATCCACTCTGGCATCATATAGCGCGGCACCATGGACCCGCCCACCGCTGACATAACCAGCACAATGGCGTTGCCCGTCGCAAGCGCCTGTGCCCGCGTGGCAGCAACAGACACAATCGCCATGGCAAGCCCGGCAGCTGATGTCGCTGCAAGAAGCGTCGTCACCGCAAAAGTCCCAAACGCATCCCAGACCATGACTTCATAGCCAAGCCAGGCAACCGCGAAAACCACAATCGCCTGCATGGCCCCCTGCCCGGTCAAGAACAGGTATTTGCCAGCAACCAGGGCTCCGGCGCCACCACGTGTGAGCATCAGGCGATCGACAATACCGCTCGCGCGGTCCTCGATCATGCCCACCGCCCCCTGAAGCGCGGCAAAGAACAGAAACATGATGGTAATGGCCCCGGCATAGTAGGTGACAGCAGGGTCACGCTCCCCCTCCGCCGCCGCCTGGATGTCAACGACCGGAGGTGACACAGACCCTGGCACCGCGTCACCCAGTGCCCGCTGCACAGCTGCAGCGGCCAACGCGCCGGCGATTGGTTTGGCATCGTCCGCCAGAACAACGACGGGAGGTGCGCCCGGTTCCCGTGGACCTGGCACTAAGACAGGTCCCACCACAACAATTGCCGCATCTGCTTGGCCGGACAGCACCATGTCGCGCGCCGTCGCCCGCGACATGCCGTCTGCTGGTGCGCCGCCCTGTGCAAAACGTAGCTCTGCGTCGCTTGAAAGAGCACCCCCGATGGCTGTGCCCTGTTCGGACTGCGTGGTATCGGCGAACACCACCTTGATCTCAAGTCCGTCGCCTTGCGTGCCTGAAAACACCGCAGCAAAAATCACAAAAATGAGCGCAGGCAGGACGAACGCCATGATGAGAGCACCGCGATCTCTCAACAACCCGATGAGGCTGGTGTATGCGATGACGAACACTATGCCACCTCACTTTCACCAGTCAGGTCCGCATACAGGCTATCAAGCCCCGGCTGGCGCACTCGCATTTCGCGAAGTCTGGCACCGGCTGCAGACAATTCCGCCGTCAATTGATCAACACTCGGTCCCGTCGAAGACATCCGTCCGCGCCAATGGCGTCCTTCTTCCAACGACTTGAAACCGTGACGGAGCAGAAGCGCTTCAGCTTTGCTCTGCGCTGGTTCCCCTAGCAAAAGGACCAGCTCCTGATCATCACCAAAGCGCGCGGCAACCAACGCATCCGGGGCCCCGGATTCAACGATACGCCCCTCAATGATGATACCCACAGTGCTGGCAACAGACGCTGCCTGATCAAGATCGTGAGTTGTAATAAGAACGGACATACCGCTCTCTGCCAGGGAGCGCAGGACGGCATTGATGCTGTTACGCGCATCAAGGTCAACACCCACAGTCGGTTCATCCAGCACAAGAAGTTTAGGTGAGTGCAGCAAAGCTGACGCAATATTTGCCCGTCGTTTGTAGCCGCCCGACAGAGTCTCGACACGCTGGTCAAGGCGGTCTTGCAATCCTGTTGACGTTACCGCGTGATCAATCATTGCAGTCAGACGCACGCCTCGAACACCAGCAAGCCGCCCGAACACCGACAGATTCTCCGCAACTGTCATGTAGGGGTAAAGTGCAATGTCCTGTGGAACGAGTCCGATGCATCCACGGGCAGCCCTTGATCTGGCAGGGTTGCGTCCATCCACCAAAACGGTGCCGCCGTTTGGCCTGAGCCGCCCACAAAGCGTCCGGATGAGCGTGGACTTTCCTGCACCATTGGGGCCCAGCAAAGCGAACACATCGCCGGATCGGACCATAAGACCAATCTTGTTCAGGGCAACACGCTCACCATAGCGATAGGAGACGTTGTCGATTTCAAGAACGGGGACAGGTTTGGTCACGAGATGCCTGTTACGTCTTGAGCGCTGCATCGAAGACGAAACCGCACAGGTGCCGCATATCCGGGGACGGCCCGACACCTGCCTCAAACGCTTCAAGCGCATGGTCTATGTGATGGCGTACCGCCGCGCGAGCGGCTTCCATACCTTCAACGCGAGCAAGCGTCGGTTTGCCACCATCCTGATCTTTGTCTTTTCCTGTACCAGCAACCGAGGTCACATCCACATCAAGGATGTCGTCAAGGGTCTGAAAGGCGAGGCCAAGATGATTGCCAAAGTCATCCAGATGCTTCAACTGATCGTCCATGTTGGCTGCATCACCGGTGAGCGCACCCGCTTGCGCTGCAAGTGAGAACAATGCACCGGTCTTGCGACGGTTGACAGTTTCAATGTCTGCAGGACTGGCACCCGCCGCACCGTTGACGTCATATTCCTGCCCACCGGCAAGCCCCTCTGGTCCTATCGCCTGCGTGAAAAGTGTCGCCATCCAGGTGCGGTGCTCCGCATCAATGCCGGAAAGGCCTGCAACAATCCCGTAGGCCTGGTTCATAACCGATATGGCCGCCAGAATGCCCGTTGCATCACCATAGACACGATGTGTGGTCGCCCGACCGCGACGCAGTTCGGCATTGTCCATTGCGGGGAGATCATCAATCACCAACGAGGCAGCGTGAACCATTTCGACGGCACACCCTGCATCAAGCGCGGCGGCTTCGTTCCCGCCGCATTGGCGTGCCACCAGCCCGGTGATCACCGGGCGCAAACGCTTGCCAGGAGACAAGACGCTGTAGCGCATCGCAGCATGAAGCTGCGACGGCGCACGATCTTCTGGCGGCAACAGGTCCGCCAGTCTCGTTTCAATTCTCTCTCGAAATGCTGCGATCATTGCAAGCGTAGCGTCCAAGTCGTCTACTGACGCAGAACCTGCTTCATCAGCCAGACCGAGATGTGACGTTGCAATCGACAAAGACGCAGCAGCTCCTGGCACGTGACCGCTCCAAACAAATCCGAACCTGGAAAAATCGCAGGTTTCCTACCCATCCATTATGTACGACCTGGATAGGAGATCGGATTGCAGCACTGAGACCAGGATAGGCCACGCCGGGCGGTCACCCACGAGTGTGACACGCAAAAACGGGCCTGTCTTGGTAAACAGACCCGCTCATACACACATCCCAGGTGCGGCTTTAAAACATCAAGTCCGCGAGCTTTTTGCGCTGATAGGCAGCGTCACCATGCTGGCTGTCACCCCAAAAGGCGCGGCGGCGATAAAGCTGGGCGTCACAGTCATAAGTGAAACCAAACCCACCATGGAACTGAATGGCCCGGTCCGCGGCAAAACTCATGGCAGTCGCCGCCTGTGCCTTGGCCATGCGGGTAGCGATTTCGCCCTCGCCCTGCTCCGAGAAACTGTGCGCTGCCGCATAAACATGGCTGCGGGCCTGCTCATAGGCGATCAACGCATCCACTGCGGGATGCTTCAGAGCCTGATAGGAGCCGATGAGCTTGCCGAACTGTTTGCGGGTTTTGAGATAATCGACCGTGTAGTCGATGCAGCTGGCGGTGCCGCCACACATCTCAGCGGCCACCAACAGGCTCGTCACTAGGTCGATATGCGCCAGTGTCTGCACCGCGGTAGCGCCACTCAGCAGCTGGTCCGCCGATACGCGAACGCCATCAAGTGTGACTTTGTAAGAGCGGCGCGTCTCATCAATGACAACTTCCCGCGTCAGTGCATCAGCACCCAACGCGTCCTTCGCCACAATGACCAAAGCAGGCGCGCCATCAAGGGAAACAGACACCAGCAACCACGCAGCAGCCGCAGCATCAGCCACAAGTACCTTGGTGCCCGACAAAAGGAGCTCATCGCCGTCACGTGTTGCTGTGCAGGCTGCTTTGGTGAGATCCCAATCGCCTGAACCTTCCACGAGAGCAACAGCTGCCGGCGTACCCGCGCACAGGTCCGGCAACAGCGTATTCTTCTGGGCGTCCGTCCCGCCATGCAGCAAGCCTTGGGCCGCGATGGTTGTTGAGAGGAACGGGCCACCCATCAGTGCCCGGCCCATCTGTTCAACCACCGGCACCACTTCTGCGAGGCTCAGACCCACGCCGCCAAACTCTTCCGGCACCGCAATGGCGAGCCAGCCAAGCTCCGACAACTCGTTCCACACAGCCGGGTCATGACCGGTTTCGTCATCGATCAATGAGCGCACTTTGTCGACGGGCGATTTTTCGCGGCAGAAGCGCTGGGCAACCTCCAGAAGTTCCGCCTGTTCATCGGAAAACCCGATGGATCCATTGTTGCTGAATGTCATTTTCTAGAACCTGCGCTTCTTATGATTTCGGCAGGCCGAGCACATGCTCGCCCACAATATTGTGCTGGATCTCGCTGGTGCCGCCGCCAATGGTGGCCGAGAACGAATTGAGATAGCCACGCTGCCAGACGCCATGCTCATGGGCATCCACGTCGCCCACATAGTAGGCCGCACGTGTGCCCTGGAGGCGCGTCGCAAACTCAGCCATGTGCTGCATGAACTCGGTTGAGGCGAGTTTCGAAGACAGGGGAATGGAAAGTGGGCGATCCTGATTGAGCGGCGCCAATCCTGTACGCGCAGACGAGAGGCGCAGTGAACGGCTCTGCATCAGGAGACCAACCAGCTCATCCCGAATGAGCGGGTCTTCAATGGCAGGCTTGCCGTTGTAGTTTGCCGTCTTGGCCAGCTCCACAACTTCCGTAATGTCTGGATATGTCATGACATATCCACCCGGCTGGCCACCGCGGGCGCCGCGCTCATATTCAAGGGTGCGCATGGCTACTTTCCAGCCTTCGCCTTCTTCACCCATCAGGCAATCACCTGGAATGCGCGCTTCGTTGAAGAAGGTCTGCGTAAATCCGTACTCACCGGTGAGCTTGCGGATTGGCGTCGTTTCAATGCCCGGTGCATCCATGGGAGCCAGAAAGAAGGACAGACCCTTGTACTTGGTAGGTGCATCCGGATTGGTGCGCGCCAGAAGGATCATGTACTTGGCGAAATTGCCTTGGGTCGTCCAGATTTTCGAGCCATTGATGACCCACTCATCACCATCACGCACAGCCTTGGTCTGCGCATTGCCAAGGTCCGAGCCGTGGTCAGGTTCGGAGAAACCCTGACACCAGATATCTTCCGCAGACAGAATATTCTTGATGTAACGCGCCCGCTCTTCTTCGGTGCCCATATCCAGGATCAACGGCCCGGCCCAGTTAAGACCAATCGCATTGAGCATGATCGGACCACTTGCGCGGCCCATCTCCTTGGTCGCGATGTTCTGAAACACCTCAGGCAGACCGCGCCCGCCATACTGCTCGGGCCAGTTGGACCCCAGATAACCGGCAGCCCAGACCTTGTTCTGCCATTCGCGCAGAAAATCAAACTGCTCCTGTGTACCCACTTCCATGAAGGTCAGTGGCAGCATGAAGCCGGGATCCTTGGGCGTGTTCTCGGTGAACCAGGCCCGCGCATCGTCGCGGTACTCGTCCAATTCGCGTTGGGTAGGATTGCTCACAATCATGTCTCCGTTACCAGGTATCTACAAAGGGACGGCGGCGCTGTCGGGATGCGGCTTCAACGGGCACCGTCTTGATGCCGTTGACAATCCATTTGCGCGTCTCAATCGGGTCAATCACCGCGTCAATTTCGTGGAGCGTTGAAACGCTCAGGGCCTTGCCGTGCTCGTAATAGGCCGCAAGAAGTTTCTCAAACAGGGCATCGCGTGCCTCGGGACTTTCAGCAGCCGCCAGTTCTTTTGAATAGCCAAGCCGCACAGCGCCTTCGAGGCCCATGCCGCCATATTCCCCCGTAGGCCAGGAGATCAGGAATACCGGCGACGTAAAGCTGCCCCCGGCCATTGCCTGTGCACCAAGCCCATAGCCCTTGCGCAGACAGATCATGAAGAGCGGCACTGAAATGCTCGCGCCCGTTACCAGCATTGACGATGCACGGCGCACGGTCGCCAGCTCCTCATGGTCTGGCCCGACCATGAAGCCCGGCGTGTCACACAAGGACAACAACGGAATGCCGAAGGCATCACACAGCTGCATGAAGCGTCCGGCTTTTTCGGAAGCCTCTGCATCAATGGCACCACCCAGATGGTGCGGATCATTGGCAAACAGGCCAAACGGGCGGCCTTCAATGCGCACAAGCGACGTGATCATCCCGCGCCCATAGCCTTCGCGCAGCTCAAGCACTGAACCTTCGTCGGCAATAAGAGAGATGGCGTCACGCATATTGTAAACGCGCTTGCGGTCTTCGGGGATCACATGGCGCAGCTTGCGCTGGTCGGCACATGTCCAGGTGTCAGTACTTCCCTGAAAGAACGCCAGCAGCTGCTTGGCCTGCGCCACCGCATGGGCTTCATCATCCGCCACCAGATCAACAACGCCATTGTTGGCCTGTACGTCTATGGGCCCGACTTCGTCCGGCGCGTAGGTGCCAAGACCTCCACCTTCAATCATGGCAGGCCCGCCCATGCCAATGGCGCTGGACTTGGTGGCAATCGTCACATCCGCACAGCCGAAAATGACGGCATTGCCCGCAAAGCAGCGACCATTGTTGATGGCAACGCGAGGCGCCGCGCCCGAAGACGCCGCAAAAGTCGCAAAGGTTTTTACGTCGAGACCAGTTGCCGACACATTGCGCACATCCGTATCACCGGGGCGGCCACCGCCACCCTCGGTGAAGAACATCACCGGCACATGCCACTTGTCGGCAAGCTCCAGCACGCGGTCAGTCTTCTTGTGGTTGAAGTAACCCTGCGTCCCGGCCAGCACCGTGTAGTCATAGGCCAGCACCGCGGCACGGCTTGTGGTCTCGTCAAAGGTGTTGCCGTTGATGGCCCCAAAGCCCGCCACCATACCGTCGCCCGGCGTGTTGGCGATCAAGTCATCCAAATCGCGCCGGTTGCGCTGGGCCGCCAGCACCATCTGCCCGTATTCAAGAAAGCTGTCCTCGTCGCACAGGTCAGATACGTTTTCGCGCGCCGTGCGGAAGCCAAGCTTGTGGCGCTTGGCAACTGCAGCCTGCCGCTCATGGTCCAATGTCTTGTTGATGCGCGCGTGCAACTCAGCGAGATCCGGTCGGATGTAATCAAGATCAATATCGGCAGTCGCGGCGTCTTGTGTGCCTGCGTCATCCGTCGGGTCGATGAAGAGAACAGCTGAACCTTCGTCCAGAACATGGCCAGGTTCTGCCGCCAGTACGCGAACGGTACCCGCGCGCGGCGCTGTTACACCGTGCTGCATCTTCATGGCTTCAAGCACAGCCACTTCCTGCCCTGCCGTTACCTGCTCGCCTTCAGCAACCATGATGGAAACAAGCAAGCCCTGAAGTGGGGCTGCGGCGCCAATTGTGCCGTCCGGCGCATCCATCTGGACCATCGTCTGCGTGGCTGCGACCGGAGCATCTGTGTCAACAGTCCGCACGCCATCATCATTTGCTGCGGACGCAGCAAGTGCAGCACCATTGCGCTCAATCAACCGGGTGTCGACCTGCCAGTTTGAAACCTCATCACTGGCCAGTAACGCCCGCAGGAATGTCTGGTTGGTATCCACGCCACCGATGGCGAATTCGCCAACTGCCCTATGCGCCTGACGCATCAAGCCCGGCCAGTCCTGATCACTTCGTCGAATGATGAGCTTGGCCAGCAATGAGTCGAACTGCGGATTGGTCGCGTAACCGGCAAAGCCGTGACTATCGACGCGAATGCCCTGCCCACCGGGTGCATCAAACCGTGTCAGCGTGCCGCCGGCAGGCCGCACAGCGCCGTCAGCTTCCATGCTCTCCGTATTGACGCGCAGCTGCACAGCCGACGCCGTCGGCACTGGTAGTGCATCAAGTCCGCAGTCAGCAACGCTCTCGCCCGACGCCAGACGGAACTGCAGCGCAACCAGATCAAGCCCGGTGATTTCTTCCGTCACCGTATGCTCCACCTGAATGCGTGGATTGCATTCAATGAAATAGAATGGCGTATCGTCGCCCTCGCCGGAGGCATCAAGCAGAAACTCGATCGTGCCCAGGCCCAGATAGCCCGCAGCCTCACCAAGCTTAACAGCTGCCTCGAGCATGCGCGCCCGAAGTGCCGGAGCCAGACGCGGCGCGGGTGCCAATTCAATGAGCTTTTGATGCCGCCGCTGAATAGTGCAGTCGCGCTCCCACAAATGGGCAACACTTTGACCGTCACCGGCGATCTGCACTTCGATGTGCCGGGCGCTTGGCAGGTATCGCTCCATGTAAAGCGAGCCATCCCCAAAGGCGCTTTGCGCTTCAGCCGATGCCTGCGCGAATGCTGAAGCAATTTCATCCGCACTCTGAATGATGCGCATGCCGCGCCCGCCGCCACCGGCAACAGCCTTGAAAATCCCCGGCGCACCATTGAGCGATGCAAAAAAGGCCTGCGCGTCGGCTTCGTTTGCAAGAACCGGTGACCCTTCAATCAGGGGAATACCGTTGGCCTTGGCAAGGTCTCGCGCTGCGACCTTGTCGCCAAGCTGTGACAGTGTTTCGGGTTTGGGACCAATGAATACCAATCCGGCATCAGCGCAGGCAGCTGAAAGCTCAGCACTCTCCGCAAGCAGCCCATACCCCGGATGGATGCTGTCGCACTTCTCGGCCTTCGCGATGCCGACAATGGCCGACACATCAAGATAGGCAGCAACACCCGCACCCTTAAGCTGAACGGTCTTGTCCGCAATCTGGGTGTGCAGCGCCCCCGCATCGTCCGGCGAGTTGATGGCGACCGTTTCGATGCCACGCGCTGCCGCAGTGCGCACGACCCGCACGGCAATCTCGCCACGATTGGCAATCAGGCACTTATGATTCGAGGTCAAACTGGTGTCCCTGGTAGATATTTTTGTTTTTTCGGGCCGCATACTGGCAGGGCTTGGCCGCAATCAAAAGGGGCATTAGTCCCGGAATTCTGCGGGCTTCCCCAAGGCCGACCGCTACCAACCCCTTGAAGGTGAACAGGGATCACACTACCTGACATCTTGTCAGTTGAGCAAAAATACTGTTCTGTCGGTGACAAAGCGACATATCCCCGACGTAAAGCCTTACATGTCGGCGAAATCAGGTGGACCACATGACACTTCAGGAAACTTCGATCACGGCCAAGCCGGAGCATATTGATGTGCTCATCGTTGGCGCAGGCATATCTGGCGTCGGTGCCGGCTATCACCTCAAGGCCAACAGCCCGGGCAAGAGCTTTGCCATCCTGGAAGGCCGCGAAACCATGGGCGGCACCTGGGACCTGTTCAAATATCCAGGCATTCGCTCTGACTCCGACATGTACACGCTGGGCTACTCCTTCCGCCCGTGGACAGATCCCAAGGCAATTGCCGATGGCCCATCGATCCTGAAATACGTCAAGGACACAGCGCGCGAACACGGCATCGACAAGCACATCCGCTTTTCGCACAAGGTCATCAGCGCCGACTGGTCCACACCTGACGCCCTGTGGCACATCAAGGCCGAGCGCGGCCCGCTGAAGGAACCGGTGAACTTCACCGCCAACTTCCTCTTTATGTGCGGCGGCTACTACAATTATGACGAAGCCTTCACGCCTGATTTTGAAGGCCGCGAGGACTTCAAGGGTGAGGTGATCCATCCGCAGTTCTGGCCGGAAGACATGGACTACTCCGGCAAGAAGGTGGTGGTGATCGGCTCCGGTGCCACCGCAATGACACTCGTGCCTTCCATGACCGACAAGGCAGCGCATGTGACCATGCTGCAGCGGACACCGACCTATGTCGTGTCCCGCCCCGGCACGGATGCCTTTGCCAACTTCATGCGCAAATACCTCCCCAGCAAGCTGGCCTACGGCATCACCCGCTGGAAGAACGTCCTCATGGGCATGTACTTCTATCGCATGTGCATGAAGCAGCCTGCCAAGGTGAAGGACTACCTGCTTGGCATGGTCCGCGAGGAAATGGGCGATGAAGAAGTGAAGAAGCACTTCACGCCCACCTACAATCCTTGGGATCAGCGCGTCTGCCTTGTTCCTGACAGCGACCTCTATGGGGCACTGAAATCCGGCAAGGCATCAGTCGTGACAGATCACATTGATCGCTTTACGGAAAACGGCATCAAGCTCAAATCCGGTGAAACGTTGGACGCGGACATCATCGTCACCGCAACCGGCCTCAAGCTGCAGGTCTGGAACGGTCTGGATGTGTCGGTCGATGGAAAACTCATGACCGCCTCGGACACCATGGCCTACAAGGGCTTCATGTATTCCGGCATTCCCAACATGGCATCGTCCTTTGGCTACACAAACGCTTCATGGACGCTGAAATGCGACCTTACATGTGAATATGTGTGTCGTCTGCTGAACCACATGGATGCCAAGGGCCTGGATCAGGCAACGCCAAGCTTCACTGAGGGCGACGTGGAAGTCGAACCCTGGCTCGACCTCAAGTCGGGCTATGTCCAGCGCGCAATGGAAAGCTTCCCCAAGCAGGGCTCCAAGACGCCGTGGAAGCTGCATCAGAACTACGCCAAGGATCTGGTGATGCTGCGCTTCGGTAGCCTGCACGACGACGGCATGGTGTTTTCAAAAAAGCCTGCAGCGAAAGCAGCTGCCGCACCGACTGCGATTGCCGCTGAGTAGCAGCCCTCACAAGACAAAAATCACGCCCACCCCGCAAGCTATGTGGGGTGGGCGTTTTGGTTTCAGCAGCGCAAAAACCTGTCTGCACCCTAAGCTGCAAAGCCACCAAAAATGACTTCAAGCTTGTTGCCGAACGGGTCACGCACATAGGCAGTGTGCACGTCCGGATTGGGATACCCATCCCGTGGACCCGGCTCGCCCTCACACATGCCGCCATTAGCAATGGCGAAAGTGTGGAAAGCATCAACATCTTCCCTGCCAGCCGCCTTGAAGCAGATGTGGGTTCCATTCCCTGCTGAATAGGGCTGCCTGTTGAAGGGCAGCATGATGAGGAAGTCGACAGTCTCCTTGCCGTAGGCCGCAAAGCCATCAGTTGTGGCGAGACGCGAGCAACCAAGCGTCGCAAGAAGGCCGTCATAAAAAGCGCACCCGTTCGCTATTGACGGGACACCTACACTGAGGTGGTCAATGATCTGCATGTTTCTGTTCCGAAGTTTGGACTTTGAAGGGGGATCCGTCTGCAGAGATGGCCCATGTCACCACCCCCACAGACGAATGAAGCTCAGGCTCTGTCAGTCAGCCAGACCTGCGCTGGCTTAGAGGTCAGTGGACTTTGTGTGCTTGATGTCTTCCCACTTGGATTCAGCTGTGGCGATCGTGCCTGCCTTGTCCTTTTGGTAGGCGTTGAAGATCTCTTCATTGAGAAAGACATAGAGCTTGCCGTTCTGCACATCTGCGAACTGCGGGTCACCGTCGAACTTCTTTCCAACCGAAACCCCATAAGTGCAAAAGCCACCATTCTGCGGCGTGTAACGCTCAGGGTTGGCTTCAAAAGCCTCCATGTTGTCTTCAGACGCAAAGTAGTACGCCACGCCGTCATGGACGGCTGTAAAGTCTGACGTGCCCGACAGGCGGTTGCCGATATCAAGAAAGGCAACCGGGTCCACACCATGCAGGCCCAGGGGCGCACCAACGGCAGTAAGGCCGGGTACGACATTGTGTTCATCAGCTGCAAAGGCAGGGGCCGTCACGGCAAGGCCCGCAAGTGCGAATGCGGCAGCGGCAATAAGTGTCTTCGACATTGGATAACTCCCATTGAGTGTTTTCAGCCACCGGAGGAATGAAGAACCCCGCATGATGCGGTGCCGGTGACGATAGGAGCGATTTGAGGGGAGCTGGACGATCTATCAACCAGCAGAGCTGTTTGGCGGACGGCCTGCAACACATCTTGGACCATGCGCAAAGTCAGGCGAGATTTGAGCCGCTATTGCTACGCTGACTGGCGGCGCATCTGGGTTGGAGCAACCCCAAACTTGTCAGAAAACGCCCGGGTGAATGCGGCTGGCGACCGATAGCCCGCCAGTGCTGCCACCTGTTGAACTGGCAACTGCGAGTCCGTCAGCAAGGACAGTGCCTTTTGCAAGCGCCAGTCTGACAAATAGTGCATGGGACCAAGTCCCACCGTTTGCCGGAACTGGTCGGCAAAGCTGGAACGCGACATGCCCACTTCAGCGGCTAGCGTTGCAACAGTCCACGGGTCACCAGGGCACTTATGGATCAACTCCAGTGCTTTTCCAATTTGTGGATCACGCAGGCCACCCAGAACTTTCGCCAGATGCTCGTCAGCCCCGATACCAAGTCGCAACAGCTCAATGAAAATGACTTCAGACATCCGTCGTACCGCTGATGCTGACCGGCCTGCATCCTGGAACACCCGCCGTGTTAGCAAGCGCAATGTTTCGTCAAACAGCGGCTCTTTGGCCCGGTCCGCAGCACTCGCCACAATGAAGTTGGGAAGAGCTCGCAAGATTGGATGATCCGCACCCTGTCGAAATGAGAAATGGCCGCACACCATTTGAGTGGACGCACTCGGGTTCCCTGATCCAACCACGAGGACGTTATCGTCCTCATAACCGGCATCCTGCAAAACAGTTTCAAGTGGCGGTGCATCACGTCCCGGCTGGTCGGAAAGCTCATGCGATTGACCGCGGGGAATGAGTATCAAGTCACCCGGACCAAGCTCGACTGTTTCATCGACGCCAGTTCGAACGTGACAGCGCCCCTGAACCACCAGGTGAAACCGAGCAACCTGCTCATAGTCCGGCACCGTGACAGCCCAGGGTGCAGAAAAATCCGTTCGAAAGTAGAGCGCACCCCTTAGCGCAAATGTGTCGAATATGTCTTCAAGAACGTCCATCAGGTGCCCCTGCTCTCAATAGCAATGACGACAATCGCACACACATAGACACACCAACGCACCCACACGATGCACAACATCGTGACTAGCATCGCCTTACGCCGCAAATCAGGGAGGTGATCAGCACAAATTGCGATAAAACAATGCAAGGACCCCTGATCCGCAGCCAAGGTTGGACCATGACGAAGCACCACACTGATCCATCGGCCCTTGCCGACGACATCATTGCCGCCACGGGCGGCAAGATCGTGCTTGCCATGCCGCTGGGGTTGGGAAAAGCCAATGTCACCTGCAATGCCCTGTTTGCCCGGGCCATGGCGGACCAATCCATCTCACTGACCATCCTGACGGCACTGACGCTGGAAAAGCCCAATCCGGGAAATGAGCTTGAACGCAACTTCATCAAGCCGGTCATTGATCGCCTGTTTGGGGACTATCCCGAGCTGGACTACGTACGGCCGCTGCGCAAAGGCGCGCTTCCAGACAACATTACGATTGTTGAGTTCTTTTTCCTGGCCGGCAAATGGCTTTCGACGCCTGCCGCACAGCAGAACTACATTTCAGCCAACTACACACATGCACTGGGCGCCATTCTTGATCGCAAACCAAATGTCATGGCCCAGATCGTGGCGCGGCGTGAAACGGCGGATGGCCCCAGAATATCGCTGAGCTGCAACCCCGACCTGACCGTTGACCTGCTCAATGCCCGCGATGAAGGCATCATCAGTCCCATCATGGTCGCGGAAGAAAACGAAAATCTCCCTTTCATGGGGGGTGATGCAGACTACGCAGAAGGTGAACTCGACCATCTACTCACAGGCCACACCTGGCCGCTATTTGCCCCGCCACGCGAACCCGTGAGCCTAACCGACCACGCCATCGGCCTGCAGATCGCACGACTGGTGCCCGATGGCGGCACGTTGCAGATAGGCATTGGCTCCATAGGCGATGCCGTGGCTGCCGGCCTGATCATGCGGCACAGCAAGAACGCAGATTTCCAAGAAGCGATCACAAGCCTTGAGGGCACCACCATCCGCGGCCCTGCACATATGGACCCATTCGACCAGGGTCTGTTTGGTGCCAGTGAAATGTTTGTGCCCGCCTTCCTTGATCTGATTGAGGCAGATGTCCTCAAGCGCGAAGTTGACGGTGTCTGTCTGCAGGCTGGCTTCTTCCTGGGGCCAACGGACTTCTACCAACGCCTGCGCGACATGGACGAAACACAGCGGGCCCGCATTGCCATGCGCCCCGTCTCCTACGTCAACGAACTCTACGGACCCGAAGCGGAGAAACGCCGCGCACGCACCAATGCCCGTTTCATCAATAGCGGCATGATGGCCACCCTCATGGGCGCTGTGGTGTCTGACGGTCTTGAAGATGGGCGCGTCGTCTCAGGCGTCGGGGGCCAGTACAATTTTGTGGCTCAGGCATTTGCACTGGAAGGCGCACGCTCAGTCATTGCCATACGCGCAACGCGCGAAGGCACAAAAGGTGCTGAGAGCAACATTCGCTGGTCTTATGGGCACACGACCATCCCCCGCCACCTGCGAGACATCGTGGTCACGGAATATGGCGTCGCTGACCTGCGCGGAAAATCAGACGCGCAAGTCATCGCCGCCATGCTGGAAATCAGTGACAGCCGCTTCCAGCCTGACCTGATGGCGCAGGCCAAGAAGGCAGGGAAGCTGCAGGCCGACTACACCATTCCCGAACACGCCTTTGAAAATACGCCCGACGGCCTGGCACGCCGGCTCAGGACAACATCAGCGAAAGGGGACCTACCGGCCTTTCCGTTTGGTTCGGACTTCACGGATATTGAACAGCGGCTCATTCCAGCCCTGGGGCAGATGCGTGAAGCATCCGCCTCTCCCCTCGCGGCCCTGCGGCTTGCGATGACGGGCCGAGGCAAGGGATCAGCAGATGAGGATGAAGCTGTTGCGCGGATGAAACTGGACGCACCCAAAGACATGCGCCAAAAACTCTATGCAGCCTTGCTGCGCGGCGCGCTGCGCAAGACCGCAACAGCCTAGTCTCTTTCCCTGGTCTCCCCAGTGGGTCTAACGCGTGTCTCTCTGGCTTTCAGAGATGGCGCTGTGGACAAAACTCACACATACCGAGCCATCGCCCACGGCAGAGGCCACCCGTTTGATAGACCCCGAGCGGATGTCACCGACGGCAAAGACCCCCGGGCAGCTCGTCTCCAGATGAAATGGCTTTCGCTCCAAAGGCCAGTTCGCGGTTTCAAGATGGTCCGCAGTCAAAGTATCGCCTGTACGGACAAACCCCTTTTCGTCACGGATGATCCTGTCTTCCAGAAAGCCCGACGCGGGTTGCGCACCGATAAACAAAAAGAGGTGCGTTGCATCCATCGCTGTGTCTTCACCGGTTTGGTTGTTGCGCACGTGAATGCGTTCCACGCCGCTCTCACCTTCAAGGCGCTGCACCTCTGTGTGAACAACAAGCTCGATGTTCGGTGTGCTTTCAATCCGCCGGATGAGATATTGCGACATGGTATCGGCCAGACTGTCCCGGCGGATCAGGATCGACACCTTGCGGGCGCGGCCGGAAAGATAGACCGCCGCCTGTCCGGCTGAGTTTCCACCGCCGACAATCACGACATGCTGGTCCCGGCACATCATCCCCTGGATATGGCTGGCACCGTAGTGAACGCCCACGCTTTCAAACTTCTCAAGACCCTCAATATCGGGCTGACGGTAGATTGCACCTGACGCAATCACAACAGCTCGCGCTTTCAATTGCCCACCGCAATCAAGTGTGAGGTGATGAAAGGGTGATCCGCAGGTCAATGCTGCGGCTTCCTGCGCCACGGCAACTTCAGCGCCGAACTTTTGCGCCTGCAGGAATCCCCGCCCTGTAAGCGCCTGACCGGAAATGCCGGTGGGAAACCCAAGATAGTTTTCAATGCGCGACGATGAACCCGCCTGACCGCCAATGGCGCATTTTTCAAGCACCACAACATCCAACCCTTCAGAGGCGGAATACACCGCAGCAGCAAGGCCCGCAGGGCCACCGCCAATGACAGCGACATCAAAGGATGCGTCAGCCGGCAATTCCGCCGTCAGCCCAAGACAATCCGCCACTTCCTTGATTGTGGGCTGCGATAGCCGCGTATGACCACAAATCACCAAGGGCTTGGGGCAGGTTTCGGCATCCAGCGCATTGCGCCGTTCAGCCGCCACGTCAGATGAGGCATCAACCACCGCATAGGGAACGGCATTGCGCGACAGAAACTCGCGGATACCGGCAGCCTGCTTGTCGGCCTCATCACCAACAATAATGATGTCACCCAGATGCTTCGAAATCATATTCATCCGCCTAAGGATGAACGCCTGCAAAACCTTCTCACCCAGCTCAGCTTCGACAGCCAGAAGATCGCGCAACAGGTCATTCGACACCTTGACCGCACGCAGGTCAGATTTTGCAGCCCCTGCAACGAAGGCACCTCGCCCGGTCATCGTGACAGTTTCACCGCTGAAACCGCCCCGCTCATGGGTATAGACGACGTGCTCACCCGCCTCGTCACGGCGCAGGATATCCATCTGCCCCTCCAGCACGAGATAGAAGGCAACGTTGCGCTCACCGATCTCCCACAGACGTGTCCCCGCAGGCACTGAAACTTCATCGCCATACGTCAACACGGTTTGGGTTTCAGCCTCATCAAGGCGGGGATAAAGCTCATCCATGCGTCCTTCGACGCCGGCCGCCCATGGCGGCGCGTCAGGGGCCGGAGATGGCTGGACATCAGACGTACTCATGGAACAACCCTCACTCTGGCATGGATATAGGCATCGGCAGGCGCACCAAGTTACCTTAGCCCGTCACATAGAAGCCAAGCCATCGCCGCCAAGTGTTCTCGCGCACGCGGAAGCCAGCATGGCCCCAAGACCATCATTGTAGCCTGGGAAAAGATGCGCCTCGATCGCTTCGAGCTCCATCAATAAAAGCTGACCTTGATGCGGTACAACATCAACGCGGGTAGCCAACGCAGGCGCTGGCATCACATCGAGGAAGGCCCGACAGGCATCAATCTCCGCCGAAGAAGGAAGGTACGCCTCGTCCGCACCCCCATGATGGGTATGGATCAGATAGTTTCCATCAGCAGGCCGCTTGCGCAGAGCGTGAGAAAACTCACGCTCGACAAATACGAACGACAGTTCGCCCTGATCCAGAATTCCAGAGATGAACGGTTGGGCAAAATGGGTGTCGGCAACCAGGTCCGCCCCATCTTCATCATGCGTTACCCTGCGCATATCAAACCCGCCGCCCCCATAAAGCGGCTTGAGCACGATCTCCCGCGAGCCCAACCGCTCTCGCAGATCGTCCACGATGGTTCCGGGACCATCAACAAAGGCACTTGGGATCACCGGTAGCCCCTTGGCTTGCAGTTCACCGAGATATCGCTTGTTCATGTTCCAAAGAATGGTCTGAGGATCATTCATTACGGGCGCAAACTTGGCCGCGCGCACAAGAAAGTCCGCGAACGCATCGGGCTTTTCTTTGTAGTTCCAGGTCGTACGCACGAAGTAGAGGTCAAAGTCATTCGAGGCTGGATCAACCTGCTCCCAATCCACCTCAATCAACTCAAGCCCAACCGCAGCAAAGGCAGGCACAAAAGCCGCTAGCTCGACATCATGCTCAAACGCATCAGGCCACCTGTCAGGCGACATCGTCAGATTGTGCTTGCAGGCAAGAAAAGCGATCTTTCTGGGGGCAGGCATATGGCACCAAAAACAGTTTGATTACGATACGGGCAAGTTCGCCAGCATAGCGACACCCGCCCGCCCCGCGACCACTTTCCCATGGGTGCAAAATGAGCCTCAAAGATGTAAGCGCCCAGCGGGATGGAAAATCCGTAGTGCTTTGAAGTCATTGGCCTTTGATTAAGACAATCATGATTAGGTACCAAGTTACCCGCACCACACTTGGCACCCTGATATGCTCAGCCTGCTGAAGACGAAATACTGGCCTGCGACGCGCGAAGGCGCCGAACTTCTGGTCGCTTCAGAGCGCACATTTGCAACCTTCTGCATCCTCGCCGGCGTTTCAGGCACGCTCGTCTCAATCACCAATATACCCTATCTGGCCGTTCACCCGGTTGAGGTTGTGGTTGGCCAACTGATCGCCATTGGATTTCTGACCGGGCCCACCTTCATCAATGGGCGCCCATCGTTCAACAGGCGAGTAACCCTGACCGGCTATGGCGTCATGACATTGTTCATCATGATGTCGCTCAGTCTGGGCAATCTGATTTCATCCACCAACCTCCTGCTGCTCCCGGCCATCGCAGCCTTCACCCTCATCCTGGGGTGGCGGTTTGGCCTCCTGACAACGGTCGCTGCCTGTGGTGCATTCGTCTTTGGCTACATCAGCCAAATCAGTACTCCCGCCGGGCCGCAGCCAGATCCTGCATTTCTGGTCAGTCTCACCTGCGGGTCAATTATTCTCTTCCTTGGCAGCACGATCTATCGCCACGAAATGCAACGCGCCACGAACCGGATTGAGGCCGAACGCAAACGCGCTATGGAGGCCGACAGGGCCAAGTCAGAATTTCTGGCCATGATGAGCCACGAAATCCGCACACCGATGAATGGCGTCATCGGCATGCTGCAGTTACTGACAATGTCTGAGATGCAAAAAGCCGATCATGAACATGCCGAGATTGCCCTGCACTCAGCTCGATCGCTTCTATCCATTCTCAATGACATTCTTGACTACTCAAAAAATGAAGCAGGCGGCCTCAAGCTCAAATTCGCATCGTTTGATCCGACCCAGCTGGCAAATGAAGTCAAAGACCTGTTCAGCCCCCTAGCCTCTTCCAAAGACGTGGCTTTGACCCTTCACGGCCTTGATGCGCTACCCCCGCTCGTCATGGGCGACCGTGAGCGGATACGTCAGGTCCTTTCCAACCTGATCAGCAATGCCGTCAAGTTCACGGACGCAGGCTCAGTGGATGTAACCTTCAAACACACACGCAGTATCGGCGGCGGGCGACTATACGTGGAAGTGCGGGACACCGGCATCGGCATTCCCAATGACCAGGTCGGCACAGTCTTTGATCGTTTCAGACAGGTTGAAGCCAGTAACACCCGTCGCTACGGCGGCACCGGACTTGGCCTCGCGATCTGCCGTCAGATCACGGAGCTTATGGGCGGCAATATCAGCGTGAGCAGCCGCCTGGGCGAAGGCTGCTGCTTCCGGTTTGACATACCTAGCGCCGCAGTTGCTGCAGGTATCGCGCCTCAGCAGACGCCAACGCCTGCATCAAAGGCCAGCCTCGCAGGCTGACGGGCCTACTCAGCAGCCTGCTTGCCTTCACGGTCCCGCAAGAACCTGTAAAGCTGCGCGTCCCAATGGCTGGTGGCTGACAGCTTAGCCCGCTTGGTCCACGGTTCGAAGTGGGGAGCCCGCACACCTTCAGGACGATCACCCAATACCGTCACACGCTGAATGACACGCTCGCCCACAAAATCATTGATTACGAAATGCTGGGTTACCCGATTGTCCCACATGCCGATCATGCCCTGGGACCAGTTGATGCGCGCCGTGAAACGCGGGTTTTGAACCCAGCGTGTGAGGAACGCGAGGAGCGCCTCGCTTTCGAACGCATTCATCTCGACTATGCGCCGCGTGAAATGCTCGTTGACGTAAAGTGCCTTCTCTCCGGTTTCAGGATGCACCCGCACCACCGGATGAATAGCCATCGCTTCGCGGTTGCCGTGCGGCCGCGCATCGTGGAGGGCTGTAAGCCCTTCAAGCATTTCCTGCATCGGTTCTGAAAGGTCAGCATAGGCAGCAATCAGATTGGTCCACATGGTGTCACCACCAGACTCCGGACACGTCACCATGTTGAGGATCGACATCAGGGGTGGCGAGTCGGTGAAGGTCAGGTCCGTATGCCACTCATCCGCAATGCCGCCTTCACTGGCTGCAAGCTCAAAGATGTGGGGGTCAGGTGCATCGGGCTTCGCAAGGTTCGGATGCGCCCCTTCCAGTTCACCGAACTTCTGTCCAAGGGTGACATGTTGTGCTGGCGTCAGGTTCTGGTCTGGAAAAACAAGAACTTTGTGTTCCGTAAGAACAGACTTGACCGCATCCACATCACTTTGGCTGGCCTCCGCCAGATTGACGCCAGTCACCTCTGCTCCCAGCGAACCCGCCAGCGGACGGATGTCCAAACTCATGCTCATATCCTGCCCCTTACGATCATGGGATCTAGTGCGTCCCTTGATCCCATTATTCAACGGAAGCCGGCGCAAGGCCAGCATCGACCGTGCCGAAAACTATTGACACTTAAAATGCCAATATTACCATGAAGCACTTGCGTATGGATTGTTGGGTTCGAATGAAGGCCTCCGGATGAAGCTATTTGCCAAGATTGCCCTGTCCACGGTGACCGTACTGTTTATAGGTGCAGCCGGTCTCTTCTGGTTTGCCTTATTCTCAGAGCGCCCGCCCCTGGCAACAGAGCAGGCGACGCTGGAAGGTGATGGCAGCCTCATCGACTATTGCGCCATCCCAGAACTCGACGGCAGCGGCAAACTGGCAGCGGACATTCCAAAGGGAAACACGCCCGGCTGCAGCTACTCGCACTTTCCCCTGCCGATACTACGCGCGTGCACAGAACCGTTGCCGGATGGCGCCGCTGACATTCGCGGCCTCTGGATTGCTGTCACCGGCAAAGTCGGACACGTAGAGCGCGTTGAGCAATGCGGCACACGGACGGTCATCACCAGCAGCGGCATCATCCACGATTCAGGCCCCAACAGCACCGGTGGCTTCACCTCCAACGACACGGAAGGCATGGTGCTGTTCACTATCGGTGACAGGGAATACTGCCCACGCACATCCGCCGGGATGACCTGGAACCAGAACATCCTTGAGTTTCGAGTATTCGGCTGGGGCCCCATCGTGGTGAAACGCTATCTCGATGGGCAACAACTCGTCTGGGAGTATGCTGATGGCAGCACGACAAGGATGAACCGTATCTGCGCATTGCCCGAAGACCAGAAGGTCCCAACACCACGCGGCCCGCGCTACTCCTTGTTCGCCACAGACTGATCAGTTGCCGGGCGACACAAGATCGCCGGAAAGCCGTTCCGCCAGCAGGTCAAAAACAATCCGAATACGGCGGCTTGTGCGCAACTCCCTGTGGGTTACAAGCCATACGGGCACCGGGACGGGCTCCATGGATGGCAGTACCTTTTCAAGGTCGGCATATCTATCTCCCGCATCATGAGTCAGGAAGGTGGCCCCGACACCGGCACGCGCAAGTTCCACAAGCAGACTGCCACTGGACGTACTGGCGCGCATGTTGTTCCGCGTCACCGGCATGCCCAGTCCCTGCAAAAACGGAACGATGTTTTCCGCTTCATCAAAGCTGATCAGGTCAAGATCGGCCATATCGTCCATGGACCGCGGTCGCCCTACCCGGTCGAGATAGGCTTTGGACGCATACAGATGCGCCGTCGTCTCATTCACCAAGCGGCCGATAAGGTCAGCCTGCTCAGGCCGTGCGTGCCGGATGGATATGTCTGCTTCACGCCGGGTGAGATCGCGCACGTCATTGGAGACGATGACCTCGACAAGAAGCCGGGGTGCAATCTCCTGAAGCTCGGAGATGATAGGTGCCAGATGGTAGCGGGCAAAAAGCTCGGTGGCCGTGATGCTGACCTTGCCCTCCACATGCTGGGACTGGCCGGATGCCGCAAGCGATACCTTCAATGCCGCGTCACCCATCGCCCGCACATGGGCCAGCACCTCATGGCCAGCCTGGGTCAGCCGCATGACGCGCGGACCGCGCTCGAACAGAACCACCCCAAGCGCTTCTTCCAGGCCCGTGACCTGCCGGCTGAGGGTCGGTTGCGTCTGCCCAAGGACGCGGGCGGCCGCCGACAGCGAGCCTTCTTCAGCCGTCGCCAGAAAAGCGCGGATTTGGTTCCAGTCAAAAGCGATTGCAGGCCAATTCATGGATTTTCGTATACCAGATCGACAAAATTCAGCAATTTCTATCTGAAATACGCATAGGTATGTAAGGGCCCAACAACACACCCACCAACACGCAGGAGCCTTCCATGGCGCATGAAAGCAAGTTCTGGGACAACATAGCGGACAAGTACTTTGCCTCTCCCATCGGCAATCCGGAGGCCTATGAGGAAAAACTTCGCCTCACCCAGGAGCAGTTACGACCGGACATGAAAGTGATGGAGTTTGGCTGCGGGACCGGCGGCACCGCGTTGCGACATGCACCACACGTCGCCCAGATTGACGCCTTCGATATCGCAGAGGCCATGCTGGTCATCGCCAGACGGCAGGCGGACGAGCAAAATGTCCGCAACGTCACCTTTCAGCGCGCTGACATCGCCGAGATGGATGTGGCGGATGACACCTATGACGCCGTCCTCGGCAACAGCATCCTGCACCTCATCGAAGACCCGGCAGCTACCGCGAAAAATGTGTACCGCTGGCTCAAGCCCGGCGGCATATTTGTCTCAAGCACCGTATGTTTGGGCGACGGCATGAACTGGCTGAAGCTCATCCTGCCCCTCGGCCGCGCCATCGGCAAGGTGCCCTATGTGCAGTTCCTCAAAGGCAACGGCCTGGTCGGCTTCATGACCGATGCTGGTTTCAAGGTCGAGACCCACTGGCAGCCCGGCGACGGCCGCACGGTGTTTCTCATCTGCCGCAAACCCGGGTAGCCAATTGGGCGACGGGCGCACCCAGGGAAAGTCCTGGATACGCCCGCTCATTTGGTCTTGATCTTTGTGCCATTCGCCGACCACTTGCCGGCGTTCAGGCGGCATCAGGTGCTGGCTTCACCCACCTGCAGGGGAGGGTCAGATACTGGCGGCGCCTCACTGCTGGCCTGCTCACTTTCAGGACCGAACACCTTCTGGTCCGGCAGGAAGGGTGCGATCAGTAGTCCGGCCACGGTCATTGGGTAGTTGGGCGCTGTGCCGATGCCAATGTTGTCGCTTGGACGTTCGTTTGCCGGATTGTGGAATGTCCCGAAGAGAATATCCCAGACGATGAACTCACCGCCGTAATTGCTGTCGCCAACTTCCTTGTTTGGGTAGTGGTGGTAGCGATGGTTGTCGCCAATCGAGAAGATGTATTCCCAAAAGCGCAGCTTCAGATCCATGTTGCCATGCTGAAACACGCCAATGCACAGCTGCATGAGGATGGCGACCATCGCTATCTCTGGAGAGGGCTGCAGCAGGGCGAAGGGCAACGCATAGAAGAACACCTGCATCACCACTTCAACAGGATGGCTGCGAATGCCGTTGAGCCAGTAAAGCCGTTTCACCGAGTGATGGGCTGCATGGAATCGCCACAGGAATGGTACTTCATGCATGGCGCGGTGAAGCCAGTAGCGGAAGAAATCCTTGATCAGGATCAGCAGGAAAACCTGTACGACACCAGGCAGCTCCGACGGCCACAGACCATGACCATACGGCTCCAGCACTTCGATCAAGCTCAGGATGAAGAGCACCTGCAACAGGTACTGGCCAAAGCCATTCCAAAAAGCGCCGGATACAAAAAAGATAATATCGACCGTCGTGTCGTTCCCGCCTTCCAGCCACTTGCGGCTGAACGGCATCAGCCGCTCAATGGGCGCCACAATAAGTCCAATGATGACCGGTACCAGCGCCAGCGTGAGCAGCGAATTGAACGTCACACCGTTGGCCGCAAACTCAAACCCCAGCCAGAGCGAGAATATCAGCGCCGCAGGAAAGATCGTGTGCTGCAGGACGCGCCGTAGCAGCGTGCCTTCCAGCCGATACGACAGCCCGTCGAGATGCCGCAGCGCCCAGTTCATGGGCAGGACAATCAGATACGCCCCGATCAGTTCAAGCAGGTTGAAGGGCAATCCAGCCCATTTCTCGAGTCGGTAGGCCATCCGGGAGGTCGGCGGCAGGGTTTTGTTTTTCAGCGCCGATGTATGCGCCTGAGCGTCAGCTTGTGTCACGTCGCTCTCTCCTTTGGGTATGGAGCGCCTGGGGGTTGGCGCTCATTGGGCAAACGGGCGGCCGGCTAGTCGCCGCGCCTCACAGGTTTAATGAACATGTTCTTTTTACTGTTCGCTAAATGCCCTGTCAACCCGGCCCAAGACAGCAAACGTGCAAGACAGGACATGAAAGGCGATCGAACACGGCCTTCGACTTGCGCCCGCGCGAAGGAAATGCCACTTCGGTATGACCAGTTACAAAAGGCAGTTTCCCGTGGCCCGACCGTCAATAACCCCAGAAAAGCGCGAAGAAATGCGCAGCCATGTGCGCGAGGCCGTCGTCCGGCTGGTCCGCAAGCGCAACATCGCACCCGGCGACACGCAGGCCTGGAACGACATCTCGATCAGAGACGTGATTGAAGAAGCCGGGATATCGATCGGGACGTTCTACAAATACTTCGAAAACCGCGCGGACCTGGCCCAGACCCTGTGGGCTGAACCGGTCGGACGCCTGCGCGACGACATGCAGGCCAGCGTCGATGCCGCCTCAGGTCCCGT